>NZ_CP114282.1 GCF_027107535.1 Streptomyces aurantiacus | reverse complement strand
CGAAGCTCCGGACGGGCAGGGCGACTTGGGAAAATCACCCCGTCAACCGGAGCTTCGTTGTGTTCGTGACGGCCTTCAGCCGGATCGTCACACCGCAGCGACCTGCACGTTTCCATGATCCTCAGGACTTTGAATCAGCCCTGGGGTGCGTGAGGATCCAGCGCGTGACGGCGCGGGCCGATGGCGGTCGGGGGCCGACCGGTTGGGGCTTGCCGCGAAGAGTCCTGCTGACGTAGTCACGGACGCTGGCGTATCCGCGTGGATAGCCTTGTTCCTTGATCTCCTCCCATAGTTTCCAGGCGTTGGTGCAGCCTTCCTGCCAGCGCTGGTCGATGTAGGGCTTGTAGTCGTCGAGCCTGGTCGCACGGCTTTGCCACTGGCCGGTGAACATCTCCTCCGGGGTGGCGGCGCGGGAGAAGCGCAGGATGGTGCTGAGGGTCATGCCGAGTTGCCGGGCGACGGATCGCTTGCTGTGACCGGCGTCGAGGAGAGCATGGATGGTGGCGTGATTGGCGCGGGTGCGTTCGGCGAACCGGTGCCCTGTCGGCCAGGGTGACGATGCGGTTGGCTCCGCTTCTTCCTGCGGTTCCTCCGGCTGCGCCGGCGTGGGGCGCAAGCAGCCGTGGTGCCGGTAGACGCATTTCTCAGCGGCTTCTCCCAGGTTGTGCCAGAGGTGCCATCGGTCGGCGACCTGGAGGGCCTGCGGGGCGCCTCGGGTGGCGCCTTCGGCGAAGAAGGGGGCCCGGTCACGGCAGATGATCTCAATGCCGGGCCGCTCGGCGAGCCAGGCCGCGAGCGTGTCTGCCTCCCGGTCGGGAAGGAGGTCGATCGGACGACGTGTTTCGACGTCGACGAGCACGGTTCCGTAGATACGGCCCTTGCGCTGGGCGTATTCGTCCACGCCGACCACGCGGGGTGTGGTGGTGACGGGGTCCGGAAGCGAGGCGATCAGCCTCAGCAGGGTATTCCTGCTGACCGGGACTTGGAAGGCATCCGTCATGCGGGCGCCTGCCCGGCCTGCGAGCGCGAGGCCGACCGACACCAGCGTCGATCGCAACCGCTCGGTCTGTCGTCCGAACCGACGCGTGAGCCCAGGGACTTGCTCAGCAAAGGTTTTGCGCGTGCAGGAGTCCTCCGCGCAGACGAACCGCCGCACTCGTAACGACACCACGACCAGCTTGCCCGCTGTCGGCAGATCACGAGGAAACCGCAGGTAGGAGGCATGTATGCGCCCTGACCAGCATCCGCACTCCGGACAGGCCGCCCGTCCTGCGGTCGTACGAGCCTCGACCCGGACGACTGTGTCGGACACCTCGACCGACTCCAACAACACGCCCTCGACCGAGGAGAACAGCAGCTCATCCAACTGCGGAAGCACTTCGTTCACGGCGAAGGACTGTCGACCACACCACCGTCCAGCCGGGCGATTTTCGGGCGACCTCAACTGCCATCGCACGAAGATCAACAGTCACTCTGCGTACGCGACCACACGAAGTGGACCAGAGCCCGGGAATGGGCAGCACCTGTTCATCACTTTGGATGGCGCACGGTTCGAACAACGGTGGACCGAACGCCGAGGGGGTGGTCAGGTATTTCGACCTCAACGGGTCGGAGACGCGGGAGCCTCTGCTCTTCTGTCGGGCTGCCTGCTGGGAACAGGATGCGGCCATAATGATGCTCCCGGTCAGTGCTGAACAGGTGGCCGCTGCCATCGATGCTCGAAGCCGCAGCGGCGTTGCTTTGGTCGCGATCGACGGTGTGGGTGGCTCCGGTAAAACGACCTTGGCGATGGCCCTCGTGGAGTTGCGTGGCGCCGCGGTGGTGCATGGTGACGACTTCTACCGCCCGATGGATGCGAAGGAGCGTGTCCATCTGGATCCTGAGGAGGGCTACCACCGTTACTTCGACTGGCAGCGGCTGCGCGAGGAAGTACTCCTTCCGCTCACGTCCGGCCGCGATGCTGTCTACCGGCGCTACGACTGGATCACGGGCGACCTGGCCCCGGGCGAACTCCACAGAGTCTCCGCCTCCAGCATCGTTGTCGTGGAGGGCGTCTACACGGCCCGACCCGAGCTTGCCGACTACTACGACCTGCTTGTCTACGTCGACAGCCTGCGTGAGGAATCCTTGCGCCGTCTCCGAGAGCGCGGCGACGACCACGGCCCCATCGACTGGGAGTCTCGCTGGCGTCTGGCAGAAGAGCACTACCTGGCCGCCACCCGTCCCGAGAAACGGGCTCATCTCGTGGTCACCGGGCACTGACCACTCTCGGCGGGGGGCGGGTAGGTTTGGCGCCGGGGTCCGTGCCGCATTGACGGAACCGGCACGGGGCCCTCCCTCGTCGTCATGCAGTGGGTACAGACGCGCCCCTCGCGCCATATGCTCGGCTTTGACTGGAATGACAGCGGCCAGCAAGAATTCCCCAGGTACGGCCAGTTAGCCCTGTCACGGTCCGTAGCCAACGGTGGAGTTGGCCCAAGCGCAGGGGTATGGACCGGGAGTTCCCATCCTGCGCGCCGATGAGTCTGGCCTCGGTCGACGGTCATAGTTGGCGACTGCCGGTTCGGACCCAGCAAGGAGCAGCACATGGTGATCGTCGCAGGGCACATCGTTGTCGACCCTCAACAGCGTGATTCCTACCTCGCAGGCTGTGTGAGCGTCGTTGAACTGGCCCGCCGCACAACGGGCTGCCTCGACTTCGCTATCACCGCAGACCTGGTGGATTCCGGGCGCATCAACATCTTCGAGCGGTGGGAGTCGCAGGCTGCCGTCGAGGCGTTCCGAGGCGATGGTCCCGGCGACGAGCAGGGCGCCGTGGTGATCGCCGCCGCGGTGGCCGAATACGACGTCGCGGATGTGCGCTCGCTGACGGGAGCAGTTGATGGTGCCGAGGTCATCGCCGAGTTGGCACCAAGCCGGGTCGGTAATGGCTGAGAGATGACGGGAACGGCTCACCGGGCCCGGTCATGCTGCGGCTGAGTGGGGGTGTCCGCCCCAGCGGATGCCCTTCTCGCTGCCGATACGAGCACGCTCGCGGCGTTGGGCAGCCAGAGTGCGGAGCGTCGTGCGCAGTTGGCCGGCCTCGGTCTGGCGTGGGCGGCGCAGGAGGGCAGCGCGTGATGTGGAGTGCCGATGATGTGGCCCGGGCTGCGGTCCGGCGCCAGGGCCAGGGGCTGAGCGTGGCGCAGGTCGCGGACAAGGTCGCGGAAGCGCAGCGGCGTGAGCGGGAGACCCGGCAGCAGCTGCACTCCCCCGCCGTCGGCTGTGACCCGTACGACGGTGACCCGGAGGACCTCGCGGAGCAGTGGGTGGCGCGGCATGCCGAGTGGCGCCGTGTCGCCGCCCTGACGGACGCTCAGGGGTGGCCGGTCTACAGCCCGGAGGGGGACGTGCAGGGCAGTACGTGGGCGCGGGGACGCGACGCGCAGCGGGAGGGTGCTCTCCCCCGCCGTGCCGCGTGGCAGATGGAGCGTCAGGATGAGCGTGATGAGTGGAAGGCGCAGGTGTGGCTGTCTGCCGAGGTGAGCCGCCGGCTGCGCGTGATCGCCGCCCGTACCGGTCTTGAGCCGGAACAGGTCCTCGCCCAACTCGCCGACCAGGTCCGCATGGACGACGACGGCGCCCTGGCGGTCGACGCCTTCATCCCACCCTGACCGGGCTGGCCGCGCACTCGCGAGCTGGGCCGACGTGCCAGTACCCCTTCCGTGCCACGGTCTTCTGTGACGGCTTTCCCGCAGCGCTGAGCACGGCCGGAAAGCCGGCCAGCGCGCTTGCTGGGGTAGTGAAGCCTGGTCGGGCGCGGGGTGTCTGCCTCGCGCGCCAGGACCCGCGCCGGTTGTCGGCGATCATGCGCGGGCAGATGCTGAGGGCTCCCATCCGGTGGCGTCAAGAGCTGGGGGTGCCTGTGCCGAGCGGTGTGGTGAAGTGGTTCGATCCCGAACGGGGTGTGGGTGCCATCACTCAGGACGGCGGCGGCTGGGAGGCTGTCGCCCACCGGTCGGCGGTGCACGGCGACGCGGACCGCGTGCTGGTCGCGGGCCACCGGGTGCGCTTCGACGTCCGGGCCGACAACATCCAGCCAGCAACTCGGCTGGCTTGTCCGCCGGCCGAACGGCCGCAGCACGGCCAGCTCGTCTGGATAGTGCCACCTGGACTGCCCCCACGCCCTGTGGCCGTCGGCGGGTGAGGACGCGACCGGGCCGGGACGGTACTCGGGCCGGTCACCACCCGATGCAGCGCGTCGCGCACGGTCGCGGGTCCCTTCCAGGGTTCACAGGGCGTGGTGCAGCCAGCGCTGGAGGACGGTGCTGACGTCTGCCGGCAGGGCGCTGAGCTGGTCGATGACCGCGCGGTCTTCCGGCATCGGGGGGGGTACTGGCGGCGGTGAGCGTCGCATTCAGGGCAAGCCGCCGTTCATCGCGCGGGTCAAGGATCGAGTTGAGGCGTTCGGCGGGGTTGGGCGGCGGCAGGAAGTAGTCCAGGTCGTCACCGGCATGGACGGGCGTCGGCCAGGTGCTCTCAGGGAGGTCCGGAACGGCGTAGGGGTCGGCGTAGGCGCAGGAACTGAGGTTCTCGTTGCTCCAGGGGGTCATCTCTGTCTCCCAACCAGTGTTTTGCGGACTACCGGTCCAGAGCGTCGCGAGGGCTGCTTCGGTTGCGGCTGCGGCCGTACGTCACGCTGACGGCGCCTTCGGCGGCTGATCACCTCGTGTGACCAGCAGACGGCAGGCGACACCACGTCGCTGTCAGGGAATGCGCTTCCTCCCGGGGAGGCGACGACGTGCTCAGGCTCCTGCGATAAGTCCGGCTGAACAGGGAGGCCGGGGCAAATGGGTGAGGCTCCGGCCGTTTGCCGGGAGTCGGTCGTTGAGCAGCTATGGAAGCCTTCGGTGACTGTTTCGATCCGGGTCCCGGCGCCCGGAGTGCCGGCCATGCAGAAGACACCTGTGCGTGGTGCGTGCAGTTGCGGGAGACGGACGCCCAAGCCCGCCGGATGCCGGCAGAGGGCAAGTGTTCACCCGTGCCCTGGAGCATCTTGCCGGGGCCGGCCCCCGTGTCCTGCGCAGGTCGACACGTGAGGGGGGTGAGAACGGTGCTGGTCGTCATGGCCGCGGTCACGATCCTCGCGGCGACCGTGGCCCTCATTGTGGACACCCGCCCCTGACACCCGGCGTCCCTGCCCGGCGACTGCTCCCGGAGTCGGCGCACCGACCGGCGAACACTCGCTGCGACCATCGGATAGCGGGCTCAGCCGCTACCGGCCCGCGGCCCGTGCGGGCGCTTCCCGAACAGGGCCTGGCGCAGCGTCGTGGGTTGCAGCCGGTAGTCGATGCCGGCTGAGGACGCGTTCGGGCGGGTCTCCGGGTCCGGCCGGTCATTGAGGGCGCATGGTCAACGAATTGCGCACAGAGGGACCCCGGGATGGCAGGCCCCGGGGTCCCGTGCCGATATTGGTAGGGGCGGGTGCGGGGGCATCGTCGCCGTGCGCCGCCGGACGGCACGGGCCCGGCCGCCGCTCGCACGGGCGGTTACTCATTGGCTTTCTGCCGAGCGTCCCGCCGAGCCCGCCGACTGTCCTCACCACAACGGTGAACCTGGCCGGGCCGCCAAGGTGAGTCCAGAACGCCAGGCGCCCTCGCCAAAAGACCGTCCCGGAACTCCGTGGTGGACGTAACTCGGACGGACTCAAGATTGTTTGCCTGGCATGAACAACATGAAGCGTGTAGCTGTTGGTCTCGCTCTTGCCGGGGCCACTTTCGTCCTGTCCGGAACTAACGCGGTGGCGGACCCCGACCCCGGTACCGGAGAGGAACTCACCCAGACAACGGGAGCCATCGACGCAGTGGGCGTTCTCGGCAACGGCAACGCCAATGAGGACAACAGCCAAAACGACAACGTGTCCGCGGGTAGCAACCAGCAGTTTTCAGGCGATGGGAACTCGAACACCGTGACAGGAACTTTCGGCGGGCAGTCCGTGGACCAAAGCATCCACGGCTAACCGGCCCGCGGCCCGTGCGGGCGCTTCCCGAACAGGGCCTGGCGCAGCGTCGTGGGTTGCAGCCGGTAGTCGATGCCGGCTGAGGACGCGTTCGGGCGGGTCTCCGGGTCCGGCCGGTCATTGAGGGCGCATGGTCAACGAATTGCGCACAGAGGGACCCCGGGATGGCAGGCCCCGGGGTCCCGTGCCGATATTGGTAGGGGCGGGTGCGGGGGCATCGTCGCCGTGCGCCGCCGGACGGCACGGGCCCGGCCGCCGCTCGCACGGGCGGTTACTCATTGGCTTTCTGCCGAGCGTCCCGCCGAGCCCGCCGACTGTCCTCACCACAACGGTGAACCTGGCCGGGCCGCCAAGGTGAGTCCAGAACGCCAGGCGCCCTCGCCAAAAGACCGTCCCGGAACTCCGTGGTGGACGTAACTCGGACGGACTCAAGATTGTTTGCCTGGCATGAACAACATGAAGCGTGTAGCTGTTGGTCTCGCTCTTGCCGGGGCCACTTTCGTCCTGTCCGGAACTAACGCGGTGGCGGACCCCGACCCCGGTACCGGAGAGGAACTCACCCAGACAACGGGAGCCATCGACGCAGTGGGCGTTCTCGGCAACGGCAACGCCAATGAGGACAACAGCCAAAACGACAACGTGTCCGCGGGTAGCAACCAGCAGTTTTCAGGCGATGGGAACTCGAACACCGTGACAGGAACTTTCGGCGGGCAGTCCGTGGACCAAAGCATCCACGGCTAACCGGCCCGCGGCCCGTGCGGGCGCTTCCCGAACAGGGCCTGGCGCAGCGTCGTGGGTTGCAGCCGGTAGTCGATGCCGGCTGAGGACGCGTTCGGGCGGGTCTCCGGGTCCGGCCGGTCATTGAGGGCGCATGGTCAACGAATTGCGCACAGAGGGACCCCGGGATGGCAGGCCCCGGGGTCCCGTGCCGATATTGGTAGGGGCGGGTGCGGGGGCATCGTCGCCGTGCGCCGCCGGACGGCACGGGCCCGGCCGCCGCTCGCACGGGCGGTTACTCATTGGCTTTCTGCCGAGCGTCCCGCCGAGCCCGCCGACTGTCCTCACCACAACGGTGAACCTGGCCGGGCCGCCAAGGTGAGTCCAGAACGCCAGGCGCCCTCGCCAAAAGACCGTCCCGGAACTCCGTGGTGGACGTAACTCGGACGGACTCAAGATTGTTTGCCTGGCATGAACAACATGAAGCGTGTAGCTGTTGGTCTCGCTCTTGCCGGGGCCACTTTCGTCCTGTCCGGAACTAACGCGGTGGCGGACCCCGACCCCGGTACCGGAGAGGAACTCACCCAGACAACGGGAGCCATCGACGCAGTGGGCGTTCTCGGCAACGGCAACGCCAATGAGGACAACAGCCAAAACGACAACGTGTCCGCGGGTAGCAACCAGCAGTTTTCAGGCGATGGGAACTCGAACACCGTGACAGGAACTTTCGGCGGGCAGTCCGTGGACCAAAGCATCCACGGCTAACCGGCCCGCGGCCCGTGCGGGCGCTTCCCGAACAGGGCCTGGCGCAGCGTCGTGGGTTGCAGCCGGTAGTCGATGCCGGCTGAGGACGCGTTCGGGCGGGTCTCCGGGTCCGGCCGGTCATTGAGGGCGCATGGTCAACGAATTGCGCACAGAGGGACCCCGGGATGGCAGGCCCCGGGGTCCCGTGCCGATATTGGTAGGGGCGGGTGCGGGGGCATCGTCGCCGTGCGCCGCCGGACGGCACGGGCCCGGCCGCCGCTCGCACGGGCGGTTACTCATTGGCTTTCTGCCGAGCGTCCCGCCGAGCCCGCCGACTGTCCTCACCACAACGGTGAACCTGGCCGGGCCGCCAAGGTGAGTCCAGAACGCCAGGCGCCCTCGCCAAAAGACCGTCCCGGAACTCCGTGGTGGACGTAACTCGGACGGACTCAAGATTGTTTGCCTGGCATGAACAACATGAAGCGTGTAGCTGTTGGTCTCGCTCTTGCCGGGGCCACTTTCGTCCTGTCCGGAACTAACGCGGTGGCGGACCCCGACCCCGGTACCGGAGAGGAACTCACCCAGACAACGGGAGCCATCGACGCAGTGGGCGTTCTCGGCAACGGCAACGCCAATGAGGACAACAGCCAAAACGACAACGTGTCCGCGGGTAGCAACCAGCAGTTTTCAGGCGATGGGAACTCGAACACCGTGACAGGAACTTTCGGCGGGCAGTCCGTGGACCAAAGCATCCACGGCTAACCAGCCGGACCAGTTGCGGGACAGCGCTAGGAAGTTGCGGCTCACCCGCTCCCGCTTTCTGCCGAACGCCCCGTCGAGCCCGCCGACTGTCGCCACCCACACGCGTGGACACCGCACCCCGAACCGCGGGGGTGCCCCGGTCGGGAGGCGGGTAGGTTCGCCACCGGGGTCCGTGCCGCGTTGACGGAACCGGCACGGGCCCCATTCGTCATCCATCGTCGTCATGCAGTGGGGTACAGACGCGCTCCTCGCGCCATATGCTCGGGTTTGGCTGGAGACAGTCGGCAAGCAAGCGCGCCGGTGGCGCGTGTCGCGGGGAGGCACGAATGCACACCATGACACCCGATGCCCAGCGCAGCTACGACACGTACGTGGAACACCTGCGCACGTGCCACGAGTGCCCGAGAGGAACCGGACGGTGCACGGCGGGCGCGGAGCTGGTGCGGGTCTACCTGGCCGCCCTCACGAAACGCTGAACAGCCCCCCTCGCACCGGTCAAAGGGGCGGGCCCTCCGCCGCAACCCCTTGGGGCAGAGGGCCCTGCGAGGCTGACTGCCTAACCCCGCACCGGCCGCCTCCCCTCGGGCTGTCTATTCGGCCGGGGCCCTGCCCAGCGGAAGAACAGCAGCCGCCATTGACGGCCACGCCCTGCGCATCCCTGAGGTGCGGACGTCGTTGGGCAGGTCCAGCGCGCCGACTCCCCCCGGCGGTGTGCGGTGCAGGAGCCCGGACCCCGCTCGGTCCCGGGCTCCTGCATGAATCGCGGCTCAGCCTTCCCCGCGCGGTACGAGACGGGGATGTACCGGCGGGGCGGGCGGCGCCTTGGGTTCGGCGGCGCGGGACCAGCCCTCGGCGTGCATGGTCTCGGTCTCCCAGTCCTCGAACAGCCCCTGCAGGATTGCGGAATCACAGCCGCAGGCACGGACACAGCCTCAGCAATCGATCAGCGGGGGCGCCTGCAACCGCTCGGCAGCGCCCCCGCCCGTCCCCTTCCGCGCCGGCCTTGCCCGTCGCCCGAGCGCGGAGGCCCGCCGACGCGCAACAAGAGCACGGCGCCCCGATCCCCCGAGGCACGCCCACCCATCCCCGCCCCTTTCCTTCTTCCTGGCTGACGGGGTGTGGGGGTGTGCAGAGGGGGATGTCGGGCTGGCGACCACGGCCGTGCAGGGGTGGTGAGCTGCGGATATGTCGTCAGGCGCTGGAGGGGCGCGGACTGTTGTGGGTGGGGTTGTCGGCCGGTTCATGGGTGGGGTTGTGGGCCTGGTCGGGGGTGGTGTTGTCGCTTCGTGACCGTGGTCGGGCCTTCGTGGTCGGGGTTGTGGTCGGGGCCGGCTGCTGCTGTGGCGGGGACGCGCGGTGCCCGGTGGGGTGGGTGCTGCCTTGGACCGGTAGCGAGGTTGGGCGATGGTGAATGTGGATGCGGGTGGTGGGGACCGGCTGGCGTTGGCGGTGCTGGCGCAGTACCGGATGGCGACGACGGAGCAGCTGCATCTGCTGATCGCGCCCGGGGTGCGGGTGGAGCAGACGCGCCGCCGCATGGCCAAACTCCGTAACGAGGGTCTGGTGGATCGGGTCACGCTTGCGCAGGCCGGCCGGACGCGGGTCTGGTTCGTTACCGAGTACGGGGCGCAGGTGGCCGCGCAGTTGCCGGAGCTGCGGGAGTGGCAGCCGTCCCGGCTGGCCGCCGACCGGACCGCGGTGCGGCTGCGGGCGGGGCATGGGCTGACGGTGACAGAGGTCGGGCTGGCGTTCGTGCAAGATGCCCGGCGCCGCGGCGAAGTGTGCCGGCCGCTCGACTGGATCCCCGAGGTCCACCACCCCCTCGGCCACGGCGAGGCGGTCATCCCGGACGCGCTGCTGTACTACCGCACCGGCAGCGCCAGCAGTGAGGAGGGGGCGATGCTGCGGGCGTTCATAGAGGTCGACCGGGCGACCATGGGGCCTGAGCGCCTGGCCTCGAAGATCGGTGCTTACGCCCGGCTCCACCGTTACGCACCCGTGCCGGTCGGACGGCCCCGGCAGCCGTTCATGGAACCGCCGGAGGAATCCTGGCGGCGCCGCTACCCGCTGTTTCCGCGGCTGCTGTTCATCCTGGACAACACCGGCCCGGCCGATATCCACAACCGTGCCCAGGCCCTGCACGCAGCGGCCCGGGATACGGCCGAGGCGGCCTTTCTGCGTGAGGTTCCCGTCCTGGTGGCAGCGATGGCCGACCTGCTGCGCGACGGGCCCTCAGCGCCGGTGTGGCAACCCGTCCAGGATCCCACCCGGCGCGTGAGCTGGACGCACACCCGGGAGGCCTGACCACCAACCCGACCATGCTCTGGTCGGCCCCGACCACAGACCCGACCATGCAGGTCACGGCCCTGCACTGGAGAACGTGGTGTTCGCCGCTGTGTGCGTGAGGGGGCCCCGACGTCAGATTCGGGCCTCATACGTGGGGTCTATGGGGAAAGGACTCATGGTGGCCGCCGCCGGTCCGCCGAGTGGGCAGGCCGTAACAGGGATATGGAAGCGTCGTTGAGTGTGCCTGCTTTGGAACCGGTAGGTCGGCGCAGCTGTCTCTGGCAAGATCAGCTTATGGCTCGGCATTCGGTGACCTTGAGCAGAATTGAGCTCGCAGACTGGCGAGCTGTCCACTCCTGGGCTTCCCTCGCTCAGGTCTGTCGCTTCCAGACCTGGGGGCCGAATACCGAAGAGCAGACGTGCGCGTTCGTGGCGGCTGCGGTCGCGGCCTGGTCGCACGCACCTCAGCATCGGTTCGCCTACATAGCCCGTTTCGATGGCGATGTCGTCGGCATGGGGGAGCTCCATGTCCGGAGCCGAGGACAACGTCAAGGCGAGATCACCTATGCGGTGCATCCTGGGGTCTGGGGGCAGGGCGTCGGAACGGCGATCGGCAGGGAACTGCTGGCGCGAGGCTTCGAGGATCTCGAGCTCCACCGCATCTATGCCACCTGCGACCCGCGGAACCTCGGGTCGGCACGGGTACTCAGCAAGCTCGGCATGACACGAGAAGGACGTCATCGTCACACCGCGCTGATCCGGGACGGTTGGCGGGACTCCGAGATGTTCAGCGTCCTCGAAGACGAGTGGCACGCAGCCACCCCGTCTCCTCGACCACCGCATGGATGACTCGTTCGGCTTGGTTCACGATCCCGTCTTCTTCGACCAGCGAAGCTCTCATCGACATTCGCTGGAGTCGGCGAAGCGTGTTTCCCGTCTCTCGGGAAATGCGTACGCGAGCCCGTGGCGCGCAAGATCGAGGGCGGCGTTGCGCACCGCCTTGTTGTCCTTGTGGCCCGGACACATCAGCTGCCGTACCTGGGCGGCGGTTGCCACCCTCAGCACCCCGAGCGCCGCCAGCACATGGCCCCGGACCGCTGCCGTGGATCCGTACGGGTACGCCTTCGAACCACCCACCGCCCGCCCTCTGTTCCCGCTGCTCCAGAACATCCCGCACCCTGCCCGCCACCGACACCGCGCCCACAACTGAAGGGCCGGGAGAGCCGGAAGAGAGCGAGGGCTGGATTTCGGGGCTGTGTGGTCGGGCCGACCACCCGGCCTGACCTGCGCAGACCGTGCGCAGCGTACTACGGGGGCCGGTAGGGGAGTTGGTAGGGAGACCGGTAGGGGCTTGGAGGTCTGCGCGCACGTGCGCAGTCGGCTGTGCCGGTCAGTCGGCGAGTCCGCGGGCAAGCGCGTGGTGGCGTCGATGCTGCTTGCCGATGACGCGGCAGGAGACACGGCCACAGAGAATGATCACTCCAGGTCCTTGCGTGCGGTGCGGCATCTACACCGGATGCGCACCTTCTACGGGGCAGCTGTCCTGCTGTGGGCGGCTTCAGCTGCCTGGTCAGGGTGGGAGTATCCCGAGAGTCGGCAGATGTGGGTATCTGTGCTCTTTCTCGTGGTCTTTACTGGCCTGCTGTCCGTGACGTCCGTGTGGGTGCGGCGCCTTCAGGACGCTGGCGCGGACAAGCCCGTGCACCACGCCGCTCCGCGAACCATGGCCGCTCACCATCATGTAAGTACCTGAGTCGCGGCACCTACTGACCTTCAAGGCGTGGCGTCAGCAAGGCCGACGGGTGGCATTCCCTGCGGCATGCCACCTACATGAGGTAGGCACAGAGCGGTGGTCGGACCGCCGAGCGCCGGGCGTCTTGGGAGCGGTTGCGGATGGAGGCGGAGGCGCCCAGCGGTTCACCCATGGCGACGATGTGGACGTCACCGCCTGGTCCTCTACGGGCTCGGCTCACCGTGGCGAGTTGGACTGGCCCCGTTGCGCGATCGACTCCGTGAACCTGCGAGCTGCTCTGAAAAAAGGGATACCTGACAGGTCCGGAGCCCGCCGGCCGAAGTGCGATAGAAGACCCACCTCATCACTGAGCGGCCGATCTGCCCCCTTCTTTCGCATCTCCTGCGACAACCGGGCCCTGATCCTTCTGGTGACGGGCATACCACCCATCCGATCTGGCCGTGGGCGCCGACGATGCAGACGGGCAAGCTCCACGCCGATCGGTTCTTGGAACTGCGAGCCGCCCTTGGACGTTCCTCTCGCCCACTCTCACGAGCCTCGCCTGCAGAGGTAAGTGGCAAGCCAGCCAGCCCTGGCAGCTTCAGGCCCCGCGGGTTGGCCATCTGCGAGTCGTTCACTCACCTGAGTGAACGGGTAGGTTATTGGATCGTTCGGCAGACGTTACCGAGTTCCGTTCCCTACAATGCGTTGATTCAATGGTGATGGGGTACATCGCATCTGAGCGCGAGGTGTCGGGGGGCATCGTGACGGAACCTTTGGAGATTTACTGGGCTGACGGATGCGATGTGGCAGATCGCTACCGAGCCTCCGTCGAGGACGTCCTCCGGGGCATCGTGCGCCACTCTGATTCATCAGCAGGCGAGACCAAGTGCCGTGAGCTGGGCATATGGCCAGCGACCGTGGCCAGCGTCGAAGTTCGGCGGAGCCTCACAGAAGGGCGCAGCGGTGCGCGGGTCTTGGAGATCGTCACCCGGCGGGCGGGAAATCGGAAGCCGGCGCTTCAGGTAGCCAAGCTGATGGACGTGGCAGCGGCGGTCGAAGAATGGAAAGGGTATGGCCGCCTGCGCGACACCTGTGACAGTAACCTCTTTGTCGCTATCACCGCAGTCAGCCAGGGTGTGCTGGACGAGCGCACCGACGATACGCGCCACAATGTCGTGGTCTACCGACACGTCACGGAATGGGATCACCGCAAAGAAGTAGCCATGGTGTCCCTGGAAGACGTGATTGCCACGACGCTCGACGGCCGCGCTTCCATCGAGGAGTGCGTCGGCCTGGTGAGACAGGTCCTGTCGTCTCTGGCCGGCAGCATGTACGACTCGGGAGAAGTTCAGGAGAAAGGGCTGCTGTCGTTCAACAACTCGCTGGGTTTTGACGTCTCCTTATCGGTGGGCCAGGTCAAAGCAACGTCGGATGATCTCCTACTGATGGACGGCAACGCAGACGACGACGGCTCGGAGCGACGTCTGCATTCCAGTGACGTGGGCGTCGAATCCACCTCCCCACCTGGCCCCAGCCGGACTCTGCTAATCGGGGACACGGTGCGCCTGACGCTGAAAAAGCTAGAGGTCGGCGAGGATTTCGTTACAGGTAACTTGCGGGAAAGCGCAGTCAGGGTGCGCGTTCAGCTGCTGGGGTCGTCCAAGTCCGCCGAGAACATCAACCTGATTCGCAAGGCGCAGTCGGAGGGTAAAGACGTCGAGATCCTCGGCAAGGTCACCGCTGTGCGAGCACAGACGTGGTCTGCCACGATGGCTCGCGCTTTCGAGACCAGCGGGTTTGACGAGAGCGCAACGACGATCGCCTTCGAAGGATCGCGGATCGCGCATCCCGCCCGGCATCTGCATTCCGTGTTGTGGAAAAGCACCGCGAAGAGATTGTTTTCACCGGTCCACTGTGACCTCAATCCTCGCAACATCATCATCCTCGGCTCCACGCCCTATCTGATCGACTTCGCGACGTTCGCCAAGTCGGGGGCGACCCTGCAGGATCCGGCGTGGTTGGAGACATGCCTGGTCCGCGACTGCTTTGCCGAGAGGCTGGGCTGGGGAGAGCTGGTTCGGCTGCAGCGCTTCCTGGGCTTCCTCTCTCGAATGTCGGCCTTCTGGGACGACGACCAAGTCCGCACTGCAGCCGCCGACATCGCAGAAGCACTGGCCGAAGATCACCGTCAACTCGGCTTGGCCCTGCGCATCCTGTGGCAGGTGCGTAGCACGCTGGCGGAAACGATTCCGGAATCGGCACTCGAGGACTGGCGCACCCACTATCCCCAGCATCTGGTTCTGGCAGCCTGCCGCACGTTGAAATGGGCTGACAACGAGGACGAACGCGCAAACCCGCAGCGTCTCAGAGCCTCCTGCGCCGTGGCCGGCGTGGCGAACGAAAGCCTCGGGGCGCTGGATGAGCTGTTCACCGACTGGTCATCCAGCGACTCGGCCCTTGCCTGCCAGGCCCTGCTCAATGCCGGAGCCACAGATGCCTCCGGCGCGGGAGATCTGCTGTTGGTCGCATCCTCGTCCGTTAAGGACGCCGCGGTGCTGCAGCAGGTGGTCCAGGGACTGCGCCGCCTACCGTCACCTAGACTCCAGTCAGCTCGCCGCGAACTTCTCGAGCGCCACCTCACGGGCGTGGATGCTCCGCCGGGAAAAGCGAAGAGGCCTGACCCCGCCGCGGGTCAGGCCGCAGACTCCTCGTTCACCTACATCGCGCTGGAAGGACACCGGTTAACGCCCGGGGCCCCGTATGTGCAGCAGGGCTTCGGCGCGTTATCGGCCGGGGCCGACGATTGTGTGATGCTAATCGAGAAAGAGATGCGCGTCGTGCTGCTCTCCGATCCCTCGGTGGGCAAGACGACGGTGGCTCGAGAGTTGTATCTGCGCAGGCTTTCTGAAGACATCCCTGCAACTCAGAGTCCGCTGCTGCCACTGTGGGTGTCGGCCGTCGACGTGATGGAATTCCTGCGCGGCCCAGCCGCACCCAAGACTGTCTACCGGCTTTTGCGTTCCGCCAACGGCGTGCAGGAACATTTGTGCGATGCGACTTTGGCGGCGTTGATCTCCATGGGCGCCGTACACGTCACCGTGGACGGGCTTCATCTGGTGGACGGCCGCGAGCGCGGCCAGATCATGGTATATCTGGCCCGGCTTGCCCGGCGGGTCCCGCGGCTGGGTCTACTCGTGTGCGACCGTATTCGGGACTACGACCCGGCGGTGTTGGGGTGGCCGGCCGTGGTGGTGCACAAGGTCCGCGAGGGGGCTGCACGGGACTTTTTGCGCACAGTGCTGCGCAAACGGGATGAACATAGCTGGAATAAACGGTTCAAAAGCCTCGAGGATCGCCTGTTTCACGATGTCGGCGCGGTGGCACTACGGGACCTCGCGGGCAAGCCACAGTTCTTGAGCATGCTCGTGGATCACTATGCCGGAACCGATGTCGTGCTCTCTGGTCCAGGCGAATTGGTGCGGCACTACCTGACGCGCCTGCTGAAGGACGCGGCGTCGAACGTCAACGTCGATGACGTGATCCGGCGCCTTGGCGAGATTGCTAAGAAGCTCGATGCATCCGGTGCGCTACGCAAGGCGGACGCAGTAGAGGCCTTGAACACCGCAGAGCCGGGCACCGGAGAGGCGTCGCTTGAGGATCTGCTTCAGACACCGTGCCTGGACGAGGTCGCCAAGCGGGTCAGCTTCCGCGACCCCCTGGTGCAGTCCTACTGCGGGGCGGTCGCCCTGCAGCGGACTCCGCAAGCAGAACTCGACACTGTCACCGATCACGTACTGCGCTACGGCTGGAGAGAAGCGGCAGTGCTACTGGTCACCGATCCTGATACGCCGGAGGAGACGACCGAAACGGTTGTAAGAGCCGGTGTGACCGCCAGCCCCTGGTACGGGGCGCTGCTTCTGCAAGCCGCTCCCTCGAGCCCCGTCATCGACTGCATCCGCGACGGATTCCTGCGCGAGCACAAGGACGTATTGCGTGCCGCGGACAGCAGTGTGCCTGCCTGGAAACGATCGGCCTACGCACTCGCGAAGTATGGGGACGGCAGTGCCTTGGATATCCTCCGCGAGATAGCGTTAAACGCCGGAGTGGCCACCGAGGCAGCTGAGGCAGCGCTTGACGGTCTGGTGATGATGCACCGCTGGTTCGCTCCCGGCGCCACCGACTGCCTAAGGCAAGTGCTGACGACTTTCCTCGACCCTGCAGCGCCACCGGCGCGGCAAGATGCCCGGCTCGTCACGCGCGCCTTACGCAGCATGCAAGTCGCGCGTCTTCACAGTCGTGTGGGGTTGGCCTGGGACAGGATCGCTGCCGATCAGCCCTGGGAGGTGCTCTCTCAGGCGTGGGAGACCGTCACACACCTAGGGGTGCAGCCGGACCGGGCTCGAACTCGCCTCTACGCTGACGCCTGCCGTCGGCGCCTGCACGAACTGGACGCACTGCTGCGCGCAACAGCGGCTACCGACACGGTGGAGCAGCTGAATCTCGAACGCATTCGCCTTCTCAACCAGCTCGCAGGATGTGGTCAGCTCGAAACGCTCTTGGCTTACCGCTTCCGGATCGGACTGGCCGACTACCGCGACTGGCCGCAGCTGATCGATCAAGCAGTCGCTGCGCAGCACGCCTTTCAGTGGGACGGATCCGCGGCGCCCACCATGATGTTGGCCTCGGACGTTCTCAACAGCATCGGCGTCGGCGCCGATCAGTGGACGCAGATGCTGGCCCTGAAGAACGACTCTCTCAAAGCACTGGCTGCTCATCATCTGCTCGCAGGCAACGTCGACGTCGATGAAGCATGCCTTCGCCGATTGGTTGCGACAGGTACAGCCAAATCTCTGATGATTGCTTCAGCCTTCGTGCACAGCCTCCCGCAAGAGATGCACGAGATGCTGGCGAGCATGCTCGACCCCCATCTCGACGATCTGGACGGCGAGTCCTTGGAGGCTGTGGCGGCGTTGGTCGGTGCGGCCGAGCACCTCGATGCAGACACAGGCCGGCGGCTGGCCTGGCGTGTCCACCGCGCCCTGCTCACGCAAGGCCAGGATCAGGCAGCACTTCACTGGCCTTGGGCCACCACCTGGCGACGCGCGCTGCTTCCCCGTGCGGAAACGGGCGACTTCCTCACAGCGCACGAGGAAAGCTTCGCCGAAACGATCCATGACCGGCGCATGCTGACGCTGCTGGGCAGCGCTGATGTGCTGTTAGACGCGCCCGCGGTCAAACCCGTTGCGCTACCGCTCAACGCACGGCGCCAGCTGCTCACTCTGGCCGCCCGAACGAATCCCAGTGGTGTTGCAGGACACCGATTCGTGCTCCTGGCCGCCAGTGCTGGTCTTTATGAAGAGCTCGCCTTTGTGCAACAAGCGGCCTTCGATCCGTACAACCTCTCGACAGTCATCCGCCACTCGCACGGGGTGCACGGCTCCATCGAAGTCCGGCTCGCCGCCCATGCGATCAGCGCGATCGGATACTTGACGCGGCTGAAGGCGAAGGACGACCCGAGCTACAAGGCCAAGGAGGACATGGATGAGGTGGCGCAGATGCATCCTGAGGTGATCACCTCTCACCCCAGCCTCGGCAGGGCACGCATCATCTCCCTGGGGTACTGGAGCGTTGAGCCACTGCTGGATGCCCTTCCCAGCGAAGATCCAATCCTGCTGGCGGCCTTGAAGAACATCGTGCACCACTGGCTGCCCGGCTCCCAGGAGGAAGCTGACGAACGACGCAGAGACATCGCCAGCCGACTACTTAGAGCCACCACGGAGATGCCCCTCACGCCGCAGGCGCGTGGCGTTCTGACAGAACTGAGGTTGAGCATCGAAGACAGGCTGGGCCGCTATGTCAGCTGCTGACCGTCTACGGCAAGCCCATCTCCGACTTCGCCGCCGCCACTACCGTGCGGCGTGCCTGCGACGCACGGGCGAGCGCACCCTGCCGGGCCGGCCCCGGTGTGGTCTGACGCACCTCCTTCTGACAGCGCAGCAACTCCTCACACGCTCCCAGGGCACGCCCGGAAGCCAGCAGACGCAGCCGCGTCAGCTGGCTACGCATCTCCTCGTAGGCCTCTGCCGCACCATTTGGTGGAGCGCTGCCTTCCATCTGTTCACGAGAGAGGTCCGAATGTTGCCAACTGGCTTCCAGGAAAGCCACGAAGGCATCAGTGAGAGCATCCCGCGCCCAGCGCCGCTGATCTCGGCGACCCCCTACTACCGTGGTCACGATCAACGTCGCCGCGCTCGTCAGCGCAGCAGCCCACGCCGCCCACACGCTCATGTCCCCCACACGCCTATTGTCACCCCTCGCCACGCCTCCACATGGGTGGATTACCGCGCAGACGCTGTCTGGATTCACGCCCTGTCGTTAGACCCAATGCGCTCTGGCAAAGCCGGCCGTCATGCGGGACAGTTCAAGTACGCATGCGAGTCACGCTCCGACGCATCACATCCCGCGCGCCGGACTGGGGGGACACTCCATGGGCACATCTAGAGACCTGGGCATCTCCGCCGCCAAGCTTTTGGGCGCGGTAGCGTCCACCGTTCTACTTGAGCAAGCCATGATCCGCCTCCTGGAACACTCAGAGGGACTGGGCAAGCCAGCCGCACGCCGAGCGCTCCTACGCCACCTCGCTTTCAGCGTGCCTCCCGCTCCGCGCGAAGCATCAGCCACCGATGAACTGGCGAAAATCGTTCATGGGTGTGCCCAAAACGACCAGACCGGCGAGAAGACGGACTCGCTCACCCGCGCTGTACTCGCCGTGACCGGTGACCGCGAGATGGTCTCTCAACTGCGGCTACTCAGCGACCTCAATCTCGCGCACGCACGCCTCCCCCAGGATGAACTCAGCGCACTGCACACGATGCTGCGGGACTGTGCACTCGACGTCAATGACGTCGCACGGTCAGCGCTCGCCCCGTTCCCCCCCAGGCTTCCAGACCACTGCACGAACGCCTGGAGCGTCACGCTGCACCTGATGCGTCGCAACACACGGCCCGACGGGCTACCTCCGTTCCTGGCCTTCCTTGAACACGCGGCCGCGTCCTTGACCGACCCTGACGCTCAGCGGCAGCTGCAGCGGTGGAATCTGGCCTATGCGCAGGCC
The DNA here is from genome assembly GCF_027107535.1 of Streptomyces aurantiacus. Taxonomy (NCBI): domain Bacteria; kingdom Bacillati; phylum Actinomycetota; class Actinomycetes; order Kitasatosporales; family Streptomycetaceae; genus Streptomyces; species Streptomyces sp. Qhu-G9. The sequence goes on along the minus strand of NZ_CP114282.1, from coordinate 340,602 downwards.
CGCGGCCTTGAAAAACCGCTCAAAGCCTGCCGCTCCTCAGCCCGCCCCTCCTCCCGGCACACCCGCTCCATTCCAGAGCACCGCATCATGGTGGTACTCCTCCCGGACGGCCTGGACGAGGATTACTGCACCCTGCGCGTGTGGCACCAGCACGACCAGACGTTCAAGGACGACGATGTCCTCGTCCGCCAGAGCGATTTGCAGCGTGTCGTGCGCCAGCGCCTTGCCCACTGGACCGCCCAGAAGACCCCCCGTCAGATCCTGGTCGAGTTCTGGCTCGGACTATCCCTGATCAACCTTCCCGTAATGCACTGGTGTGTGCCGGAGGAGGACCTGCAAGAGGGACAGACTCGCATGCGGGTGGTCGTCCGCAGCATGGGCTTGCGTCCGGATGACACCCGCGATCCGTGGCGTGCACACTGGTCCGGCCTCATTGGCCAGGACCCGACCGCCCGGCGCGCTCTGTGCCCCGCTGGCAAAACCGCCGATCTACCGGCCAGACGCCCCCTGATCCTGGCCGAGTCGCCAGCCAGCGAAGCCGGCCGCGCACAATTGTTGGAGGCACTCCATCAAGGAGTGGCCGCCGTCATGTGGGACCGCAGCAACACCGACGTCCAGCAGTTCCGCACTTACGCTGAAATACTCTTCGACGAAGTGCCCCCCGCACAACTGCCCATGAGGCTCAACCAAGTCCAATCAGCTCGAGACGGGAGCCCGCAAGCAGAGGCCCTGCATGACGCCGTCCTCATCTGGGACGATCCTGACCGAGATCTGCCCGAGCCCAGCCCCCTGACGTCCCCAGACGAGGTCTCGGCACGGTGACCCTCCCTGACGACCGCTGGGTGATCACCGCCTCACCGCTGCAGAGCGCGTTGCCGATCTGGCGCAACTCCTCCTCTTTCGAGGCTGAGTTCACCGAGCCTCCGAGTAAATGGGGCGTAACCTCACAGGCCCCGGCCATGGAAACCGCAATGGCTCCTCTGAACCTTCTGGCCAAGCTGGAAGGCCCCCGTGAGCCCTCAAGCGACGGTATTTACGAGAGCCCTCTGGATCCCTTTGCTCTGTCCTTCTCACCAGGCTGGGAACTCGTCCTCGTCGTCGACACTGCCCTGTCCATGCAGCCCTGGTTCTCGACCGCCAACGCAATCGCAGCCTGCGCACACGACCTCCCGCTCTTTCACAGCGTGCGCGTCATCCGCATGAAGAACCGGCAAGGCAAGCCACTGACGTTCACCCCCGACGCAAGTTCCCTATCTCACGCCCCGGCGGACACTAACCGCCGGTGCATGATCCTTCTGCTTACCGACGGAGTCGGCCCTCACTGGCACCGGTCAGAAGTTCTCAAGCACCTTCGCGCATGGGCCAGCCATCACGTCGTAGCCATTCTGCAGACGCTCCCCGAGATCGAGTGGGAACTCACAGGCTTACCCACCCGCCAAGCACGCCTGCGCGCCCCTACACCTGGCTGCACCAACAACAACCTGGTACTTCACGAAATCGAAGAGCCGCAGGCACACCCAGCCGAAAACATCGGCCCCACACCGACGCTCATCCCTGTGCTGGAACTTCGCAAACGATGGATCGATCAGTGGGTTCGCATGCTTCTGACCAACTCACGCGTTCATCAGCCGGTCGCAGCCATTCCCGCAGGCCCCTTGACGGAGAGGCCTTTCTTCCCAAAACAGAGCGAACCGTCCACAACGGCCAGCGAGCGGGTCGCGGCCTTTGAATCCTCGGTACCTGAAAGCACATACGCCCTTGCCAAGAGCCTCGCCATGGCTCCCCTAAACCGGTATGTAATGGACCTCATTGCCGATAAGTCAGAACCGACAGCCACCCCCAGTGATCTATCGCGCGTCCTTACCAGCAACCTACTCGTCGCCTTTGAAAAGCCCGCTGGAGAAGCAAGCAGCTTCGGCCAGGTGACCTTCGACTTCGCCGACGACGTACGCCAGTGTCTCCTCGCCCAGAGCGACTCCACCCACACCTATCAGACCGCGGAGCTGCTCGACAGGCACCTGGCACGCCACATGCCAGCCCTCTCAGGGCTCAGCGACCGCCTTCGGAAACCAACACCACAAGCAATACCCACGATCACACCACAGGCACTCCCGTATCTGCGTGTGGAAGCAAGCCTGCTCACCGCACTGTCCGCACAATCGCAAGAGCACCGCAACACCGCCGAACACCTTCGCACAGCCCTCATCGCTCACACGCCACCTTCGGACAGGCCCGCCCTCACAGGACTCGACACTTAACTTGCTATTTCCGGGCCGCTTGAAGCCACGTCGTAGCTGGGAACGCTCGCCGATGCCCTCACTCACGTGCGGGGACGTCTTTCACGGGGCGGCCGCGGCCGGCCTGTCACCGTGAACGGGGAGCAGACGAGCCGGCCGTCCGCGTCCGATGAACCGACCCATCAGGGCCCGCGACGTAGGAGAGGCCGCCGCCGTTCGAGCCGAGGGCCACCTTCTGGTCCGCGCCAGCATCGACAGAGCCGTGCTCCTGAAGTCGCAAAAGGACGTCACTTGCCGGGTCGAGGAAGTAGCCGTTGCCGACGTCCGCCCAGGTGACGTCGCCGATGCTGTCGTAGAAAGTGACCAGGTCAGCCGGGATAACGCCCGCTTGAGCAAGCGCGCGAGCCGCGGTTCGATGGGCACGGCTGGCCGGCCGGACCTCGTTGGTGCCGGGGGGGAAAGCCGTGCCGACGCTCGAACATCCGCCAAGCTGCCTCCCGACGTTGCTCTTTCAGCAGGGTAGGAGCAGGCACTGACAACGATGCGCACGGCAAGGGCCGTTGCCACGCTCCAGCTCGCCGTTGGTCGGTAGCGGCTTCATCGAATACTCTGCGCGAGGGCTGCATCACCTGGTTTCGGAGGGGATACGGGCCGCGATTTCGCGCGCCAGTCGGTTGGCCTCTTCTGACTGCGCTCCCTCGTCGAGCGCCACTGCCAGCAGTAGGCGTAGCAGGTCGTGCGCCTCGTCCAGGCTCAGCAGGGGCAGCCGCTCCGTCGTGTGCTCGACAGGGGCGAAGGTGATGGGGTCTGATGCAGGTTTGGGTGACAGGTTGACCTGTCACCCAAACCTGCATCAGACCCCATGCACACACGTAGGCATCTGGGGTGTCAATCCACCCGGTTGACCGTGCCCGACATGAGGAACCAGAAGGAACTCACGGTCACCGCTCCGGGATGAGGTCCGCGTCACGTGCAGCGCGGACGGCGCTGGTTGCGGCGGGGATGTCAGGGCGGCTCTTCCACTGCCCGGCCATGGTCATGAGGGCGTCGAGGCAGCGGCGGGGGATTTCTCGTGTCGACGATCGCGATTTTCCCCATGTTGGGTGGTTTGAGCACTTCGTTATTCCCCATACCGAATTCTCCTAATTGGCCATGGGTACGGCGGAGTTCGGGATCGAGGGACCGGGGCATCGCGGAGGTGCTCGGGGCGGCTCTCGGCCTGTGGTTCGCAAGGCCGATGGGCAGCCCGGATGGCGAGGAGAACGTTCGTCGTGGTCGATGTCACCGAGATCTACGTCCACTGGTACGCAGGCCGCTCGAAGCGTGAGCTGGCCGCGTCGCTGGGGGTGGACCGCAAGACGATCCGCAAGTACCTGACGCCGGCGGAGGCGGCCGGGATCACTCCGGGCGGGCCGCCGATGGGCGAGGCCGACTGGGCCAAGCTGATCAAGGAGTGGTTCCCTGAGCTGACCAACTCCCGTCTGCGGCAGATCACTTGGGCGGAGATCGATCGGCACCGCGACTACATCGAGGGCCTGCTGGGTGAGGTGACGGTCACCACGATCCATCAACGGCTGCGGGACGAGCACAAGCTTCAGGTGTCGATCTCCGCGTTCCGCCGCTGGGTGCACGCCACGCTGCCCGACGACGTGAAAAGGTCGCAGGTCACCGTCCTGCGCGAGGACATCGAGCCGGGCGAGGAGGCCCAGATCGACTACGGCTTCCTGGGTCAGTGGATCAACCCGCGCACCGGCAAACGGCACCGGATCTGGGCCTTCGTGATGGTCCTGCCGTGCTCGCGGCACATGTTCGTCCGCCCCGTCCTCAACCTCCACCAGCACTCCTGGACCGAAGCTCACGTCGCGGCCTTCCGCTACTTCGGCGGCGTCCCGCGCCGGCTCGTACCGGACAACCTGAAGACCGGCGTCGACAAGCCCGATCTCTACGACCCGAAAATCAACAAGGCGTATGCCGAACTCGCCACCCACTACGGGGCGTTGGTGGACCCGGCTCGCGCCCTGAAGCCGAAGGACAAGCCCAGGGTGGAGCGGCCCATGCCCTACATCCGGGACTCGTTCTGGCGCGGGCGGGAGTTCATCTCGATCGAGCACATGCAGGCCGAGGCCGTCACCTGGGCCCAGAACGTCGCAGGCCAGCGGCCATGCCGGCCGCTGGGCGGGGCCACCCCGATGGCGGTCTTCGGGGCCCTGGAGGCGGAGACGCTGCTGCCGCTGCCGCCCACCCCGTTCGTGCTGGCCCGCTGGTCGACCGCGACGGTCGGCCCGGACATCCACATCAAGGTCGGCCGCACCCTCTACTCGGTGCCCTGGAAACTGATCGGCCGAAGGGTCGATGTCCGCTCCACCGCCACGATGGTCCAGGTCTTCCTCGACGGTGAACTGGTCAAGACTCACGCGGCACTTGAGCAGGGCAAACGCACCGACAGAAGCGACTACCCGCCGGAGAAGATCGCCTTCCAGATGAAGACACCGATCTGGTGCCGCACCCAGGCGTCCGAGCTCGGCGACGCCTGCCGCGAGGTCGTCGACCAGCTGCTGGAGGTCAACGCGCTCTACCGGCTCCGCGCCGCCCAGGGAGTTCTCGGACTGCGCAAGAAGTACGGCGACACGCGGCTGGAGGCCGCCTGCGCGAGAGCGATCACGGTCGGCGACCCGTCCTACCGCACCATCAAGGGCATCCTGATCGCCGGCACCGAGACCGATCCCGAGCCCGAGACCAGCGGCGATGCGGGAGCCGCGGCTTTCCTCCACGGACCGAAGCGGCTGTTCGCCTCCGCGACACCCCCCGACACGGCGGACGGGCTCCGCGACGACCAGGTCCACGGCGAAGCTGAGGGAAGCATCTGATGAGCGTGATGGACACCGCCCTGCGCGAGTCGCTGAAGTCGCTGCGGCTCTCGGGAATGCTGGAAACCCTTGATGCCCGCCTCGCCCAGGCCCACGGCGGCGAGCTCGGCCACCTCGACTTCCTCCAGGTCCTCTGCCAGGACGAGATCACCCGCCGCGAGACCGTCGCCTTCCAACGGCGCCTGCACCGGGCGAAGTTCGAGCAGCAGGTCACCCTCGAGGAGTTCGACTTCACCGCCTCCTCGAAGCTGCCCGCGGCCCAGATCCGCGACCTCGGCGCCCTGCGCTGGCTGCACGCGGGCGAGTCGGTCATTTTGTTCGGTCCCGTCGGGGTCGGCAAGACGCACGTCGCCCAGGCCCTCGGGCACCTCGCGGTCCGCCAGGGCGCCCACGTCCGCTTCGCCAAGACCAGCCGGATCCTCGCCGAACTGGCCGGCGGCCACGCGGACCGCACCTGGGACAAACGCCTGCGCGAGTTGGTACGTCCCGACGTGCTCATCCTCGACGACTTCGCCATGCGCCAGCTCGGCGCGGCCCAGGCCGACGACCTCTACGAACTCGTCTCCGAGCGGCAGGGCCGGTCCCTGATCATCACGAGCAACCGGGCGCCCAGCGACTGGTATCCGCTCTTCCCCAACCCCGTCGTCGCCGAGTCCCTCCTGGACCGGCTCATCAACACCAGCCACCAAGTCATCATGAACGGCCCCAGCTACCGGCCGAACAAGCGCCCCAAAAACCCCACCGACAAGCCCGGCAAGGCCCCGGTCAAGTGACCCCGATCAGGCGAGGGGTGGGGGAATTACGCAAACTTTTGGCGGGGGAATATCGCGAACGTCCACATTCTCGATCGCAGCAGCCGCCCACGCCCGCAGCACCGACCTGGCAAAGCTGGCGGACGCCGCGTGGGGTTTCGGGCTACACCGCGACGCCGCACAGCTCTACTACAAGGGATCTGCTGCTGGCAGTTCGTACGCGTCCGACCAGCTCATCCGTCTGATTGCCGAACTCGATCCCAGCGACAAGTGTCCTGCTCAGTGGGTGACTGCTCACGCGTTGCTGGATGATGCGGACGGCGTCGCGCACCTGCTGGACAGTCTGCGCCAGGCAGGCGCAAGCGAACAGACGGGACAGGTCCTCGCCCGCGACCCTGCCGCGCACGTCAGCCTGGACAACCCGACCGCAGCCACCCGCCGCCTCAGCGCCCTGTACACCACAGGCGCCCACGAACAAGTCACCACCCTGGCCACCCGCTACGCACGCAGCCCGGGCGCAGCACAGATTCCGGCGGTGAGTTCCGTGTCTCGATCGGAAGAACACCGCCGACAGTGGCCTGCGCCGTCCCAGCCCTTTGCGCCCTTCACTCCCCCGGCCGCCGAGTACGGCTCGTACCCTCCTGAGCAGTTCCGGGTCGGGCGTGAACCTGACGGCAGTCTTGCTACACCGTGGGCCTGGGACGACCTTGATTAACACCGCGTCTGCTGGCTGGACGACACAGAGTTCGTCAGACCCGCAGAAGTCTGCCGTTGACCCAGCCCACAGCTAAGTCCTCCATCAAGCCCCTCTAAAATAGCCGGTTATGCTCCAGTACGTGCCTGATCGTGACGTTGTTGGCGTGCTGCACGGAGAGCGGCACGCTGTTCGGGTTGGACGTAGAGGAGGAATACGGCTTCCTGGATCAGCGAAGCTACGTCGTCTACCTCCGCGTAGGAGAAGGCCAGCCCGTCGTGAAGGCTCCAGTTGCCCAGAGTCCGGGCCTCGTCGAGGTCGCGGACAACGTCAGCGGGTACACCTCTGCTGGTCAGGTCGGCGATCTTGTCCTTGAGGTTCCTACCGGTGGCACCGCGATCTTTACAGAGCTCTTCGACCGCCGCTCGGTACATCGCTGCTGCTGCCCGCAGTGCACCGGCTTCCTGGCATCTGGTGCCTTCGCTGAAGAGGTCGCGGACTTCCTGCGGGGCGGTTGGATCAAGGGTCTGCGTCGACCGCCGAGGATGCACCAGGAGGAGGAGCCGCGGCTTGGATGCCCTCTCTCTGATGGCTGTGGCGATGGCGTCGTGATCATCACCCTTGGGTAGGTCCGGCCCCCAGTGCTGGTGCACTACGGCAGTCTTCCTGCAGCTCTGGCAGGCCAGGATGTGCTCGACAACGCGGAAGACGTCGGCCTTGGGCTGCAGTTCCGGGCTGGGCCCAGTGCCGTTGAAGTCCGCGCCAGAGCGAGCGGGGCCGAAGGGCCGGTCCTTCAAGGCGGGCCAGACATCTCGTCGGCTGACGTGGTCGAACGCTACGTTCAGTTTGCAGTTCGGGCACTCGCCGGTCGGCGTGCGAGTGTCGATGTTCTCGATCGTGACACGGCTGCGCTCACTCATGGGCCAAGCGTTTCATCTGGCTGAGGTGCCGCGCTTGTGATTTGTGCGGCTGCGTGCGCTGACGCCGTGCCTCAGCGCAAATCATCGCGGCTGACAGGAAGTGCGGCGGTGCCAGCTAAAGATGCAGCTCTGCAGGCTGGCGAGTGATGGCCTGCTCAGCACGGACCGGCCCCTCCGCTCTGGTCCCACCAGGACGACGGGCATCCGGCGTTCGCGCTTCTGGAACAGGGTCCACAGCCCATAGAGGTACTGCAGGGCCTCGGTTCGCAGCGGGTGGGCATCGCGTACGACCACCACCGGCCAGGAGCGTCGTGCGATTTCGTCCTCGGCAGACCGCTGCGCATCAGCCAGCCGTCGCGGCCGCCCACCGAGGTGCAGAGCGGCGCGGAACGCGTCGATGGGCGCCGCGAGGTTGCCCGGCGTGGCGGTCGTGATCACGACGGAGTCGGCCTAGTCGCAGCGGCTGAGAGCGGCCTCCACCATGGTTTCACTCTGGACGTCCTCCGGCGCGATGAAACAGCGTCGCCTCGCCCGCTGCCCCTGCTGGTTTGGACTAGCGTCAGGTACCGCATGCCAGGGCGGACACAGGATTCCCGTGGGGATGGTCATAGATCCAGGACAGGCCACCCATATCGAGATATTGCCGAGCGCGGGTAACGGCCACATAGGCGAGGCGTGCCTCATCGCCGTCGATTGGACCGGGTACAGGACGGCCGGTGGCGTCGTGCTGGTCGCTGTCTTTAGGCGGGGTGAAGTCGTCGGCGATCTTCACGCCGGCCCATTCTCGCCCTTTGGCCTTGTGGGCGGTCGAGACGGTTACCTCTGCCTGGTCCTCGGGGACGAGATGGGCAACGGCCGACAGGATGGCGTCCGTGCCATGGGTGTCGACGAGGTCGACCAGCGGCTGCAGATCCCGTCCCGCCGGGTCGTAGGCCGCGTAGTCCTGCAGGTCCCCCCAGGACAGGAACAAGACCAGCTCGGGATGGGTGGTTCGGCGGCCGTCCTTGAGGTCGCGGGCGGCCAGGGCTGGACCTTGCCAGAGCCGATGCTCACCGAAGCGGTACGCAGCCCCGCCCTGCCGGCGTCGTCGGCCGCGGAGCCGAAGTGGGACGGATTCCGGGCCGCACTCTCCGTCGACGACGGCCAGGTGGTGCTGCGCTCACGCCGCGGCACCCCGCACTGAAAGCCTCACCCGGCGCCCGCGCCTACTACGACCAGCAACGCGCCCGCGGCATAGGCCACCGGGCCGCGCTCCGCCAGCTCGGCAACCGGCTCGTCGGGATCCTGCACGGCTGCCTCAAGACCGGCACCCCGTACGACGAACACACCGCCTGGGCGCACCACCAACAAGATCAACAAATTGCCGCTTGACATCAAAGATCATGGGATGTCTGACAGCGTGCCGGGCACGGCCTTCTGGTACGGGAACGAGGACTCCGCCGCCGGCACTGCGGGGCCGGCGGCGGAGTCGTTGGAGTGAGCGGTTACGCGATCTTCAGGTCCGTGAGCGTGAAGGGCTCGAGCGAGCCGCCACCCAGCTTGTCGAGCTGGCCGTTGACGATTAGCAGCCGGCCGTCGTGCAGCGAGGCGGTCGTGGGGAAGCGGAACGACGGGTCCGTCCTTTCGCTGACGACCTGGCCGCTGACCAGGTTGCCTGCCAGCTTGAGCTTCGTGATGACGGCCGCGGCGTTGCGCACCACGTAGAGGGTGCGGCCCTTCACCTCGAGGCCGTCGCCGCCGGTGACGGTCGCGCCGCCGGTGTTGATACGGCTGATGGAGCCGTCCTTGGTGGCGACGCGGTACAGCTTGCCCGTGTCGGTCTGGACGACGACGAGGTACCGCTGGCTCACCGCGATGACGCCGTTGGCGTTGAACGCGCCCTTGGGGTCGACGCCGGCAAAGGATGAGAACACCCGCAGGGTGGAGTTCCGGGTGATGTCGGTCTTGTTGACCCGGTAGACGACGTCGCGGCTGGAGTCGGTGACGTACAGGTCGCCCTTCGGCGTCAGGGTGACGTCGTTGACGAAGGTGTCGCCAGAGCCCGAGACGGTGTGGATCGCCAAGAGCTTGGCGCTCTGGCGGTCGTAAATGAAGAGCTTGCCGGTGGTTCCGCCGGCCACGATGAGCAGCTTGTCGGTCGCCTTGATGCCGTTGGCGCTCGTGCGGCCGTCTGCGCCAGCGGGCAGGAAGACTTCGGCGGAGTCGGTGTCGCCCAGCTGCCCTCGGAACACAGCGCCGTTGCCGAGGGACGTGGTGTAGAAGGTGTTGCCTATGGTGTCGACGCCCTCGAGGAAGAGTCGGTCGCCGGGCACGGTGTAGGTGATCGTGCTGGGCGGGGCCTGGCTGGCGTTGGCGGCGCTGGCGGGCACGGTCGCGAGCAGAGTGACAAGTGCAAGAGCGCCCGTCGTGGTGAACAAGCGGATGTTGTGCATGAGGGTGGTGGGGCCGGTCACGAGGTTCTCCGTCGGGTGTTTGCCATCCCCTATAGATGACGCGTCATGCACTTTAGTTGATTTAGATGACGTGTCAAGTGCTGAGGTAGGATGACGTCATGACCGAGTGGCTCAACGACAAGCAGCAGCGCACCTGGCGCGAGTTCCTGCAGGTGAAGAGCCGGCTGGACGTCGAGCTCAACCGGCAACTGCAGGAGTGCAACGACCTGTCGCAGTCCGACTACGCCGTCCTGGTCGAGCTGATCGAGGCTCCTGAGGAGCGCCTGCGTCCCTTCGAACTCGGCGCGGTGCTGGCCTGGGAGCAGAGCCGGCTGTCGCACCACCTGTCGCGGATGGTCAAGCGGGGTCTCGTCGTTCGAGAGGAGTGCAGGTCGGACCGACGTGGCGCCTATGTCGTCCTGACGCCCGCCGGTAAGCAGGCCATCATCACCGCTGCTCACCCTCACGTGGCCAGGGTGCGGGAGTTGCTCTTCGACGGGCTCACGGATCGTGAGGCGCAGAGCTTCGCGTCCTTGATGAGCAAGATGCTCGCGCGGCTCGACGACCTGCAGGCTGGTCAGCAGACCTAGACCTCGTAGAACGCCTGTCGTCACAAGTGACCGCCGGTCGTTCGGACCCGGAAGCACTAGCGCGCAACCGGGCTCACCCGGCTCACCACTTACTGACCTTGTTGGCGTGATGTCGCGGGGGCTGACAAGCCTTGGTTCTCGCAGTAGGCCGGCGCGGGCAGGAGTTCACCGAGGACGAGCGCGAGACCGTCCGCCGGCAGATCGGCCGGGTCCGCGCCGCGGCGGACTGGCTCGAAGGAGCCCTCGACAACGGCGAGTTCACCCTGGACGAGCAGCTGCTCAAGGGCGAGGAGTAGCCGTGCCGCGACGCCGGGAGGCCCGGCCGCTGGCCGAGCACTACGGCGACCTGGTCCGCGTCGCCCTGATGGAAGCACGCCCCGCCGGCCTGCACACCTACCAGCTCACGGCCGCCACCCGCCTGACCCGCTCGCAGATCGGCCGCGGCATCCGGCACGTCCGCGACGTCGTCGCCGCGGAGAACCTGACGCCGATCACGTGGACACGGCGGGACGGTTTCATGTTCGGGCGGACCGCCCGTCCGGGGCGGATGTCACCCACTCTTCGCGCGGAGCGGCCGGATCAACCACCCGATCGTCCAAACCGGGCCCGTCCCCATCCACCAGGAACCGCCGTGATGGCTGCTCTCCCCGGCCCATTCCGCGATCGTCCACACCCCCGGGAAAGGCGTGGGCAGGCGGTTTGCCTCTTCTCCACCTCGCCAAACCCGGCACGGCGCACACACGATGGTGCAGCGCCCGGCCAGGGCCGTGCAGCAGATGCAGTACGGCCGGGCGCAGCACGGCGGGTTCGCCGGATGCCGAGCGGTGACGAAGTGCCGTCAGTTGCTGAACTCTAGGACGACGCAGCCGGCGGCACCGTTGCCGCCGTTGTAGGCGCTGCCGTCGCTGCCTCCGTAGCCGCCCGCGCCGCCCGCCCCGGCCCGCGATCCGCAGGCGTTATAGGGATAGCTGGTGATGTCGGAGGAACCGTCCTGCGGTGGAGTGCTCCAACCGGGAAGGTAACCGGGTTTCGCGACCCTGACTGCCGGGATGCGTGCCATACCTGCCCCTGCCATGTCCGCCCTTCGCGACCACCCGATGTTTCCTGAGCCGCCGCTTGAAACTCATCCAGTATTTGACATGGACGCGCACGCAGGAGACGAACTAGAGTGCGAGTCGATCACTGCGTCGGCTCCAACGATGACGGGTATCCCCCACTGCCCTGCCCTGCCCTGCCCTCTCGCGGCTCTGCGAGAGGAAGTACTCGTGCACAGTGCGGGAATTGGAAACTTGTCGGAGCCGTAGCCTTTCGCGGCCATGGATTCAGGGGCCCTGTGTGATCTCCGCGTGCGTTGACCGATCAGCCCACTGTGGCTGACGCCACGGTGTTTCGCTTTGCTCCCCGGACGGGGAATTCCGGCAACAGGCATCACGGCCTGCTGTTTTGCACCGATTACTCCAGCGTTCCGCCGCTTTTCGATGCAGAAGGGGAAGGACAACATGCGATACCGCGTGTCAAGGTTCGCCAAGGGAAGAATTCGGTATGTGCTCGCTCTTGTCACCGCGTGGCTCCTGGCCACAGTGAGCGTGGCATGGGCGGCACCGGTGACCGACAACATCGTCCCGGTCGGTGGATTCGGCGCAGCTCCCTGTGAGACCGACCCGGACGGTGGTGACGGAATCCTCAACTGCCTTACAGACAACTCCGATGTCTACTACTACATGGACTCTTCCGGGGAGTACGAGCTGGAGTCGGAGGACCGCTTCAGAGTGCAGTCGACGCTGAGTGATGAGTTCTCGCCGACTGACCTGGCCATTCATTACGATTCGACGCCGGTGTTCTCCGGGTCGGGGGAAACCGACATCGTCTACCAGGAAGGTTCGACGAACCTGGACGCAGATATCGATGGCGTCACCTGGTGCAATGACTCTGCCGCCAACGAGAGTTCCGGGCAGTACGCGCTCTGGGAATGCGACCAGCAGTACATCCGCATCCGCGGAAACGACCACTACACGTTTGGGCTCACCTGCCATGAGACGGGACATGCGGTCGGCCTGGTGCACGGAGGCAATGCTTCGCCCTCCGTCAGCAACGGGAACAACGCTCTCGGCTGCATGACATTGCCCGTGGAAACCCTGGACCTCGGTGCCAGCAATACCGAGTCCATCAACAACGTTTACCCGGCGCCCTGACCGTGATCTTCCCGGAGGTGAGAAAGATGGCTCGCATGACATTCCGCAGCAAAATCGCGGTGGTTCTCGCAGGAGCAGTTTCCGTCGTCACCGCGGCGGTCTCCATCGACTGGTCCGCGATTGCCGCTGCCGATACGCCGCGCGGACGGCAGGACCGGATCATCATCGCCCACGGCGCCGACAACCTGCCCAGCCGCACGGCGTCCGACTGGGTCACCTACGCCGACCATGTCGTAGCGGTCACTGCCACCGCGGAGAAGGAGACCCCGCCGGCGCAGTCGGAACTCGACCGCGGCGAAGGACTCATCGGCCGGGCCGTGACGCTGAGGATCGACCAGGTTGTCTGGTCGCGTGCCGACGCGCCGAAAGCGGCACCGAGCACCTGGGTCCGTCCCTCCATGGGCTGGCAGTTCACCGACGGTGACATCAACAACCGCGTCAAGGTGGCCAAGGCTGACAGCCCTCGGATCCAGGCGGGTCACAGTTACACCGTCGCCATCGTGTGGGAAGAAGACCCCTGCTCCCCCGAGGGCGGCCGATGGCGCGGTCTGGGTGCCGGATCCACCGTCCCGTATGACAACAACAGGATCGGCGAAGGCGAGTTGGAGGGCCGGGAGCGTACCGCAGAACAGGCACGCCAGGTCCTGGACGAGGGCGGCCCCAACATCGGCCTGAAGGACGAGATGGCCGGCAAGGACACGGCGCATCTCGCCTCCGCACTCATGGCCGCCGAACCGGACGAGTCCAGGCAGTTCGCACAGGAGCCGACAGCAGACACCTGCACCTGACCCGACCACTCAGCGGAACGGGACCGTCGGCTGCCACGCCACGGTCCCTCCGGCTGATGGGCGCGGGCCTCCACCGAGAACCGGGGAGCACTCACACGGACTCTGCCTCAGACCGGCCGTCGCTGTAGCGGCGGCTGAACACTCGCCGCGGACGATTCCCGGCTCGGACGAACGTTTCCCATGACTGCCCCGTCATTAAGGAAACGAGGAAGGACCTGTACATGGCCAGAGGGCGTGGCGCACGACGGCCCGGTGAGGACGATCAGCCGGCCTTGGTCGATCCGGCCGAGGTCAGGCGCGTGCGCGCGGTGCTGGCGCTGGGCGGCGTGCCATGGGATGCGCTGGACGACGGTGTGCAGCGCGTCAGGCTCAAGCTGCTTGAGGAACAGGCCGACCCGACGCGACCGAAGGTGCGCGATCCCCTGGCCTGGCTCACTGTTGTCGCCTCCCGTGTAGCCAGTGACTGGCATCGCTCACAGAGCAGAGACGCCGGGCTGCGTCGGCGCCTGGCCGAGCGCTGGTCCCAGCCGCCTGTGGAGCATTCCGAGGAACAGCGCCTGCTCGCCCTGGCGGTGGCGGACGAACTGGAATCGATGCTCCCGGCCCACCGGCAGGTCCTGGTGCTGCGCTACTACGCGGATCTGCCCATCCGTGAGATCGCGCAACTCCTGGACGTCCCTGAAGGAACCGTCAAGAGCCGCTTGCACGCGGCTCAGGCCGCAATGCGGGCGCGGCTGCGCCAGGTGGAGGCGATCTGACATGACCCCGTTGACCGGCCCGGAGGAGGACCAGCTGCGGCTGGCCCTCGGCATGATCGGTGAAGCGGCCGAAGAGGGAGAGAGCGACTCTGCTCAGGGTCCGCGCCGCGTCTGGATGAAGCGTCCCGGCACGATTGCCGGCGCGTTGGTCGCTGCCGCGGCCGTCGGCCTGGTTCTCCTGGCGTACGGGCTTGCTGATGATGGTTCTGCCGGTTCCCGGCAGGATCAGGGACAGGCTCTGACCGAGGTGGAACGGATTGCCTGCTCGCCGAAGATCGTCGAAGGAGACATCGCGGCGATAAAGGAGCACCCCGAACAGGCCGACGCCGTGAAAGTCACGCTCACCGTCACGGACTGGATCAAGCCGAAGCAGGGCTCTCAGCGACAGATCCAGTTCACCACCATGAGCGGCAAGTGGAAGGGCGAGCCTGCTTACTCGACGGGGGAACACCTGCTGGTGGTTGTCATGGACCGTCCCGACGAGCCGTCCGAGACCTTCCGGGTCGACGGCGCCGGGACATCACGGACCCTGGCAGCCGCCCGCAGCCGGATCGTCAAGGATCTACCCGCGGCAGCAAAGACGGAGTGCCCTGCCTTCTGGCGCAATCGAGACGAGTAGAGCACGGGGCGCACGGAACGTTGACCTGGAACCGGCTGTGGTGCGATGGGCCCAGCGAGGTAGAGGTCGGTACAGCGTGTGCCCGACGTTGATCACGCTGGCCTGGTACTGCTTCTGCACCATGACCCGGTGAACGACCAGCCGCTCCGCCGGATCGGTGAACCGTCGCAGCAGGAACTGGGGAACGAAGTGGTGCTTCTTGGGATGGTCGGGCACATCAGCCCCAGCTCTTCAGCGCTTCCGCGACCTGGCGGACGTCGCAGCGGCCCTCGACGACCTCGACGACCAGCGTGATCGCCTCCTGGCTGCCGACCTTGACCTGGATGCCGCTGGCGTGGAGATAGGCGTAGGCGGCCTGAGCCGCGAAGAGTTCGTTCGAGTGCTCAAGGGCAGGAAGCCGTGCGAGAGCGTGCAGGATCGCAGCAGCTCGGTGGTGTGCGGCTGGGTAGACCAGGGTTCCCATGACCTCGTGCCGGTGGCGGGCGACGGCGGCGGCCAGCGCCCCGTAGTCGGTCACATCGGGGTCGCCGGGCACGAGGTTCTGCGCGATATCCAGCAGCCATCGCTCATCGATGACCACAACAGGCGGCATCAGGCGGCGTGGCTGCTGGGGCCGGTCCCGAAGCGGTCGGCGAAGGCCTGCCCGTGCTCCTCGACGAAGGCTTTCGCGCCCTCCAGGAACCGGGTTCGCGCGAGGTCGTCGGTCAGCCGCCGGCTCGCGTACTGATCTGGTTCCTCATGGTCGTCGGCGGCGCGACGGCGCAGCTCTTCGAACGTCTCGTCGTCGACCTTGATACGGATCTCCTTCGCCATGCCCCCACGGTAGCCGGACCCGGTCCCCGGCGGGGAGGGATGGGCGGAGCGGTCTGCCAGGAGGAATGAGTCTGCGAGGACTGTTTCAGGGGCTCAGGCAACTGCTGGAGTGGTGGGCGGTAGGGATCAACATTCCCGTCGACGAGCGGGTCAAGCCGGAGCGGTTCTCCCGCACGGTGGCCTTCCACCTCCTTGACCTGGGCTACAGCGCCAGCTAGCTATCTCAAGGCTTGGGTCAGGGCCTCTACGCCGCGTGCGCCACCACTGCGGACGTAGCGGATGGAGCCGCCGAGCTCGCGCGGACGCCGGCCCGCCCGTATGAGGTGCTGGTGGCCCTGGGGAAAGTGCCCCAGCGGCAGCTCGCCGAACCGCTGGAGCACGGGTACGACAAGGGCAAGGTCTTCGCCTGGCTGCGTGAACACGGCCACGGCACCGCGGACATCCTTCCCGGAGGTGGGTTCGTCTAGCGGTTCACGGTGCTGGACCCGTTCAGCGCCGCCGAGCAGGCGCGGCAGATGCTGGAGCGGATGACCTCCGCTCCCAGTTCCTGCGCCGGGACCGCGGCGGCGTGAGCCACTCCCCCGCATCTGGGTCGCCGGACACCCGCGGTCCGTCCCGCTCGATCCACCGGCGTGGGGTGCCGCTGTCCGCGTTGCTTGCTCAGAGACTCAAGCGCTGCTCTTTCGGGTACTGATCGTGTTCGACCACTTACTCATTCGGTCATGGTTGTGCTACTCGTCGTACCGGGGCGTGATCGGCTTGCCGAGGGGGACGATGGCTGACAGCGGTACGCACACTCGAAGTCGGCGGGCGAGCCGGGTTCAGGACGCGGTGCGGATTCTGTTTCTCCTGGACCACTGCCCAGTGCCGGACAGGCCGTGCGGTGCGCATCCGGATGCCGCGACGATCCTGCGGGGGCAGAAGAAGCTCCAGGCGCTCGATTTCTGGCTGCGTAACCCTGACTACCTGGCTGACGAGTTGTTGAACTTTGCCGAGGCCGGTCACACCGTGCCCGGTGTCGACCCGGTCGCCCAGGCGGCCGCGCTGCTGAGGGGTGACGAGCCCGATCTCGAGTCGTATCCGATGGTCCGCTGGCGCTTTGGCGCGTACGAGCCGCTGGACGACGCCCTCGGTCTGCTGCTCTCCCACGGGATGATCGGCATTGACGCCGTGGGCACGGCACCGGACATCGACCGCTGGGATTACTGCCTGTTGCCCCCAGGACGGCTCACCGCGCAGGAATTGCGCACCGACGAGCCGGATCTGGCCTGGTACGACGACCGCGCCGCGCTCGTGCTGCTGATGGCTGAAGACCGTAGCGGCAGTCGCCTCAAGGACGTCCAGTACGCGCAGGCGGAGTACGAGCGCACCCATCTTGGCGACAGCATCACGGGCATTACCAGCCGCGTCCGCGCTCGCCTCGGGGCATTGAGGAACCGTGCGAGTGAAGGGCAGGACGCATGAGCAACTTCACCGAAGCCGTCGCTGGCCGGGCCGCTGTCACCCCGTCCGAGGCCGCCGCGGTTCTGGAACACCACCACGTCCGCGAGAGCGGAATCCTGCCACGCCCCCACCGCCTCTCGCTCACGTCCATTGAGTTCTCCGGCACCAAGGCGGGCACCGTCACCGGCGACTTCCGCTTCGTGTGGCCCCTCGGTGACGGCCTCTGGTGCCTGGCCGGCGACAACTTGAAGGGCAAGAGCACCGTCCTTGAGGTGATCTATTGGTGCTTGCGCGGCGAGAACAGCCGGCTCCAGGACGGGGTGCGCCGATGGATCTCCCACGTCCGCCTCGACGGCAAGATCGACGGCGAGCCGTTCAGTGTCGAATTCCGACAGAGCACCGGATCCTTGACCGGCCGCCTGGAAACAGGACCGACCACACCGCCCGTCGACTTCACCGGTCACGCCGAATTCGAGGCCGTCATGGGCGAATACATGATGAACCGGCTGAATTTGGAGATCCTCCGTGGCTGGCGGCAGGACGTCAAAGGCGAAGAGGACGGCAAGGCCGGCGTCACCGACTGGTCGCTGTTCAGCCACGCCCTGATCGCCCGGAACCGCAACGCCCAGGTCCTGCTCGGCGAGACCGCCGAGAACGGATCCGTCGTCAGCCTCCTGCAGATGTTCATCGGACTGCCCTGGACGAGTACCCGCCGCGACGCCGAGACCGCGCTGAAGACGGTCCGCCAGCAACTGCGCGGCGAACGCCGCCGCGCCACCGAGGACACGAAGGCCCGCGCCGATTCGCTCCAGGAGCTCAAGGACCAGCTGGCTGACGCCGAGGCCGCCCTGGCCGCTACCGAGGCCGCACCCTCCCTGGAAGACCAGACCTCCGCCCTGGAAGACGCTGCCGCCCGGGTCGCCCGCTGCGCCCAGGAGCACGCGGCAGCCGTCCAGGCCCACACCGCCGCCCAGATCCGCTACACCGAAGTCCACCGGGCTCTCCTCGATGACCAGATGCAGCTGCGCGACCTTCGGGAGAACACCGCGGCCAAACGGTACTTCGGCGCGCTCAACCCGACCTGCTGCCCTCGCTGTACCACCCCCGTGGCCGACCTCGCCCACTCCGACCAGAACGGCGACCACTGCTCCGTCTGCGGTACCGCGGCCCCGGAGGACGCCCTGGAGGACCCGTCCGCGATCGAGCAGCTCACCGAGGGCGTGAACGCCCTGCGCTCCGCGGACCGCGAAGCCAGCGGCACCGTCCGTGAAGCAGAAGCCGCACGCGTACGGGCCGAGAGCGCCCTCACCAGCGCCCGGCACGCTCTGTCGTCCGCGCAGTCGGCGCTTCCGGGCGGTTCCGTGCTGCGCCGTCATCTCGATGTCGAGAGGCTGCGCGGGCAGCTGAAGGAACGCGCATCCACGCACGCCCGGGCTGCAGCACCAACGGAAGCGGACGCGGAAGAACGGATCCTGGAAGCCGCCCGCAAGGAAGCCGACGTGCGCGCGCAGAAGGCCGGAAAACCGATCATGGACCGGGTCAGTACCGAGATCTACACGCTTGCTGTCCGGCTCGGTTATGCCGCACTCCAAGGCGTGAAGCTCCAGTCGAACGGCGTCATGAGACTGCACAAGGACGACGGTCCCACCTATTTCAAAGACGTCAGCGACGGGGAACAGCTGCGCCTGCGGATGGCCACGCTGCTCGCCCTGCTCCGCGTCGGCCAGAAGCACGGAGGCCGGCACCCCGGCCTGCTCCTCATCGACTCCGCCGGCGCGCAGGAGATGATCCGCACCGACCTGGCGGAAACCCTGCAGCAGCTGAAAGCCATCTGCGAAGAAACCGAGGGTCTCCAGATCATCGCCGCCACCGCGAACCGTGAACTGACCCGCACAGTGATCCACAAAGACCGTGCGAAGATCGCTGAGGAAGGCGCCTACATGTGGTGACCACCACCACCCCGCACGCGTTAACGTGCCACCACCCCGCACGCCGCCGTGCGACGAGGAAGGCCCACCGTGACCCCGCTGGAGACACTCCTCGCCCGCCACGGAGACGCCCCCGCACTCGAAGACCTCGGCGGCGAGGACCAGCTGTGGGCGCAGGCGGACCAACTCGCCACCTCCCGACTGTGGTTCCGCGCGGCCGAGACCCTCCTCGCCGCCTGGAACCACCTCGCCGCACCCGACCGCGCCGCCGCATTCATCGCCGAAGCCCTCACGACCGAGACCCGGCCAGGCGTCACCGGCGACCTCCTCGACCGGCTCTGCGACCACCCCGGATACCTCCAGGACCACGCCACCACCCTGAACCGCATCGCCCTGCGCCGAACCGAGATCCACGCCAGCCCCCTCGAAGCGGAGACCGCCGGCCTCTTCCTCGAAGCCGCCCTGCGCCTGGCACTCGCCGGAACCACCAAGCGCTACGGACTCCTCGACCTCCTCGTCGCCCCCCAGGCTCCAGCCGCACCCCCGGGCTACGCACGCCGCGTCGTACGAGCACTCGGAGCCGCCTACGAACAGTGGCGCGACCCGGACCTGACCGCCGCGCTCCGCCCCTTCCTCGACTTACCCGAACTGCGCTCCGACGCCGCGTTCGAGCTGGCCATGTGCCACCTCTCGGACGCCTTCAACGCCGCAGACCGCTCCAGCCTCCTGACTCGGCTCGACACCAGCCGCACCCACTTCAACGAAGCCATCAGCGCAGACGAGGACCGCCCGGACGCCACCGCCTACCGGGCCGCCATCAACGCAGTCCTGGCCTTCGAAGCCGGCGACAACGAAACCCTCGCCGCACAAGCAGCACAACTACGGCGCTCCACCACCGAACACGCACTCTGGCTCACCGGCCTGCGCACCGGCTGGCGAGACGGCCGCTACGACACCGAAGCCGCCTGGTACACCCTCAGCGCCGACCTCGAACAGGCCGCCGCCCACCTCAACGCGCCGCTCACCACCTGGCCGAGCCAGACGATCCAGCACATCCTCGCCGCCTACACCGCCCACCGCTCCGTACGCCTCACCTCGACCGGCTCAGCGCCAGCGCTCCAGCTCCTTGTGGCCCCCCGCATCGAGGATGCCTTCGCCGCCCGCGAGGGGCTCCTGCTGCACGTGCGTGGCCTGCTCGCCGATGCACCCCCCGACTGGGACCGGGACGCTGCCGAAGATCTCCGGTCCGCAGTGGAGTCCAGGCTCGGGCTTCGGCACGAGGAACCAGCCGTGGACGGCCCGGGAAAAGGCGGACCGGCGGCCCACCCCAGTTTGGCCGCCGCGCTCGGTAACCAGATACTCACCGCCCTGCCACCGGCAATGCTCAACGGCCTCCGCGAGCAGGTCGCCCACGGCGAACTCGGATATATCGCAGTTCTGCCCAAGGCCGAGCAGGACACCTTCAACAGCGTCGTGGCGGGGCTGGAGCACTGCCCCGACTTCCTGTCCGCTTCGGTGCGACATCACTTCATCCGTCTCATCACCGCGACTATCCGGTTCCTTGCGAACAGGACAAACCGCGGCCGCGACAAGCACACGAAGAAGACCGCATACCTCTTCGCACCCAAACAGGGAGAAGCGCTTCCGCATGAGGTCGAGTTGCAGGAGGACCTGCACGACTACCTTGACAGCGCCGGCTTCGAAGTCCAGATGGAAGCCATCGACCGCAGCGGAGGCCGCGGCGACATCATCGTCCGGTTCCCCGGATTCGACATCGTCATTGAGTGCAAGCGCGAGCTGAAGAAGGCACAGCGTGAGGACCTCAAGCGGTACCTGGGGCAGACCGTGGCCTATCAAGCTGCGGGAGTCACCCTCGGGATGCTCGCCGTCCTGGACCTCACGCCGAAGCCCAACTGGCTCGCGAACATCCGCGACAGCATGTGGACCGAACACATTCCCGCCCCCGACGCCGCGCAACGGGACCGCTGGGCCGTTGTAGTCCGCGTGCCCGGAAACCGCACCACGCCTCACGACATGTAGACACCGGATAGCGTCAGGAAAGTCTCGAGAAGCTGAGCCACCGCCTCCGGGAGCGGACGGACTACATGGGATCGCTGAGCGTTTCCGCAGATCAGGTTCGGTCCCTCCACCCGCGAACGTCTGCGCACGCCGCCCGCCTCCCGCCTCCCGTCGACGCGGCATCGCCTCACATTGCGCATCACGCGACAGCCGGAGTACCCCGGTCACGGGATACGGAAGCCGCGGTTGGGGTCACGGGCCTGCTCGGAGGCGAAGGGGTCGAACCAGTCCTGAGCTGCGAGGTTGACCATGCCGAGCGCCTGGTTGACCTGGCTGCCGCCGTCTTCGATACCGTCAAGGGAGCTGTCGAAGAGCATCAGGACGTCGTGATCCTGGAACAGGAGGTCGGAGCAGGCATGCCAGTCGAAGTCGCGGCGGTGCTCGGGCAGCTCCCCCACGGTCTCCTGTACGCGGCGCGGCCGGTTGCGCGTCAGGTCCCGGGCTCGGGCGATGCCCAGATGGAGCGCCATCTCCTCTGCAGTGCAGCGCGGCTCGACTTCTGCCTCGGACGAGAGATCCGCGACCAGGTCGTCGAAGGCTCTGGCCATGTTCCGGCGCCAGCTGCCGTCCTGGCGCAGCGTCACCGGCGGCAGCGAGCCGAACAGACCGCCGGCGCCGCGCGGCAGCGGTTCGTCGCCGAAACGCCGCGACCTCTTCCCAGGCCTGGTTCGACAGGTCCTGCAGAGCCAGGCGCAGGACAACCCTTGTGCGGGCCGTGAGGACCTCACCTGTTGCACCCCGATGGCCGGGACGCTCTTGGGCTTGAACGCTCCGCTTCACACCCCGCCGTTACCAGCGACGCATGGGAGCGAGGGGACGAGCCCTGACACTGACCCGAAGTCCAGCCTCCTCAACTTCCCTTCATGCGGCTGTCCTTACTTACCTGGTGCGACCTCGTGTCGCACACTGAGCGCTTCAGTTGGCGAGTCTCGCCAGATGAAGCGCTCAGCCGTATCAGTTCGTGTCGGAGGCTGGCTGTTCGTAGGCCGTCGCCAATTGCGTCTGCACTCTGGCGTGCCGGAACTGGTATACCGCGCCTTCTTGCCGAAGAACTCCGCGACGATGGGCCTCGTTCAGGAAGGTCATCAGCCGCCAGGGCAGCTTGCCGGTGCCGCAGAGCCACAGGCGTGCAGTGAGGAACCAACCCCAGGCACTCAGGCCGATAGCAAGGATTCCGGCCAGTGGCCAGATGACCCACGAGACCTCGCCTTCCCGGAAACTTGCTGGGAGAGCCAGGAATAGCAAAACGGTAGCAAAGCTGAAGAGGAACACGATGAGGCCCTGGGCAATCGCTGCCGTTTGTTCCGTACGCAGACTCCCTCGCGGACTCAGTGCGCAGACGATGTCCACCGGTGAGAACAGCCACCTGTGCAGTGCGGCGGCGATGCCGCTGACCAGACCGATGGCCAGTCCGCTTGTGAGGCCGAAGGCCACGGCGCTCCTGAACAACAGCCCCGGGCCTGGGCTGTAGAGCCAATCAGCTGTCTGAGGGGGCAGCTTCCCCACGAAGTCAAAATCGTGGGCGTAGGTACCGTCGGGAAGCCTTACGTCCAAGGAGATCCCGGTGTCACGGTCCCCTTGGACGTGAACCTCGATGAGCCCATGGAAGGTGGCGCACCCCTTCCCTCCTGCGCATTCTGCCTTGGCCCGCTCCGGCGTAGTCGCCGAGTCGCCGACACGGACAACCTCAACCTCACGTGAGGTACGCACGAATCGCTCGCCCTCCGGCGACGTGCACTGGCTCCAGCCAACCGGGGTGACCGCGCAGTGGATGCCCTGACGGAGGGCAAACACATCGGAGCCTTCGGGAAACGTCTGGTAGATACCAGCCCGGATGGCTAGTGCGGTCCCCGCTGCCAGACCGAGAGGAGCGCCGAGGGCGAATCCTGCAACTAGCCCAGCCGCCAGACTCCGGCCTACCGCCTGTCCCAGCCGCTGCCATCTCCTGGCTCTCCCTGGGGGCCTATGGCGGGATGCATCCCTGCGCCTGACAACCGAGTTGGCCTTCGCTCGGCGCCCAGCTGTCAGTGCATACATCGTGACCGCCACGGAAACGCTGATGGTGACGGTAGCGAGTTCGTGGCGCCCCCAAAACAGGTGCGAACCGACCGCGGTCAGCACAGCGGCCGTGGCGAGAACCAGGGCTGGCCGGGACTGGCGACGGCCGCGGAAGGACGCAGTGGAGGGTACCGGCTCGCTGACGATGCCGATCACAGCCAGGACCACGGCGGTGGCCAGGCCTCCGACCATCGCGAAACAGGCTTCATACCGCCAATCCTGTGCATCCGATGCAGAATGCCTCAACCACCAGGGGCCGTTGTAGCCGAATACCTCGAAACTCAGGCTTCCCATGGTGCCGACTATGGCGCCAAGGACGGCGGCCGTTCCTGCAAGCGGCAAGAGCCTTCGTAGGGCGCGGCCTCGTTGTACCAGCGGCAATCCTGGGCCACGCGACAGGACGACGTATCCGATGCAGACGCCGATCAGCAAGGCGGTGGCCTCCACGGGTGCCCCCCACCCCGCCGTCGGATCCAGAGTGGTGCTGATCGCGGCTCCGACGGCTCCCAGAAGCAGGATCGGCCCGAGGAGGCGAAGCGGCCACGGCAACGCCACTTGCAGGCGCCACCAGGCAAGATCACGGGCTTGACGGCGTTCCAGGTGTGCGGCAAGGAACCCGAGCCACCGACCAGCCCGGCCAGCATCAGGAGAATCGCTGAAGGCTGCCGGCACAAATCCCTCGAGCAGGTGCTGCTCGAGGTCTGCGGGGATGGTGAAGCGAAGATCGAGTAGCTCCGCGGGGTCGGCCCTGCCATTGCCGTACACAGCACGAGCCATCGCCACCATCAGCGGCGTCTGGAAGACCTGGCGCAGGGTGTGGCAGACGGGAGCGTCCGGATGATCTCGTAGGTGGGTGAGGACCGGGTCCCAACGCGTGGTCCGTTCTCCCGAGGCCCCTCGCATCGGTCGTGCGGTGCGTACGAGGTAGGTGCTCACGTCGTCGAAGGAGGGCGGCCTCAATTCCACCACCGCAGCAGATGTGAAGGCACCCCCACTCTCGACCTGCTCGGCATAGTCCTGCGTTCGACAAGTCAGCAGGACAGGGCTGGCCGTATCCAACTCAGCGTTCAGCCTGCTCACTGCACAGGTACGCAGGGGTGGGGGAATCTCGTCCAGACCGTCCAGTACCAGCAGCACCCGGTCGTTGGCGAAGAGCTCCTGGACTCGTGTGATCCCTATGGTGGCCAGCGAGGCAGTCGCCCAGGTACTGAGGCTCTCGCGATCCGGCCGCCAGCTGGAGAGCGAGAGGATCACTGGCACAGGGTCGCCGGGTTGGCGCTGCCGTAGTACGTCCAGGGTGAACCGCACGGCTAGGACCGTCTTGCCGCTTCCTGGAGCACCAAGTACCACCATCCGCCTGGAAGGAACCCGGTTGAAGACCTCGGCGATGTTCCCCCACCGGTCGCTGGGGTCTACGGTGTCGTCCCAGTCGCCGCTTGCGTCGGACAGCCACGGTTCCGGCAAGGCCCAGGGCACGGGCAGCGGATCGGGGTCCTGCAGCCGACGCCGTCTCCACTCCTCCTTCCATTCGTCCTTGACCGCGTCGGCTAGTCGCCCGGCGAGGTGGTCCAGCCGCTCGGGGGATGAAGCCTCGTGCTCTGCTTTGGCAACGTCATGGAGCAGTGTCCGCACCATTCCGAAGGCGGCCACAAGGAATCCCAACACTGCGATCAGGATCTCGGGATCGGTAAGACCCTTCTCGTTCAGCGCTGCGACAAGGATGACGGCAGCTGCGATGATCAGTGCCGTCCCCCAGATACCAAGCCGCATGTACCGCACGCCAATGCCCCCGTGACGACAGATTCCTTGACGGAGAAATACTTTCTGTAACCGCTCCGGCACTGGAACACGCCGCGCCGGGCAGCGAGGTGCTTCTGGATGGGCTGTCCTGGGCGGAGACAGCGCCCTCTGAGGCCATCCGAGGCCCGACGTGCAGGACGGTTCTGCGGATCAGCCAGAGCAAACCCGACCGCAGCCCCGGGGACGAGTCACCAGTCTGGACCTGCCAGGACATGGGATGGCGCTCAATCCGCCGACTGGACCGCGCACTCGCCGACTGAAGCGCTCAGTCGCACTTGTCGTCAATGCCGTACGACTCCGACACGGCCTGAAGGGTGTTGCACAAAGCTGCGTTTGGGCAGGCCAGGGCCTGTGACCGCAGTCTTGTGCCACACCCTTTAGTTGAGCAGTGTCCGCGTCGGTACACGGTGAGCAATCGGTGCTTTCACTGCGGGCAGGTCGGTGACAGCAAATGACACAGCAATTCTCCGGCGAAGGCCGGTTTCCCTACAGCTTGCCCCGGCACGCTTCGGCGCGCGCTACCGCTCACAGCCTCCTCGACGCGTCGGACCGCTTCAGGAGCCCTTGGCCATCGCACCGCCGACCTGCGAGCGCACGTTAGCGATCGTTCGGTCGCCGCTCGCCGGCAAATGATTCTCCAGTGGAGGGTTCTCCGGCAGTTGGTCGGCCCTTCCCGTGAGAGCAAGGTCGAGTGGCGGGCCGGCCAGGCGGAGGAGGGTATCGCCCACGTTTCTGAGGCGATGGGCCATCGCCACGGGCAGGTAGGCGGCCACGGCTCCGATGCGGCTGGCGGCACCGACGGAGACCGCGGCGGAGACCCAACCCACGCTGTACTCCTGCAGGTCCAGGAAGGGCGACGCCTGCGGGGAAGGCTTGAGCAGCTTGTGGGCAAGGAGGCGTTCGCTGGTGATGGTGCGGGACGTCAGCCTTCCCATCCGGTGACGCGCCAAGTGGTCACGACGGGTGTCCTCGTCGAGCTGTGCGAGGAGGCACTTGCCAAACGAGTGAGCGTGCGCGGTCTGACGGAAATCCACCCACTCGATGAGGGGCGGTGCGGTCGGCCCAGATGACTCGGCGACCACCCGGACCTCGCCCTCTTCGTAGACCGCGAAGTACAACGAGGCCCCTACCTCGTCGCGCAGTCCGTCGAGCACCCTGCCGATGGACGCGATGACAGCACCTGTCAGCGGGCGGGGCTGCAGGGATGTGAGGAAGAGCCGGTATCGCTCGGCGATCTCCTCCTCTCCCGACCACAGCTCGTCGACCGCTTCAACGGCTGCCCGAAGACCCCTGTCGATGTTCATGCGCGGTCTCCTTCCGTGTCGCAGTCCCCGAGTATCGCCCTGAGGGTCTTTCTGCCCGTGTGAACGTGGGAGCGTACCGTTGCCGGGGTTGCTTCCATCGCTTGCGCGATTTCTTCATAGTCCATGCCGAACTGGAGTCGCATGACGAGAGCTTCCTGCTGGCGTGCGGGAAGCTTACGGACGGCGTGGATGATGTCGAGGCGCAGATCGCAGGCGGCGACCTCGTCCTGTGCGGCGATCCGGCCCCGTAACGTCGCGGCGTCGAGAAGCAGACCCTGGCGACTGCGTGCCTGCCGGGCGTCGTCAAGGCGCTGGCCGGCCACTTTGAACAGCCAGCCCCGGGGATCTTTCATCGCACCCACACGCTCCCAGTAGCGGTAGGCGGCGAGCATGGTGAGCTGAGCGGCGTCTTCCAGAACGCTGTGTTCCGCCTCACGCCAGAGCAGGTAGCGGCAGACCGTGGGGTGATAGCACCTGAAGAACTCCTCGAATCCGGGTGGTCCTTGGGGCATGCGGTCCTCACTGTGCCGAACAGTTCGCGTGCGCCGAAGTCACCGGCTTTCCTCGCTCCAGGCGGACACATGGTAGGTGCGCCGGAGTCCGCGGTCGTCCACCATGTCCAACCTGCCGCCTGCGGGCAAACGTTCGAGAACCTCGACAGCGGTGGCCCGGTATTCACGCTCCGCTGCTGCGGCCGAACGGCCGCGGGCCAGTTCCCGCAGCACCTCCCACGGCCCGATCCGTCCGTGTCCTTTCCGGAGCCGGATGAGCATCGTAAGCACCATGATGGTGACAGGCCCGGCAACAGCCACGATGTCAGCCAACGCGACCTCCCTCATTCCTGCCGCTTCTGGCACGCGGCCAGCAGTCAGCTTGTCGATCCTGATGACATAAGGGATGCCGGGGCTGTTTTGTTGAGCCTGGTACGTGATTCTTTGGGGAAACGCTCCCGTGCTGACGGGTTGCAGTCATCGTTTGGCTGGGTCCGCGGCCGTGCGGGGAGGGGCCGGGACGGCACTCACGCTTGCAGGGTCCCTTGCATGATCGAGGTTTGCCCGGATTCATCCGGTGATGCCGAGGGCGACCAGGGGCCTTCGCCAGTCGCGAGCGGTGTGACGTAGGGCGGCGGCGATGTTGGTGCGGCCGTCCTGACGGTGGACGCCGATGGCGAGGTTGCGCAAGCCGGCCATGATGCGCGGGAGATGACCAGCATGGATCTTGGAGTCGTCCTCGCGAAACGTGCGGTCGCGGACGTGGTGCAGCAGGTTTTCGATCTTCCAGTGCCCTGGGCGTGCTGGGTGTGGAGCGCGTCAGCGGTGATGACCGTGCCGGTCAGGTCGACGCTGTCCAGCAAGGGCTGGAAGGCGGGGATCTCGTTGCTCTTGTCGGCGACCTGGCGCTGGGCCAGGACGTGACCGGTGTGGTCCATCGCGGCGAGAAGGGTGACGTACGGGGTGGTGGCGGTGCGTGAGCCGCGCAGGGCCTTGCCGTCGACAGCGATCGCCCGCAGTCCGGGGCAGGCCGGGGTGGTGCGTGCGGTGAGGAAGGCGCCGATCGCCCGGTCCAGGGCGTCGCCGTCCAGCTGGACGAGTAGACGGCGCAGGGTGTGAGGGTGCGGGACGGACACGGTGCCGGAGAGCGGGTCGGTGGGGAAACCGAGAACCCGGCAGGCCCACGCAGGGACGTCGCCGATCCATTCCGTGATCGCGGTGAGCGACCGGGCACCGGCCAGCACACTCACGCGGCCGCGGCGACCAGGGCGGACAACCGGTAGCGGCGGCCACGGACGCCTCTCGGATCGGGTACCAGATCCAGGAAGCCAGACAGAGCAACCGCGTCCGCCAGCGGGCCCGGCACAGCGGTCCGGCCCAGCTGGTCCAGCGCGGCAGGCATGGGAGAAGATGCAGAAGCGGGCACGGACTCACCAAGTGTTCAGGGGACTTCGACACTCACATGATCACGGAGACCGCGCCTGCCCTGCGTCCGCCCCCTGCCCGAACCGGGGTGCCCCTTCCAAGGACGGGCCAGCACGGCACTCCGGACGAAACGTGATCATGTAACGGCCCCTGACCCCGAGGGTGCGTACAGGCACCTCCTGACGTACTCGGACGACGTTCTGGAGAGTCTGAACGGCCAGTAGCCGAGCCGGCCAGCATGGACTTGACGGGATCAGCCCCAGGGGGTTGGTCCCGTCGGCATGATGATCGTCATGCAACCAGAAGTGCTTTCCGGTCTGATCGGTTTCGGCGGTGCCCTGGTGGGTGGCGCGGCGTCCTTCGGGGGCCTGTGGCTCACCCTGTCCCACCAGAGGAAGCTGGCCCGGGAGGCCCGCCTCGCGGAGATAGGCCAGGAAGCGGCGGACAGGGCCCTGAACGAGCTGATCACGCTCGGAGAGTTCCTGGAGTCCGTCAGAGGCGAAGTCGCCACGATGCGCACCGACGAGAACGCCGAATACCTGAACACCGTGTTCGGCCACATGGAAAGGGCCCAGAGGGCGGTGGCCCGAATACCTGACCGGGAACTCCGCACACGCGTGAGGGACCTCCTGACCGTCATGCGGAAGTTCAGGGCCGCCGGTGTCCGGCACTTCTTCGCGGTGGGGTGGCTGGCGGAGCTGGCGGACGAGCTGACTGAACTCCTGTCGGCCTACATCCGTACCGACCCCCTCCCGCCTCTCTCCGAGCGGACGGGGTCAAAGCAGCAACGGGCCATTCAGCACGAGCTGGCCCAGCGACGCCGCTTCGAGCTGATGCAGGATCCCGACCCCGCCAACGTCGACTCTCGCGAGGAGGACGCCGCCGACGGTGGAGAGCCCGCGTCATGACGCCCGTCAGACCTGGTAAGACCTGGGAGGTCTAGGTAGTGCAGGCAGAGACATTGGCGGCTCTGATGGGCCTTGGAGGCGCCATCGTGGGTGCGGGTTTGTCCACAGGGGCCGTGATCTGGCAGCAGCGCAAGACGGCCCACGAGGCCGAGCGGATGCATCTGTCCGGCCTTGCCGAGGCGGCAGCCAACGAGTGCATCAAGATCAGCTATGCGCTCCACAAGCACTTCGCGGAGGGAGTGCCGGATCGGAACAGCAGCGCCTACTTTGGGTGGGGTTCCGCTGGCGAGGAGTTGTGCCGGGCTCTGGAGGAACAGGCGCTCCGGTTTCACGACAAGGCGGTCCGCGACTTCCTGGAGCGCTGTCACGCCGAGATGTACGTCCGGCCGGATTTCGTGGCGGCCCCCGAGCCCTGGCCTCCGAGGTACGTCATCATCTGCACGGACATTCGGACTGTGATGGGGACCGTCCTCCGTCGCCAACCCTTCCCCAAGGAGGTCTGGGAGCATTATCCGGCCCCGTCATGACGCCGCTACAGGATGAGTGCTCCACCCTCACAGCGTGAGC
The DNA here is from genome assembly GCF_027107535.1 of Streptomyces aurantiacus. Classification (NCBI taxonomy): domain Bacteria; kingdom Bacillati; phylum Actinomycetota; class Actinomycetes; order Kitasatosporales; family Streptomycetaceae; genus Streptomyces; species Streptomyces sp. Qhu-G9. Next base: position 310,937 of record NZ_CP114282.1, on the reverse strand, counting down.
CGGCCGCCGAGGACTTGACGGGATTAACCCCTAGAGGGCTGGTCCCGTCGGCATGATGATCCGCATGGACCCTGGGATCTCATCCGCCTTGATCGGCTTCGGAGGTACTATTGCTGGCGCTTTTGCCGCCTTTGGGGGCGTGTGGTTTCAGCAGCACAGACAGGCCAAGGCCATGGAGATCCAACGAGCCGCAATCCTGCATGACGCGGCCTTTGAATCTGCGGCCAACGCTTTGTTCGCGGTCAAAGATCTCATTCGCCGCAAGAGATTCAGAGCTGTTGAACCCGGCTGGGAACACCTGCTCAACACGGAGTTGGACCGCTTGCGCCTGGCCACGTTCAGTTTCGCCAGCACGGAATTCAGGAGCCGACTCGAAGAGGTGGTGGACATGCTCACAGACTGGAAGCACCTGACGCCGGAGCAGTTCGACGATCCTCAGCGGTTCGTCGTGGTCCGCAACGTCATCGACGAGGCGTCTCGGGTCCTCGGCGCGTACTGGCGGGGAGAGAAAATCCCTGCAAGGTCGGTCGACTACACCAGCGCTCTCAGTCATCTATCGGACCATGTAGCAGAGAGGGAGCAGCACGAACAGACCGACCGTCAGGGGATCGTTTGACGCCCGTCGGCCAAGTGCTTGCATTTTGAAGCAAGGGCGCCGTAACATCCGAAACAGCAGGTAGCCCCTGCTCGGAACTCGGGTCCCTGCCAGAATCTGGTGGGGACCTTTTGTTTGCCCGGAGGCTGCTGTGACGCTGGAGCAGATCGACCCCCAGGACCTCATGACCTACGACGAAGCCGCCCTGATGATGGGCGTCAGGCCCGGCACCATCCGTCAGTGGGTCCACCGGGGCCTCCTGACGCCGGTGGACCTCGGAGACCGGGGCCCGAAGCTCCTCCACTTCGAGGACATCTCCAACGCCGGTCTGGCCGCCAGGACCCGGGCACCCCGGAATGCCTTTCGGAAGGCCGCCTGAGCCATGAAGCGTCAGACGGCCGACTCGATCAGCCTTCGTCTTCGCGGCAGCGGCGCCAAGAGCTGAGTTCAGGATCTCCACTGCTGTAGGTCCCTTCTCCGGGACCTTGGGCCATGACAGGCGTGCCAAGATCCCGGCACGTCTGTGCATGCCTGGATTCCTTGGTCACGCCCGGCGAGTTCTTCGTCCCCTTCGCTTCCCTGGGCAGTGAGCAGGGCCTCCGGCTCTCAAGCCCCTCCTGGAAGGCCCTACGACAAAGCCATACCCGAGGGTCAATATGCAGAACCCTTGCAGCGATGAACCTGATATTTGCTAGGAATCCCGAGGACAGAGGGCGATCTCCACGCGGACCGACGGACAAGACGGCACACTGATCCGATGGCATACGACCTCTCCAAGGGTGCGCCTGCACCCCAGCCCGAAGCGCAGGTCTTCAAGGGCTACGTCGCGACCGTGACGCTCTACGCAGATCGCGCCGAGATCAAGCGGGAATTCATGGGAAAGGTGACCGGCGCCAAGGACTCCGTGGTCCCCCTCAGCAACGTCATCAAGGTGCAGTCCAAGGAGCCCACCCGCCTCGTGAACGGGTACGTGCAGCTCGCCACCGAGCAGGACCGCGGACAGCTCCGGATCGCGACCGCCGAAGCGCAGAAGGCCATCGCGAACAACTCCCGCACCGTCCTCTTCACGTGGAACCAGTGGGAGACCTGCGTCGCGTACCTGAAAGCCGCCACAGCCGGAGTCCAAGCGCAGGGCGGCAACCCGTTCGGATAGAACGTATTGCTGCTCACCTGTGAAGACGGGGCATGAGTCCGCCAGGCAGCCGGCTCAGAAGGACTTGACGGGATCATCCCCACGGAGTGGGTCCCGTCGGCATGATGACCAGCATGAACGAGTTCTTGGACAAGCTCTGGTCGATGGAGTTCGGCATAGCCCTGCTGGGTGCCCTGGTCGGTGGCGGTTTCACCCTGCTGGGCTCATGGTTTCAGACCAAAAGTGCTAACAAGGCCACAGCCCTGGCTCAGGCTCAGGCGAACGCCCAGCGCGGCTTCGACACCCTGACCCAGCTCAAGGTGCATCTGGAGGCCCAGACCTTCCAGGGGATGGGTACAGCGGAGACCCGAGATGCCTGGAACCGGGAGCGCCAGACCTTGATCACCACGACTCACAGCGCCGTCATGCTGCTGCCCGACGCGTATAAGGAGACGCGCGATCCGGTCCTCGTACTGCTCCCAATGATGAAGGAGTGGTACGGGCTCCCTCCCTGGCCCGAGTACACGGTGGAGACCAGCGTCGTCTTGGCGGAAGCACTCAAGTTCCTCGGCACCTTCGTCCGAGGCTCGGACGTCCCGGAGAGACAGGCCCTGAACCCGGTCATCGCGAAGGAATTGAATCAGTACCGACGCCAGCAGGCCCAACACGAACTGGAGTCGCTGGAACGCGACGCCGAGCGCTCCGGGCTGGACGAGGAGGACATGCAGCGGGCCCGCGATCTCCGGGAGTTTTTGGGACTGCCGCACCCGCCACAGCCCTCAGCGGGCGACGACGGCACCCCGTCATGACGTCCGTCAGCGCGGGCCCCAAGGGCCTCCGGTACGACATCGGCCTGGGTGACTTCTCTCTATACGTAGAGCCGCTATGGCCCGTGCGGGGGACGTTCTCCTGGCCCCCTCGCGCTCTCAAGTCGGTCAGCGACTTCAACGTCTTCGCTGACCCGCTCAGCAGAGTGAAGCGGCCGGTCCCCGAGTAGACCGCAGCCCGGTCCGTGAATGAGATCGCTCCCTGTAGTACAGGGGAGCTAATGTCCTAGTCATGAACGATTCGCTCTCCTTCGAGAGCTTCTTCAAGGGCGCCAAGAAGGCCGCCCACAAGGCCATGGATGACCATGGCCGCCCGGAGTACGACGAGTTCGCGCTCCACGCCGGTGTCGCCGTTGAGAAGCTCGCCAAGGCGGTCCTCGCCGCTAAGAACCCGCTCTACATCACCGAGATCCGCAACGCGGACACGATGCTGTACCTCGGCGGGCACCTCAAGATGGACGAGGACAAGGTCCGCACCGTCGGTGCCAAGGACGCCATCGTCCTCCTCCGCAAGATCGGCGTGCTCCAGCCGGACTCCCAGCTCGATCTGCTGATCGCGATGCGCAACGGCGCGGCCCACGCTGCCCCCGACAGTGCCAAGGCCAAGGGAATGATCTCTCCCCTCGCCCGTACGATCGAGACTCTGCTCAGCGATCTCGGCAAGCCGTTGGACGCCTTCTGGGAACGGTGGACGAAGGCCGTCAAGGACGCGGTGAACGAGCAGGAGGACCAGGTTTTCCGGGACGTGCAGCTCCGGATCACCCAGGCCCGGCACGCATTCGAGGATCGGTTCGTGGGTCTCCCGGCGGAAGTCAAGGAGGGCGCCCTCAAGGCACCCCCGCCGCTCCACCAGGGGTTCGCGCACCCGTTGGAGGTCCTCAAGGGCGGCGAGGTCGTCCTGAAGGCTTCAGGCGGCGGCTGCCCCGCTTGCGGTGGGCAGGGCATCCTGACCTTCGAGCCGTCCGAACGGTCGGACACCGGTACGACATTCACAGCGAACGGCTTCGGCTGCTATTTGTGCAACTTCGAGGCGAACGGTCCCGAGGAAATGGCGGCCCTGCGAAAGGCCAACACCCCGCCGATGCTGTCCGGGATGACCGTCGCCGACAATCACACACTCACCTCGGTGGAATTCGCGGTGGTCAAGGCCAAGTCGGCCTGATCGCCCCGGAGAAGCAGGGGCCGTTACATGATCACGTTTCGTCCGGAGTGCCGTGCTGGCCCGTCCTTGGAAGGGGCACCCCGGTTCGGGCAGGGGGCGGACGCAGGGCAGGCGCGGTCTCCGTGATCATGTGAGTGTCGAAGTCCCCTGAACACTTGGTGAGTCCGTGCCCGCTTCTGCATCTTCTCCCATGCCTGCCGCGCTGGACCAGCTGGGCCGGACCGCTGTGCCGGGCCCGCTGGCGGACGCGGTTGCTCTGTCTGGCTTCCTGGATCTGGTACCCGATCCGAGAGGCGTCCGTGGCCGCCGCTACCGGTTGTCCGCCCTGGTCGCCGCGGCCGCGTGAGTGTGCTGGCCGGTGCCCGGTCGCTCACCGCGATCACGGAATGGATCGGCGACGTCCCTGCGTGGGCCTGCCGGGTTCTCGGTTTCCCCACCGACCCGCTCTCCGGCACCGTGTCCGTCCCGCACCCTCACACCCTGCGCCGTCTACTCGTCCAGCTGGACGGCGACGCCCTGGACCGGGCGATCGGCGCCTTCCTCACCGCACGCACCACCCCGGCCTGCCCCGGACTGCGGGCGATCGCTGTCGACGGCAAGGCCCTGCGCGGCTCACGCACCGCCACCACCCCGTACGTCACCCTTCTCGCCGCGATGGACCACACCGGTCACGTCCTGGCCCAGCGCCAGGTCGCCGACAAGAGCAACGAGTGACAAGACCCTGGAAGAAGCCACCCAGCCCACGCGGTCCGCCGCGCTCCCTGTACTGGCAACGGCTCAATGCGGCCTTGTCGCACCGCAATTGGACAGAAAAGATCAACTCGACACCCGACCACGACACCAAGGGGGAGACGACGGTGCCCAACTCGCTGCTGTCACCGGCCGGATGGCTCGTACTGGGACTGCCCTGGCCGACCGAAACCCGCGACGGCTGGGGGGAATGCGCAGCCGTCATCGCCCCACCGATGGTCTCCCGCTCCCTCGTCAGCAAAGGCGCCGGCACCGCGCTCGACCTCGCCACCGGCTTGGCCCATGACCCGAAAGACGGCCCGGGCAAGGCCGTGTTCTTCTCCGACATCACCCTGTGGCTCGACAGCCAGGGCAAGACCTGGGGCGACCTCGGCATCGACTACGACGCCGTCATCGACGAACTCCTCAAGGCGGAGGTCCCGCAGCTGTATCTCACGCTCACACAGAAGGCTCACGCCATCCTGTGTGACGCCAGCCGCGAAGGCCTGCGCCTGCACTACACCAACGGCGACGTCGAACACGTCACCCCGCAGGTCCGCCAGAACGTCCACGACGGCATCGTCCAGAGCCTGGCCCGGGACTGGCCGCCCTACATCCAGGGCCTCATCGACAGCGGCGCCCTGCAGACCCGGTGAACCTGATACATCAGGGCCGCCCCATCCTGGCCTTCCTGCCGCAGAACCCTCGGCTTCACTGGCCTGCCTGTGGTTTCCCGGATGATCGCGGCGACTGCTTCGGTGTGCCGTGGGCACCGTACGACCGGTGCCTGGCCCACCTGCAACTGGAGGAACGCAGGCAGGAGCTCGGGGCGCTATCGGCCGGCGCCGCGGTGGACTGCCGCGGGGTGCCCTTCACCCGGGAACTGCTGGAAGAGCTCAAGGCAGCAGTCGGCAACACCTTCGGCGACGCAGACTTCGGCCGCGCCCGCTTCCTGGAGCTGGCCGACTTCACGGACGTCACGTTCACCGGCGAGGCCTTCTTCTGGTGCACCCAGTTCGCAGACGACGCCCTGTTCGACGAGGTTTCCTTCCACCGCGACGCTGTCTTCGAGGAAGCCGTCTTCGAAATGGGCGGCGCCTTCGAACACGCGGACTTCCAAGGCTCCGCCTGGTTCCAGGACACCCTCTTCGGCTCGGACGCCGCCTTCGACCACGCCAGGTTCGCCGCTGGGGCCCTGTTCTCCCGGGCCCAGCTGTTCGGCGAAGCCTTCTTCCACGGCGTGACGTTCACCGACGGAATCGTCTTCGTCTCGGTACAGATCGAGGAGAGGGCACGGTTCAACGAGGCGACGTTCGGCCGTGACGCCGTCTTCGCCGGGGCCCGCTTCAAAGGCGACGCCGACTTCCCCGACACGACGTTCAACGGGCCCCTGGTAGGCCCCATCGTCTGCGGCGGCCGCCTGGACCTGAGCCGAGCCATCCTGACCTGCCCGATCCGCATACGGATCGCCGCCACGCACGTCCTCCTGCACGCCGCGCAGATCAACACGGCGCTCACCCTCGACGTCCGCTACGCCCACATCAACCTGCTGGACGCCGGGCTCTCCCAGCCCGTCGCCATCAACTTCCACCCCCGGCCGTTCCCCTTCAACGACGAACTGGTCCCCGAAGACCCGCTGCCCGGCCAAGACCCACAACCCTCGATCGACACGCTGGCAGCATCGGTCGGCTCGGCCTGCTCGATGGCGGCGGGCGCGTTGGCGGAGGTGCTGGGCGGCTCCCCCGAACAGGTCGAGAACGCCGCCGAGATCGGCATGGAACACAACCTCGGCCTCACCTGCGACCCCGTCGGCGGCCTCGTCCAGATCCCCTGCATCGAACGCAACGGCATGGCCGCGGTGAAGGCCGTCACACCGCCGCCCGCATGGCCATGCGCGGCGACGGCACCCACAAGGTGTCCCTCGACAAGGTCATCAAGACGATGAAGGAGACCGGTGCCGACATGAGCGTCAAGTACGAGGAGACGGCGCGGGGCGGGCTGGCTGTGAACATCATCGAGTGCCGAGGGGGCGCGTGGTCTTCAGCAGCGCCAACTGCTGGAGGAGACGCGCAGCGTGATCGGCGGATTCACGAGTGCCGACCCTCGGGACAGGGAGACCTTGGATCCGGAGTAGTTCGGCGCGGACCACAGTTCCGCCGTGCAGACGACCGCGTTGTTGTAGAAGGACTGCGCACAATTCGACCAGTTTCCGGCAGGACAGTCCGCGCCGGACAGCGCGGACCAGTTCGGGATCCAGGTCCGCTCCGCTAGCCGGCCCTGGACGCCGGTGAAGTTGGGCCCCGTCCAGAAACAGAGGTACCCCGCCGGGCAGCCCGGCGGCGCCACGGCTTCGGTGTCGGCCGCTGCCGACCCGGTCGCCGGGCCGCCCAGCGAAACGAGCGCCCCTGCCACGACAGCGATCAACGCTCTGCTTCTCGCCCTGCTCCTGGCCCCGGTCTTCCGCCGCTCCTTCGTCCCTGTCCTCGTCCTTTTCTCTGTTTGCACCAGGGCTTCCTCTCACTCGGTCAGCTTGCGGGCCTGTGTGGCAGCGGCCTTCCATATATCGGCGAGTTGGCGGAGATCGCGTTTGTCGGTGGCGGGCAGGGATTTCGCGTACTGCCTTCTGAGAGAAAGGATGGTGTTCGGGACGTGCGTATGCCGAGCGCAGGTGCCGTCGTCCGTCGCCACCTCGATCTCCCGCTCTCGCATGTCCCGGGTGGGGCCCCGTTCTCCGTACTCGTCCTTGAGTTTCCGGTACGCGTCCTCGGGATCCCTGTAGGAGTATCCCTTCGCGGCCATGCACTCTTTCCATTTCCGCATGACGGCCGCGTACGCGGGATCCGCTGTCACACGGTCCGTGAGCGAGTTGTTGAGGATCTGCGGAACATGTTCGGAGGCCGCCCAGTTGTCCAGACTTCCGTACAGTTTCTCCCGGCTCACCGCCTCGCACCCTTTGCCCGAAAAAGTGATCTTCTGGTCGTCCGGGAGTCGCATCTCACGGTGGTCGGAGGCATTTCCGCGCAGCGCGTGCACATACTTTTCCGCTTCCGCCTCGGGCAACCGGGCCACATAGGCGTCATTCTCCATCCCCGGCGGGAGGGGCTCGCCGCCCTCCCGCTTCTTTCCGGATCCCGGAGAATCCACATACTGTGCGTAGAGGCCGTACCCTCGGGTCCGCCGCTCGTCCATGCCGATCAGTTGATCCTCGAAGGACATGGGTGCGGACGCGGATGTCCCGGCCCGGTACGGGAAACCCTTGTCCGCCATGCAGACCGTGATGAGTTCCGATTCGGCCCTGCGCAGCGCGCGTTCGCCCTGGACGTAGGAGCCGGATCGGGTGAGCAGATCGAGTTCGGCCGAAGTGAGGCCTGTCGTCCCGCCCTCGTCGTCCGTGGCGTCCGGCGCGGCCACTCCACAGGCCGTGAGCAGGAGAAATCCCGCCAGCGCGCAGGAAATCGAAACGCCACCACCAGGTCTCTGGCCGCGTGCCATCCGGGTGCCCCTCAGTAAGTGGTCGGTGCGGGCTCGCAGATGAGCAGGGGCCGGTGTCCGTGAATCGGCGCTCCCGGACGCCGGCCCCTCGTGATCGACCGGCTCAGCAGCTCCAGTTGTTGGACGATATGGCGTTGTTCATCGTGGAGCTCAGAGCCGTCTGGCCCGAACCGCGGCCGAGCGTGAGCCTGGACCCGCCGTAGTTCGCGGTGGTCCACAGAACGGCGCTACAGCTGGTCCCGTTGTTGTAGACCGAGGAGGCGCAGTCGTTCCAGGTGCCGGTCGGACAGCTGGAGTGCGAGAACGCGGTCCAGTTCGGGTTCGACCCGGACAGTCTTCCCGGACCGTCCGAGTAGTTGGTGCCGTTCCAGAAGCACACGTTCGTCGCCGTGCATCCGGGCGGTGCCGCGGTGATCGCCTTCTCGCCGGCCGGTGCCGCGGTCGAGACGTAAGCGGTGCTTTTGACCGAATCGCTCGCCGAACTGGCCGTGGCCGTGCCCGCCAGTCCGCCCACCGGCAGAATCACTCCCGCCGCGATGGCCAGAATCCGCTTGGTCGCCTTGTTCAATTGATCTTCCCCTCGCAGTGGGCCGATATCCGTGCGTGCCTGATCGAGCCACAATGCGCGTCCACGGCTCGATCCGCGTGTTCCACCATTGCGGAGAAGTTGACACCGAGCCATGCTGTTGCGGCTGACCGCAAAAGCTGAGCTCATCGGGGGAGAACGAGATGCTCCGCATACATTTCAGCGACGCCGATCTGGCCAGAACTCGCTTGTCCGCGACCCCTAATCCGTTCTGGGAGATCGTCGCCAGCCTGCACCGTTTCCAGACCCGGCAGGGCCGCTGGGCCTACGCGGAGTGGTTCCGCACCGTCCGCCACCGGCTGCGGGAGAAGAAACTCGATCGTGCTCTGCACACCGTGCTGCTGCCGCTGCTCCCGAGGGCCTCCTACTTCCCGGATTTCCTCACTCCGTTCGAGGCGTCCGACGGTTTCGACGCCGGGCTGGAGGCCGTTCTGGCCACGCCGGCGAGCCGGGTCCTGGAGGAATTGGACATGCTCGACCGCGTCGTGGGAGCCCCGTCATGGGCCCCGCGATTAGCCGAGGCACGGCCGCGCCAGGAACTCGTGCGGGTGCTGCGCGCCTACTACGAGGTCGCCATCGCCCCGTACGGGGAACAGATGCAGTCCCGTATCGAGACCGAGCGGGCGATGCGGTGCCGTGGGCTGCTGGACGGGGGTGTCGAGGGCATGCTGGCCGGTCTCGGCCCCACCATGTGCTGGGAGGCCCCCGTCCTGCGCGTCGACTACCACCCCGCCGTGGACCGCGATCTGCACCTGGGCGGCCGCGGGATGCTCTTCGTGCCGTCGTACTTCTGCTGGCACCGCCCGGTCGGGCTCGCCGACCCCGAACTGCCGCAGGTGCTGATGTACCCGCTGCTGCACGAGCAGCCGTCGGCCTCGTCACCGCAAGGATGGCGCGTCCTGGAGGACTCCCCCGAGGCGTCCCTGGCCACCCTGCTCGGGCAGACCCGGGCCACCGCCCTGTGGGCCTCGGCGGCCGGGGCCACGACCGGGGAGATCGCACGGGCCGCCGGGGTGTCCGCGTCGTCGGCCAGCCGGCACGCCAGCGCGCTGCGGGACGCGGGGCTGATCACCAGCAGTCGGCACGCGACGACGGTGCTGCACACTCTCACCCCGGTCGGCGCGTCCGTGCTCCGCGCCTGTGCGCGCGGGGCGTCGGCGGCTCGGGGCACGTCACGGACAGGTGGGGGGCTCTGACGCGGGCAGGAGAGGCCGGCAGGGCTGTTCGGTTGGCTCGGTGGGGGCCGGCTGGGCGAGCTGGGCGGGGTCGAGCAGGTCGGGGGCGTCCAGGGCGGGGTTTCCGTCGTCGCCGGGGGCGGTCGCCGCGAGGAAGTCGGTCTCGATCGGCGTCGGGGCCGCGATCAGGGTGGCGAGCGGGTAGGTGTCGACGAAGCGTGCCCCGGTCGGGGTGGCGAGCATGACCGCGTGGGGCTCGTCGCCGGGCATCGGGAGGCCGGGGTGGATGTCGCCGCCCCAGTACAGGACCGGTGCCTCGGTGCCGGGCCGGACGAAACGGCCCACGCCGGCCAGCATCAGCAGGGACGTCAGGGTGCCGGTCTCGTCGCCGTGGTAGTTGTGAGACAGACCTCCAGCGCTTCGTCACGGTGGCGCAGCAGGGTGAAGCCCTGGGCGGCGCTGGGCGTGAGCAGAGCCAGCGGGGTCTTCGTCCGGTCGGCGCGGAGGCCGGGCAGGGCCGACGGGTAGTGGGCGGCGACCTCGGTCAGGTCCCAGTCCGGTTCGGCGCCGTCGAGCGCTTAACCCGCGTACATCGCCGACGGGTTCGCGATGATGTCGCGGTCCGGCAGGGGGTGCGCAGCCAGGTGCCGAAGCCGTCGCGCGACATCGGTGTCCGGGTCGCGAGATCCTCTCGGCGAGGGCGCCGAGTTTGCGCAGCGGGTTGGCCAGCGTCTTCCATCAGTAGCCCGCAGGTCTATCCAGAAGCAACAGGCGTGTCGGGACGTCCTGTTGCATCAGACGGTCCTGGAGGAGCTGCTCCAGATCGAGGCGCGGCCAGCGTTCGGCGTTTGTGCCAGGTGTGGCATACGGCGATGACGGAGTCGTACAGGACGACGAGACCGGTGAGGCCCAGGGCGATGGGGGCATCGCTGTGGGGCAGGACGTGGGTGAAGTAGAGGCTGCTGGTGGTGGCGATGGCGGGCAGGGCGAGGGTTCCAACCGCCTTTCGCATCCTGTGGATCTTTTTGTAGAGCCGCTGGCGGACGGCGCGGGGTGGGATGAGGCTCCAGGCCGGGCTCGGCCCGCCTGGCTGGCCGGCTACCGAAGGCTCCACCGCCGCTACGAACGCAAGGCCGAACACTTTCTCGCCTTTGTCGGCATAGCCGCGACCCTGATCGGCCACCGCCGACTGATCCGGTGAACCAATCGATCGGGATCAACAGTCGGCCAGCACCGGTGGTGTCAGTGACGGCTCGTAGGGTGCGCTGGTATTCGACGAGGAGGTTCCATGGGCTTTTCCGGTCATCTGGTCTTTGCGCGCAGCGAGCGCCCCCTGCTGGAAGCACCCCTGTTCGGCAGCACCGGTCCAGGGCTGAGGGACAACGTGTACGCGTGGCAGCCGCGACCAGGCGGCTGGCAGACCCTGCAATTGGAGCAAGGCATCTGGGAGGACGAGCACCTGCCCACCTTGGTCGAATGGACCGGCGCGCCGGCCTGCGTCGCTGATGTCTCCGACAGCAGCATCGCCCTCGTGACCGGCCTCAACACCGGCGGGCACCGCTGGCAGGCATGGCTCAACCTGGAAAACGCCGCTGCTCTCCTCGTCGAGGACCCCGAGGACGTAGACGACGTGAGCCTGTGGATAGCCACCCCGGAGTTCGAAGAAGCCATCGGACGTAAGCGCGCAGAGCTCGATGCGGAGGTGCCGGCCGACGCCGAAGGTGCTCTTGCGTGGGCTACAGCAGCTGGTGTCCAGACCACGGCGCAGCAGTCCCGGATCGAGGAACTGCTACGTGCACGGGAGACCTTCGTAGAGGAGCTGTTCGACGCGCTGCTGGATGAACTGGGCTTCCCTAAAGCCGCCCAGTCCTCATCACAGCCATAAGAAACGATGTCCTATCGCGGCCCCGACGGTTCGGCCGGTAGATTCGGCAGAGCCTTGGCATTTTTAGCGGCGGCTGCCGCGACGGTTGCCAGGTCTTCGCCCGAGAAGCCGGCACGGCTCAGCACCGCCAGAGATTTGTTCGTCGCCAGCGTGCACAACGTCAGCTCTGCCGCCTCCTGCTTACCGGCTCCCGCTGCCAGCAACGCCTGCTCCAGCATCGCCCGCAAACCGTCGATCATGGCGCGGACCACCTGCGGGGATGGTCCCGTGTGCCGGAATTTGGTGCGGGTGCAGCGGCTCCTGCTCCCCGCACCCGCGGGGATGGCCCCTCGCCCTCGGCCTTCGGCATCGTCCTCTGCGGGCTCGCCGTGGCGGGCCTTGTCGGCGGCGGCTTCCACAGTGCAGTTGCTCGCGCTGGCCGAACGGCTCCGCCTGCCACGGGAGTTCCAGCCGACAATGACCGCAGCCCCGGACTGGCAGGTCGAGGACGCCGACTGGGCGCGTACGCCGACGCGGTGTCGAAGTACGCCGCCCGGGAGCGGGACGGGCTCCGGGGGAATCAGCCCGCCCGCGTGCTCACTTCGCGTCGCGGTTGAACTGCGCCATCGACCAGCGGTAGCCGAGCGCGATCAGGCCGACGCACCATGCGAGGGCGATCCACCAGTCGTTGCCGATCTCGGTGCCGAGCAGCAGGCCGCGCAGGGTCTCGATGGCCGGGGTGAAGGGCTGGTACTCGGCGATCGGCTGGAACCAGCCCGGCATTGTGTCGGCCGGGATGAACGCGCTGGAGATGAGCGGCAGGAGGATCAGCGGCTGGGCGCTGTTGGCGGCTGCCTCGGCGTTCGGGCTGGCCATGCCCATGCCGACTGCGATCCAGGTGAGCGCCACGGCGAACAGTGCAAGCAGTCCGAACGCGGCCAGCCACTCCAGGGCCGTGGCGTCGGTGGACCGGAAGCCGATGGCCACGGCGACGGCACCGACGAGGACCACGCTGGCCAGGCACTGCAGCACGCTGCCGACGACGTGCCCGATCATCATGGAGCCGCGGTAGATCTTCATCGTGCGGAAGCGGGCGATGAGGCCCTCGTTCATGTCCGTGGAGACGTAGACCGCGGCCCCGATCACGGTGCTGCCGATGGTCATCATTAAAATACCGGGGACGATGTAGGCGATGTAGTCGGAGCGGTCCGCGCCGCCGATGCCCGTGCTCATCACGTCGCCGAAGATGTAGACGAAGAGCAGGAGCATCATGATCGGGGCGAGGAGAAGGTTCAGGGTTCCGGACGGGTAGCGCCGCGCGTGCAGGAGGTTGCGGCGCAGCATCGTGCTCGAGTCGCGGACGGCGAGGGAGAGGGCGCTCATCGGACGGTCTCCTCGGTCTGGCTGATGACGTTGGTGGGGCCGGTCAGGGCGAAGAAGACGTCGTCGAGGTCGGGGGTATGGACGGTCAGTTCGTCCGCCTCGATGCCCTCTGATTCGAGCCAGCTGAGGATGGAGCTCAGTCCGCGCTGGCTGCCGTCGCTGGGGATCTGCAGCGCCAGTGCCTCGTCGTCCGTGGTGACGTCGCGCAGTGCGGAGGCGGCGGACCTGTAGGCGGCGGGGTCGGTGAAGCGGATCCGGATGTGGCCGCCGGGGATGAGCCGCTTGAGCTCCTCGGCCGTGCCTTCGGCGGCGATCTTGCCGTCGTTGAGTACGGCGATGCGGTCGGCGAGTTCGTCGGCCTCTTCGAGGTACTGGGTGGTGAGGAAGACGGTGACCCCTCCGGAGACCAGTTTGCGGATGATGCCCCACATGTTGTGGCGGGAGCGCGGGTCGAGGCCGGTGGTCGGCTCGTCGAGGAAGAAGATCCGGGGGTTGCCGACCAGGGTCATGGCGATGTCCAGGCGTCGCTTCATGCCGCCGGAGTAGCTGGAGGCGGGCTTCTTGGCGGCCTCCGCCAGGTCGAAGCGCTCCAGGAGTTCGGCGGCGACCCGGCGGCCCTCCTGCTTGGAGAGATGGTGCAGGTCGGCCATGAGGAGCATGTTCTCCTCGCCGGTGATCAGGCCGTCGACCGCCGAGAACTGCCCGGTGACGCCGATCGCGGCACGCACCGCCTGCGGGGCGGCGGCCAGGTCGTGGCCGCAGATGTGGATGTCTCCGGAGGCAGGGTCGGCGGTGATGAGGGTGGAGAGGATCTTCACGGCGGTGGTCTTGCCCGCGCCGTTCGGACCGAGCAGTGCGAACACGGACCCGGCCGGGATCTGCAGATCGATGCCGTCGAGGACGGTCTTGTCACCGTAGGACTTGCGCAGACCGACGGCGGAGACGGCGGTCGGCAATGGGTGACCGTCGCCCTTTTTGGATGTGGACATGACAGATGAAGGCATGGATGTTCCCGTTCGAAGGCTGAAGCGACTGGCGGGTGAGTGAGTTGAGGACGGCCCATCTGGGGCCGGGCCCCGGGCGCGGCGAATGCCGATGATGCCGCGCCCGGGGCGGGGTGCGGATCTAGGCCGTGTTTTAGAACGGGGTTTGTTGCCGCGCCTGATGCCGTGATGATCTCGGTGTGGGACGTGGGGATCTCTCGGATGAGCAGTGGGCAGTGCTGGAACCGCTGTTGCCCGTCGCGCAGGTCGGCAGGCCGTCAGCATGCCGGCGGAGGCTGATCGATGGGATCCGCTGGCGGGTACGGACTGGTGCCCCATGGCGGGACCTGCCGGGTCAGTACGGGCCGTGGCAGACGGTCTACGGGCTGTTCCGTCGCTGGCAACGCACCGGTGTCTGGGCAGCAGTACTGAGCGGGCTGCAGGCCAGGGCCGATGCCGGCGGGCTGATCACGTGGGAGGTGAATGTCGACTCCACGGTCTGCCGGGCTCACCAGCACGCGGCCGGCGCCCGCCGGGACGGGAAGACTCAGAAGGAGCCGCCCGGCGGGATCGTCGCCGAGCCGGACGATCACGCACTCGGCCGGTCTCGAGGCGGTCTGACCACCAAGATTCATCTGGCGTGCGAACAAGGCCAACGGCCCTTGTCGTTGCTGGTCACGGCAGGGCAGCGGGGTGACAGCCCGCAGTTCGTGGCCGTACTGGAAGGCATCCGTGTGCCCCGGCTCGGCGCGGGGCGACCGCGCAGACGGCCGCTGCGGGTCCGTGGTGACAAGGCGTACTCATCGCGCGCCAACCGCGCCTACTTACGCCGACGCGGGATCCGGGCCACCATCCCGGAACCGGCCGATCAGGCCGGCCATCGCAGACGCCGCGGCAGCAACGGCGGGCGACCGCCGGCCTTCGACCGCGAGGACTACAAGGCCCGGCACGCGGTCGAGTGCGGCATCAACCGGCTCAAGCGCAATCGGGCGGTGGCCACCCGGTTCGACAAGCTCGCCGTCCGCTTCGAGGCCACCGTCCACATCGCCGCCATCAACGAATGGCTGTGACTTGGCGCTTCCGCACCGCATGCCATCCTGGCGGCGGCAACCCGCAGCACGTCGGCACAAGGGAGACAGCGGACCAATGGCGGCTGAGTACTACTGCGCCGACAGCGAGAACGGCCATCACATCGACGACCCGTCCGAGGACGCCCTGTTCGACCTCATCAGCGAACTGAACGACGCGGACAACACGTTCGTCGTCATCCAGCCCGACCAGGACGACCCCGCCTGGTTCGCCTCCGTGGCCGTCCTCGACGAAGGCGGCTACGAGACCGTCCGCCGCGACACCGCCCGCCGCGAACACGAGGTCACCACTGACACCAGCATCGGCCGGATCGCAGGCGACCTCATCATTTGGCTGGCCGCCCGCGACTTCCCCGGACAGCCAACTCGGCAGACCAGCCCGTTCTAAAACACGGCCTAGGCGGTGCCCGCCGTCTCCTCCGGGGCCTCGCCCTCGGCGCTCGCGAGGGCGTCGGTCAGCTGCTTGCGTGCACGGGCGGGGACGTAGCCGCCCTCCGTGTAGTTCTGGGCGTACGCGTCGACGAACTCCACCGGGTCTTCTCCGACGATGTCGCGGATCGGCATTCCGTCCGCCGCGGCCTGCTCGAAGAGGTCGGCAAGGTCTTCGAACATCGCCGCGTTGCTGTCGCCGTCGGTCGGCACGAAGTGCATCAGGTACTGCTCGATCGCCTCGACCGCCGTGCGGTAGTTCTGGGGAAGCTCCTTGACGCGCTCCTTGTACGCCTTCCAACGCTTCTTGGGCCCGATCACCTTCATGAGGAAGCCGCTATTCTCGACATCGGACATGGTTACTTGCCCCCTTCGCGGAGCTGGTCCAGTCGTTCCGTGAGGAAGCTCCAGGTCCTCCAGAACTCTTCGAGGTACTGCTGCCCCTGCGCGTTGAGGGAGTGCACCTTGCGCGGCGGCCCCTTCTCGGAGGGGACCTTCTCCACGTCGACCAGGCCGCGCTTCTCCATCCGCAGGAGCAGCGCGTAGATAGTGCCTTCGGCGATGTCGGAGAAACCCTGCTCCCGCAGATGTGCCGTGATCTCGTAGCCGTAGGCGGGCCGGCCAGACAGGGACGCGAGGATGATGCCCTCCAGCGTGCCCTTGAGCATCTCCGTCAGCAGTTTGGCCATGTGACACCTCCTCTCTGAGGTATTCGGTGTTGCTGAGTACTGGTACACCGTAACGCTGACTACCGGTACTTAGCAAGAAGGAATAGTGCGGCACTCGGTTCAGCACTTGCGGCTCCTGCGGTAGACCTGCCGCTCACGCACGTTGCTCGGGACGCTGAAGCGCCCCGAGCAACGTCGTCCCCACCGAGGTTCCGGGCCTGGGCTATCCCGGGCGTCACACTGGGGCTGCGGCAGCCTCACCCTGCGGGATACGCGGGCCGGGCACCGTCGCCCGGACGGACAGGTCCAGATCGAGACGGCTGTTCATGTCCAGCTCGAACCGGCCGTACGGATTCACATGGGTCCATAACAACCGCGACAGCGCTCGCCGGTCCGCGTCGGTAAGCTTGTCCGCCCACTTCGGATCGATCCGATGTACCTCCGGGCGCTGCTCCCCGCGCCTACGGGGATGGTCCACGGCCTGGCCCTTCCCTGGTACAGCGGACGCTGCTCCCCGCACCCGCGGGGATGGCCCCTCCCGGACGGGCTCAAGGACTTCGACGTCCAACTGCTCCCCGCGCTCGCACTGCAAAGCCGCCCGGCAGCACCATGCTTGATCAACAAGAGAAGATGCTCAGGGGCGACAACTGTCCTTCGCCCTCGTCCCGCCCAGGCCACGTGCTTTCCCCGGGTTGGGCGAGCGCACGCCACGAGCGCATTGTCGCCTGGTGGAGTGCGCCGGGGCGCGCTCCACCAGGCAGTCAACGGATTCTGCGAGGGCGCGTACGCGCGGTTCCGGAGGCGGCCCCGCGTGGATGACGGTGAGGCCGCCGCGGTCGTGCCCTTGGTCTTCCAGCGCGCGCCCCCAGCTGTTTGAAGAAGAACGGCACGTAGTTCTCGCGGGTCTGGTCGCTGCGGATCCAGTTCGGGTGAAGAGGTCAGCCCGGGCCCCGGACTCGCGTCGGCGATGACCCAGTCGAGCTTGCGGATGGGGCCGGACTCGCAGCGGTCGTTCCGCCTCAGGCGCAGGATGCGCCGTGCCTCTCGCCCTCACAAGAGGCCTGCCAGATGTGGTCGGGGTCATGGTCGGGGTGGCGGCCCATCGGCGACGGGGTGGCGTGCAGGGGGTCACCCAGGAGGCGCATGGCCCGGGCGGAAGGCATGGACGTTGCCGGAGCCGATGCTCCCGCGTTCCGTTTCACTCTTCCCTTGGAGTCTCATGTGACGACGATCACACGGTGAAATCGTGGATTCGTTGCCGGTGGAGTGCGCTGCCGGGCCTAGAAGTACAGCGTCTTCCACCTGTAGGAGTAGCCCGCGTGAAGGACAGCATCGTTTTGTCGCCCGCCGTAGAAACCCAGATCGGAACCGTCGGCATTCGAGTCGGTGAAAGCGCCATGCCCATGATCTACTTCCATGCCAGATTGGATCGCCGGAACGTGCTGTGCGTCGGAACTCGCATGGGCATCAAGCCAGTGCACGTTGCCGTTGAGGACGACGGTGCCGTTTCCAACAAGCTTTTCGAAGACGGTGTGGATCTAGAGGGCAACTGGCGCAGTCACCTCGCTCGAGAGACTCTCCACGTCGCACACGCTCTCGGCGCCCGCCAGGCAGCCTTGCGGGGGAAGGACGACCTGATCGACGCCTTCGCAATGCAAGTAATCGGCCGCCGAGGGACGCGCTGGCGTGAGGCCGTCTCCACGGCTCTCCTGGGCGAATGGGCAGATCCGTTCATCCAAGGTCACCGGCTAGGGCCAGAAGCCATCGCGCAGCTGAGGAAGGAAGCCGAGCAGCTTCACCGTCAGTTGCTGCCCTTGTGGCATCGCCGTACCTGCGGATCACGACTTTTGCTCCTCGACATGCCCCTCGGCGACGGACTGTCGCTGTATGACGTGCTGGCTTCCGTCGCTGAACCCGGCAGCATGGCAGCGACCTCTGACTTTCACGAGGCACGTCTGACCACGATCCTGCACGCCCTACATCCGGACGAGCGCGCGGTGGCGATGGCCTGGGCGCACAAGGGAATCGCAACGTGGACCGATGCAGCCCTCTTCGTCGGCGTGCCTGATCCGGGAGTCTTCGGTGAGCGGGTGCGCCGCAAGGTCAGACGTACGGTCTCCCGTTCCCACGACGGTGCCGCCAAGAAGGTACGGAAAGCACGGTCATCGTCATGAAGGTGCTGGTGGAGGCGCTACCCGAGTTTTTGGGTGGCCTTGCGGCAGTGGGCACTGCTGCTGCCACGAGGCATGTTGTCCGGCGTGTGCGCTTCCGGGCCACTTCCCGGGCGCCGCGAGCCAGCCGCTCAGAGGATGCTCCTGGCAGGCAGCATGGCGGCCAAATCACCAGCTCGGAACGGTGAGTACGGTTTTGGCTTCCACGTACAAGCCCCACGTGGGCGCACGCGCTCACTCGGGTAGCGCACGGCCTGGGTGGAAGGCATGGGTTTGTGATGTGGACCTTGCCGGAGCCGATGCTCACCGAAGCGGTGCGCAGCCCTGCCCTGCCACCGCGGTCAGCCGCGGAACCCAAGTGGACGGATTCCGGGCCGGCCTCTCCGTCGACGGCGGCCAGGTGGTGCTGCGCTACCGGCGCGGCGCCCCCACGGCAGCCGCGTTTCCTGAGGTAGTGGCCGGAGCAGCGCAACTGCCGGACGCCATCGCCCGGGACGGCGAACTCATCGTGTGGAACAGCGCCGGGTGTCTCGCGTTCGGGCAGCTGCAAACCCGGCTGCAGCGGCGCGGCCCCGCAGCTCTCCAGGCCGCCGGACAGCAGCCGGCGCACTTCGTAACTGGAGTACGCACGGGTTCCTGGCTGGTCATCACGGGATGGTGGGGCCAAATCAGCAGGTAGGAGACTCATGTTCGAGGCGTCTCTCAAGGGTGTGAGATTTCTGCAATCGCTGGCAGATTTTGTGAGTGCCTTTCGTAGTCTGCTGGTACATGGGGAATCTGGAACCCGTTCCCTGAGATCGGGACGTGACACGGTCGGTCTGGCGGAGGTCTTCTCTCTCCACACCTACCGGAGCCGTCCGGGCCAGGTTGATGAGCGGTCGTACTTCTTCGACACGCTCGCGGAGTACCAGTGGGCGCGGGACGCGGCCGGATTGATGCCGACGTCGATCGACCAGTTGGTCAAGCCCGTGATCGAGTTGTGCGAGCTCTATGGCGTCGTGCCATGGCGCCTCACGCCGACGGCGTTGGACTGGTCGCCATCCACCGTGCGCGCCGTGGAGGTCGCCCGGCTCAACCTCCCCGACGCCGACCGCGGCCACCGGACCCTCGCAGTCCGACGGGCCGAGCACATCCGCACCGGCTACCTCGACGACCTGGGCACCGGCCTTGTGGCCGACTGGCTTCGCAAACGCCGGCGGCGCTGGCCACAAGCCGCCAACCCGCATCTGCTCATCGCCTCCCAGACCTACCGTCACCTGGCATCCCCGCCGATCAGGTAGTGCGTGCAGGACCGCCTTCGACCAGGTCGGGCTGCTGCCCCGCCAGGTATGGGCCGACCGCATCCCTCTACGAGGCCCAGGAGACCGCCGACCCGGTCCGCCTCGTCCGCCTCTTGGGCATCCACCCCCGTGTCGCGGTGAAGTACGTACAGACCGCGCACCCGGATATAACCCTGTCACCGATCCGCTGACCGGGCGACACCGTCCGCCGCCGCCCGCTCACGGTGGAAGGCGTCGACCATGTCGTCGCCGGAACCGCCCCCGCATCTGACATCAGGCTCCGCCCTGGGGGCGCGGCTGGGGTGTATGCATTTGTCGGGCCTGCCGGGCATGACGGGGTCGCCGAGGAGTGGGGGTCATGATGTCCATGGCGCGCAGCGTCGGACGTTGTGTGCGAGGGAGTCGAGTACCTCGGAGCGGGTCACCTGGGTGGGGAGCATCCGGGTCAGGTGGGAGGGCATGTCAGGCTGACTGGGTGGCAGGAAGCCGATTTGGGCTACGCGTGCCAGGCCGCGTGCGCGAGGTTGCGGGGTGGAAGGATCGGCGAGCAGGGGGCCGGTGGCCGGACGGCCCGCTTCGTTGAGGAAGTCGATGCATGCTCGCTCCAGGTCGGCTGCGGTCAGGCGGGCGGGGCCGGCGGTGACCCAGTGGAGGCCGGGAGCTGCTGCGTTGCCGCAGATCAATGCTTCGGTGAGTGCGGTGACGTAGTCGACGAGGGTCTCCATCGGGAGGATGTCGGTCCAGTGGTCGGGCAGGACGGGCAGTGAACCGGGTCGTGCTTGCAGCATGGCGGTGAACAGGGCGTGCGGGAACTGGTGTTGCGGGGCGGCAGGCGCGTTTCGGGCGGCGAACAGGAGCGCGGTGCGCACGATCGCGACCGTCTGGCTGCATTGGGCGGCCAGTTCCTCGCCTCGGCGCTTGGACTGGCTGTACGCGCGCATGGAGCGGGCGGCGAGGTCGTCCCCGGGGACGTCGAAGGCGGCGGAGGCGGAGGAGAGCAGGACCACGGGCACGCGGGCGTCTTCGGCGAGTTCCAGGATCCTGCGGGTGCCCTCTGCGTTGACGGTGTCGAAGGCGGTGCGGTCGCGGGGGGCGAAGTCGGTGAGACCGCCGCAGTGCACGATGACGTCGATTCCGGCGGCCAGTTCGCGGCGCCGGCTGCTGCTCAGGCCCAGGCTGTCGGCGGTCAGGTCGGCCTGCACGCAGGTGGTGGCGCCTTCGGGCCGGCGGCGGTGGACGAACGCGGTGACGTCGTGGCGGGCGGCGAGGGCGGGGAGGAGGTTCGCCCCGATCACGCCGGTCGAGCCGGTGAGGAGGACGGTGGGGCGGGCTGCGGTCATGTTGGCCTCGCAACGGGAGGAACGGGCACGGGGCAGCCCGGCGTGCGGCATGCCTCGCAGCTGGGATGGGATGTCGGGGGGCGTGGCGGTGGCCACGGAGTTCACACGACGGCCGCGGGAAGGGGCCCTACGGCCCGGCGCTGGGCGTCGCGCACATCGCGGCGCCCAGCGATGGAAGAGTCGAAATATTCGATCGGGTGGCAGTAGGCGAGGCCGTCGAGGGACTGCCCGGTCGCGAAGCGGGTCAGCAGGTCGCCAGCCAGGTCGGGGAGTTCCAGATGCATCGCGTGGTCGGCGCAGTGCACCAGCACGACGCGGGCGTCGGCGCAGGCTGAAGCCACTTCGCGGCACAGGTCGGGTGGAGTGAAGAGGTCGTGCTCGCCGGTGGCCACCATGACGGGCGCGGTGATCGGCGGGTGTGGCGACGGCGCCTGTTCCAGCAACCTCAAAGTGTTGTTCCGGTATTTCTCCCGGTCCGCCTCACCGATGTCACGGAACATGGAACGCAGGATGCGGCGCACCGCCGACTGGCGGGTCACTCGCTCGCCCGGCGTGGAGCGCAGGATGGTGTCGGCGCTCAATTCGGCGAACGCCTCCATCCGCTCGCCTGCCAATAGATCCACGCTGCGCCGCAGATCTTCCCGGACCGCGTCGGGGACCCACAAGAGCGGTCCCGCCAGCACCAGGCTGCGCACCGCCTGGGGATAGGTCTGGGCATAGCGGTGGGCGATGCCCGAACCGTACGAAGCGCCGAGCACATGCACCTGCCGGTGCCCAGCCGCCTCCAGCAGGTCGTGCAGGGCACCTGCGAGGAAGTCCAGCCCATGGGAGGCGGGCAGCGTGTCCGCGTCACCCCACCCGGGCAGGTCCACCGTGAACATGTGAAACGTTTGGGCCAGCGCCACCTCGAAACGGCCCCATGCCGTCTTGCGCTGGAGGGCCCCACCGATCAGCACGACCGTTTCAGCCGCGGGGTCGCCGTGCCGCAGCGTGCGGCCCTCGGACTTGTATCCGCCGTAGCTGGACACCACGAACTCTTCGAAGGCCAAGGACGCTCTCCTGGTTCATGTGACCCCTCAAGGGCCTCGGCCTCGCACCGGCCACGGCGGCGTACGCGCCATCAGGTACAACGATCTTGGC
Source organism: Streptomyces aurantiacus (assembly GCF_027107535.1). Classification (NCBI taxonomy): domain Bacteria; kingdom Bacillati; phylum Actinomycetota; class Actinomycetes; order Kitasatosporales; family Streptomycetaceae; genus Streptomyces; species Streptomyces sp. Qhu-G9. Next base: position 288,893 of record NZ_CP114282.1, on the reverse strand, counting down.
GGCGCGGCGTCACGCGGAGGGCGGGGGCAGTGCCCGGCCTGAACGTGGGTCCGGGGCAGGTGCGTTCGTTCGGTCGAGGCCCTTCACCGCGGACGGGCCGCCGCGGGGTCGTCAGGTTCTGTGCTGCGCCTGCGGAGCGTTGCTGCTGCCGCTCGTCTGCCCGATCGGGGCGGCTGCCGGTGCAGTGCCGGCCGGGGTGTGGAGGGCGAACAGCCGGCTCTTGACGTGATCGCTGCACCACAGAGGCGCCGCACATTGCAGGGCGGTGCCCAGATGCGCGTCGACGCCGACGGTGTACCTGCGACGCGGGCGCCGGACACGCAGAGCCCTGGCGATGGTGCGGGCCACCGGTTGCGGTCCGCCGGCCGACCGCTGGATGCGGGAGAAGAGACTCGCGGCCCGGTCATGGACCTCGGAGTCGGCCTCGCCAGTAGCCAGGGCGGACAGATCCTCCTGGGCCCGGTCCCAGAACGGGGTCGCGACCGTGCCGGGCTCGACGAGGACCACCTGCACGCCGTAGCGGCGCATCTCCATGCGCAAGCTGTGCGTCGCCGCGCTGAGCGCGTGCTTGCTCGCGGAATACCAGCCGTTCATCGGTGACGGAATCCGAGCGGCGGCCGAGGAGACGGTCACGATCCGTCCCCTGCCCCGCTCACGCATCGCAGGCAACACCAGGCCGCACATACGCAGCGTGCCCACGACGTTGACCTCCATCACCTCGCGGATCCGGTCCTCCGACACATCAGTGATCGCACCCGTCAGCGGGATCCCGGCATTGGCCACCAACGCATCGGGGCCACCATCGGTGAGTTCGGCCACTCTCCCGGCAGCCTTGCGGCAGGACACCGGGTCAATGAGGTCCATGACCACCGTGTCCAACACCAGCCCCTGGTCGCGGGCAGTGCGCACCAGCGCGTCAGCCTTGTCCTGCGAGCGGGCAGTCCCGATCACCCGTCGGCCCTGACGGGCAAGGAGCAGAGCAGTGGCCAGCCCGATCCCACTGGTCGCACCCGTCACCAACACGCTGGCCGACCAACCGGCACCGCCCGTCTACTCATTCACGTGTCGCTCCATGGGTATGCCAGTAGACGTCCCGCCCCCGACAGGGTCTGGTCCCGGCCCCGGCCGAGATATCGCCTTCGTCGACAACGACCCCACACCCGCTCAGGGCACGCACCGTCTGCCCGTGACCACTCCACGGGCTCCCAACGTTTCCAGGCGTCCCACGACGAACCCCGGCACAGGCCAGCGCAATCAGCCAGGCGACGCACCGGGTCGTGTGCGTTCGAGTCCGAGAAACCGCGCGCTTCCGCATTCGACGTCCTGCGCCTGGCGGGCATCACCACCCTGGCATGGCGTGCGAGCGACGGCGGGCCGCACTTGAGGAAGTGTTCCGCGAGCACCAGCTGACGGCGCCGTGGGTCCTGTGCTCCTCGACCACCGGCCCGGACACCGTGCGCAAGTGGTTGTGCTCATGGAACGCGGTCGGTCTGGAGGGCGTCGTCTTCAAGAGGCTCGGCAGTTCGTACCGGTCCTCGGTCAGAGGGTGGCTAAAGTACACAAACGCGATGAATTGTAGTTGATGCAACATCCTGCGGCTCGCCGGAATCGCCGTTTCCGCTGATCACTCCCCCAACTCCCTTGCCCTGTCGGCGTCACAGCGGAGCCGCGACCAGGACGGTAGCGATAGACGCAACATTGATGCGTTTGATACAACAGCCGCCATGGTCGCTGAGGCACCCGGTTCGGCGCGTCTCCTCCTCGCTCCGAACGTCGTACACCTGGCCCCGGAAGCAGCGGTGTTCACGGCGATGAAGGAGGGCTGGGCCCGGCAGCAACACGCCCGGTTCCTGAAGGCGTCGACGAACGAACCACGGCTGCGTCTGATCAACCGGTTCGAGGTGTTCACCGGGCTGTACCCGTGCCGCCCCGCCCGCGCAGCCCGGAACACGGCCATGATGCAAGCGCTCGCCGACCTGCCACCCGTCGTGCTCTCCGACTTGATCGGCATCCAGCCGAGAACCGCGGAACGCTTCGCAGCCTTGGCCGGCGAGAACTGGTCCGACTACCTGGCCGCGACTCGCCCGCGCCCGCACCAAATGAGAGGAACGGGACGTGGCTGAAAGGAGTTGAAGGAGCGGCCCCGAGTCGAGGTCGTCCGGGAACATGAAGCATGCATCCGGATGACTGGCACCTCACCCAGGACGTCGACGCCTTCCTTGCCCGAGCTGGGCACTTCCTGCGCTCGCGCGCTGCTCTGCACAACACGCCGCTGACGGACATCGAGAAGCTGCGGACACACAGGGCGGCCGAGTCCGACGACGAAGCCGCCGTTTTCGGCCGACTAGAGTCACAGGGTGAGGTTCGCGCGATCTTCTATCTCACCCCGCTCGGACGCCTGGGCCTCACTCCGCTCTCTGCCGAGCAGACCGACACCCTCGCTGCGCACCTGGCCGGCCTGGGGCACTCACCCGCTCATGTCATCGCGGAGCACGACACCGCTGGCGCCTTCTCCGAGTCATGGCAGAAGCAGACGGGCGCGGCGTCGGTACCTTTCTGGAAGACGCATCTCTACCGTCTCGGCACGCTCATCCCACCGCCGCAGCGCCCGGAGGGCGAGGGCCGCCTCACGGGTAGTAAGGACCGTGCCCAAATCGTGCGCTGGTGCCGTGAGTTCTGCGTCGACGTCGGGGAGCAGCGTTCCATCGACTTGATCGACGCCGGATCCTGGGAGGACTCGCGTTTCGGCGACAGGCACTTCATGTTCTGGGAGACCCCGGAGGGCGTCCCCGTCTCGATGGCGGCCTCGACCTCGGTCGTCGGCGGCATGGTCCGGGTGGATCCCGTCTATACCCCGGCCCACCTCCGCGGCCGCGGCTACGCCGGAGCTGTGACGGTCGAGGCGAGCAGGGCCGCACAGGCCGCAGGGGCGACGGACGTCGTCCTGTTCACAGACCCGGACAACCCCACGAGCAACGCCCTCTACCAGCGCATCGGCTACGTCCATCTCGCCGACTTCGCCGGACACAGGTTCTCCTACGGCGCACCAGAGGCCGGATGACGGGCGCCCCTGGACAACGGCCTGCCGCATCGGCGATACGGCGGGCTGTGCGCACCATCTGCCGCGGACCGCAGCGCGAATAGTGCCCGAATCGAATACTGTCTCTTCGCCAGTAGGTGCGGGAGACGACCGAGGCCATCGTCGGCGCGGTCACCGGCCCGCCGACAGCAGTGGGCTCGCTGCTGCTGGCGTTGTCATGTTGTTGGGTACGTGATTGCCTGACGGCGTGTCGGGGCGTGATGGACCCCGGGTCCGGTCCTGTGTTCAGGCCGTGGTGGGCCGGCCAGCGGCGCCGGTGATCTGATCCCAGATGGCGAAGCGGACGGTCATCTCGGCTCGGTAGTGATGTGCGGGCATCAGGTGACGGTGGGGCCGGAAGTGCGGCGAGATGCCGGTGAACGCGGACAGAAACCGCTGCGCCCCGCCGACGGAGCGAAAGCCCTTCATCGCGCGTTCCCGCTGCCGCGTGGGCTGGTGGCTGTTCTCGGCCCGGTTGTTCAATCCGTTGTGACAGCGGTGCTCGACGGAGGGCATGACCTCGCGGTGGGCGGCGCGGTAGGAGCGCAGCTTGTCGGTGACCACCATCCGCGGCACCGCACGCGTCTTCTTCATCAGGTGGCGGAAGAACCGCCTGGCGGCGGCCCTGTCCCGCCGGTTCTGCACGAGGATGTCGAGGACGTTGCCGCCGACGTCGACGGCTCGCCACAGATACTTCAGCTCGCCGTTGACCTTGATGCGCACCTCGTCCAAATGCCATTTGTCCCCGGGCCGGGGCCGGCGGCTGCGCAGTCCGTTCGCATACGCCTGACCAAACATGGCGCACCAGCGGCGCACGGTCTCGTACGAGACGATGACGCCGCGCTGGAGCATCAGCTCCTCCACCTCGCGGAACGACGGCGGAAAGCGGAAGTACAGCCACACGCACTGGGAGATGACCTCGACCGGGTAGCGATGCCCCTTGTACGACGGCGACGCACTGTCCACGGACGATCCTTCCCAGCGTGTTCAACCCGGAGATCATCCCACCTGGTCAGCCAACGTGACAGCGCCAGCAAGCGGTACGAGAGGTGGTGGGCATGCCCAGCGCGTCACAGGTCCATACGTCGGGTCCGCCCGCCAGGGCGGCGGATGCCGTCAGGCTCACTGATGTGACTGTGCGCCGTAGGTGGCGGATGAGCGCTCTACTTGGCGGAACTGACTTGTGCTGTTCCTCGTGCTCATTGATCTCTGCCAGGAGCCGGGCCTGAGCGCCGCCGGGCCGGACTGCGTAGCCTTCGTTGCAGGATGTGGAAAGGAGTTCCGCATGACGCCGAAGCAGCCCAAGACCGAGCTCGACGCCCGCTACAGCTCCGCGCTCAACCCGCGCCCGGGCGCGGAGAACGTCGCTGCCACCGACTGGGCGGAGGCCCAACGCCGGCTGCGCGCCTCCGAGGTCTTCTGGATCACCACGGTCCGGCCGGACGGCCGGCTGCACGTCACGCCGCTGATCGCCGCCTGGCACGACGGGGCGCTGCACTTCAGCACCGGGCTGGGTGAGCAGAAGGCGAAGAACCTGGCCGGCAATGCCCACTGCGCACTCACCACAGGGCACAACTCACTCTCCGAGGGCCTCGACATCGTGATCGAGGGCATGGCGGAGCGGGTGACGGATCCGGCGCGGCAGGACGAGGTCATCGCCGCGTTCGAGGCGCAGTACGGGGACCACATCACCTCGCCGGAGGGGATCTTCCACGGCTTCGGCGACAGCATCCGCAAGGGCAACGACCTGCTGTTCGCGGTGGCACCCGGCACGGCGTACGGCTTCGGGCACGACGGCCAGGTGTTCAGCCACACCCGCTACACCTTCTAGCGGGCCTGCGCACAAGGAAGCCGCCGGCCGCCAGGGGGAAGGCGTGCTGGGGGCTGTCTGTGAGGGGCGGGGCACAAGCCCCGCCCGGGGTTACGCCGCGGACTCGAAGCCCGTATCGCGGGCGAGCTTCTTCAGCTCGACCAGCGCGTGCTTCTCGATCTGGCGGATGCGCTCGCGCGTCAGGCCGTGCTGCTTGCCGACCTCCGTGAGCGTGGACGAAAGGGGCTGAAGAGGTGGTTCCTTTTCAGGCCCTTTACGCTGCGCGTCCCGCCAACTACAACTCTCAGTTCCGCCAAGCAGAGCGCTCATCCGCCACCTACGGCGCACAGTCCCACTGGGGGTGGGGGCACAGATTGCGCTGATGCCATCAAGGACGTCCTCACAACCGCTTCTCATGCACGTGGCGTGCATGAGAAGCGGTGTGTGGAGACCACGAGCCTGCCACGGATGATCACCGGCTGACCAGGGTTTCTCCCTACGGCTATTCAGCTTGGTGACCTCGCGGTATGGCCATCCACAGAGGCGTTCGTCCAAGGTGGGTCGATGAGCGACGAACTCCGCCCTGGTGACATTACTGACGAGATGCGCCAGGCCATGGACACGGCCCGGCGGCAAGGACTGCAGAAGGATCTGCGCGCCCTCGCCGCCAACGTGCGCACCGACGCCGAAGGCCGGTATGACGGTGCGGAACCCGGATGGCGGTCCGGAGTCGAGTGGACGCTGCTTTGGATCGAGAACACCGCCAGCCAGCTGACCGAGGACAGGCCGTAGGCAAGAGCGCCGGCGGGCGTCAGGGGGCCGACGGCATCACCGTCCGTCTGGCCGTGACCCTCACCGACGCCTGGGACGCCTACATGTAGGCCGCCTCTGTCATCCGTCACATAACGTCATAGATCATGAGATATTGCACAGCTTCGAGTGCGTTCTCCGTGTGCGTCCGGCAGGTCATTACCGCCCGATCGCACGGCCTGCCCCTGTACCTCGATCTGTCCGTCGCCCGGTTCCTTGAGCTGCACCGCGTCGGCCGTACCCCGCAGCCCGTCGACTTCGACCATGACTTCCCCGCCCTGGTCGCCCGCACCCTGTCCGACCTCACTCCCGACGAACGCCACGTCCTGCGCTCGGTCAGCCTGCTGGACGCCTTCGACGTGCCCCTCGCCACCCGGGCCGTCGGCCTCGCCCACGAAGGGCCCGCCCTGCGGCTGACGGAGCGGCCCTTCGTCCGTGAGGACCCCTTCGGCCTGTGGCCGTTCCACCTCCACGGACTGATCCGCTCCGCGGTACGCAACGCCGACGCCACCACCGACGACCGCTGGAGCGAGCGCGACTGGCACCAGGCCGCCCAGCGCGCTCTCACCACCCTGGGCGACACCTACCAGAACGCGCCCGGCCCGGACCGGCTGCTGCTGATCGCCTGCCTGCGCCAAGGCCTGCGCCTGGCCCGCGACCACCGCCTGGCCCTCGACTGGCTCACCCCTGCCGCCTGGACCTACATCAGCGACTCGATCTGGGAGCCCCTCGCCCCACCAGACACCGGCACCGACACCGACACCGGCCTGAGCGTGGCTGCCGACGCCCTGGTAGAACTCCTCAGCGCGCTAGACCGGCGCCAACACGAGCACCGCTCCCGCACCGCCGCCCGGCTTACTGCGGTCGTCGACAGCCGCCTGCTTCCCGACGACCTGCAGCACATGGCCCTCTACTACCGGGCCAAAGCCCACCGCGACCTTGGTGACAGCGCAGCCTCCCAGGCAGGCATGCAGACCGTCGCCGACGGCGACACCCGCCTCGCCCCGGCCGCCCGCCGCGGACTCGCCCACCTCGCCCACCTCGCCCGCACCGTCGGCGGCTTCCCCACCGCCCTGGCCATCGCCCGCAACCTGGGCTGGGAAGGCCGCCACCACCGCGTCGAAGGCGACCCTGGTGGCCCCACGGCGACATGGACCGCGCGGCCGTCGCGTACGCCGCCGCACGCGACGAAGCCGAACAGCACGGGATCGCCGGCGAACGCGACACCAGCCAGGCCCAGCGCGCCTTCGCCCTCGCCTTCACCAACCCCGCGGCCGCCGACGGCAACTCGCCCTCGCAAGTCAGCTGCTGACCGGCCTCGATCTGCGCGCCACCACCCTGACCACCCGCATCGCCGCCCTGGTCCGCGACGCCGGCCGCGACGACGCGGATATCGACGACCGCGCCCAAGTTCTACGGGCCGACATCCGAACGGCGGGCGTGACCTACGCCGAACTCACCCTGGACCTCATGCTCGCCTTCCACCACGCCGACGCCCAGACGGCCACCGCGATCGCCCGGCTGCGGGAGAGCACCCCCAGCGGCGAATACGCCTACTACAGCGACATCGCCCCGTTCATGGCTGACATGCCTGTCGATCAGACTTCCGGAGTCCGGTGGCTCGACAACTCGCAGACGCTGGCGTGGCCTGGTCGTCGCCCGCCAGGCGCACCTGCACGCCGGGCGCTGACCAAAGAAGGGGGGCCGTTTCCCGCGGGAAACGGCCCCCCCCTTCGTCCGAGACGGCCCGGGTCAAGTGGGGTTCAGCGGAGTGATGCCGGTACCCGCGTACAACTCAGGCTCCAGCGACAGGACCGTCAGCGGCTCTCCCGCTTTCACCGCGTGCCAGGCGATCGCAGCAGCGTGGGCCACCGGCCAGTCCACGTTTCTCCAGTCCATTGCATCCACTGCGTGCGCTGCGGTGAACGGAACGTTCTCCGCGAACCGCAGTGATGCCGCATGCTTGCCTGCCCCCGCAACCTGCCGTTCGGCAGCGAGCACGGAGAGGGAGGGGATGATGACGCGACCGGTGCCGCGCGAGGCCTCGATGTAGAGGCCCGTGAAGAAGGAGTCCGCGCGGTACAGGGCGGCCAGAGCCGTGTGGTCCAGGACGGCCGTCAGGTTCATGCCGCGGCGCCGCCCTGGTGGGCGCGGATCTTCGCCCAGGCATCCTGGCCGACCTGCTGGACCTGCTCGGTGTACTCAATGCCGAGTTCGCGGGCGGCCTCAACAGCACGCTGCTCCCGCTCGGTTTCCGTGAGCTCGCGCGTGGCCAGCTCTTCCAGCAGCTCGGTGATGGTGGTGCCGCGCTCGTCGGCGAGGATACGCAGCCGGTTGCGCACTTCCTCGCTGGTCTTGATGCTCGTCGGCTTGCTCATGCCGAGGATTCTACCGCCGGTAGAACTGCCGGGGCAGTGCCAATCGAGGACGGCGCTGCCCCGACCTGGATGATCTATCAGTCCATGTACGCCTTGGCGATGCGTCTTCCATGATCGTCAAGGTCGTTGGTCAGCTGGTAGCTCCAGCCGGCCTCACGCAGCACCTCTCCTTCTGCTGCTTCGGTGGTGAGAGTCCGCCCGTGCGCCGGGCCGTACATCAAGATCACTTCTGTCATGATGCGAACCGTAGGAGGCTGGGCCTCTAGCGTCGCGGGCAACGCCGACGCCCAGTTCACCTCGCCTGGCGCGTCGTCAGCAACGTCGGTCTGGTGCGCTCCGGACGCGGCGCTGCCGCCGGGGCGGCGACGCTGGGAGGCATCGTCCATCGCCTCCCGCAGCCCGGCCGCCACCCTTGATCGAGCCGACGGACGCGATCCGCGCGCCCTCGCCCTCCGGGTCGCCCGCGACTCCATCGCCTGCCGGACCGGCGGGCGGGACCAGGGCGTGTGGAAGCGTGGCGCGCGAGCACCTACACCGCACCCTCCTGATGAAGGGCACACCCGGATGGCGCAGCACCCTGCCGTGGCGCTGAGCGTTGTGTTTGGTGCGCCCCATACAGAGACCACGCGAGGAGTTGTGATGGGCAGGACGAAGCCGGGGAAGCCGCGTCGGCCTCGCGTTCCGCGTCAGTACACCCTCCAGGAGCTCCAGCCGCCTGGCGAAGGTTACGAGGAGTGGTATCGGGTGACCGCTGGCATGAACCCGGACCAGATCGACGATCCGCGGGTCAGTGACGAAGCCCGCGCTCTGATGAAGCGTCTGGCTCGTCTCGGTCCTCTGTACGGCAACAAGGTACCGAAGGCCGCCTTGTATCTGGATGACCTCATCGACGCCGGCCAGCTTCCGATTTTCGGGGACGGCGAGGAGGGCACTCTCCTGCCCCTCGCAGAGGCAGCGGCGAGGTTCGGCTCCACGGGCAACATTCGCCAGTCGCTCCACGACCTGCATGCGCTGGGAGCGCTGCTCGTCGATACGGACGACGAGCACGACATCGCCTTCATCCGCGTGGTTGCCAAGAGACCCGAGGAGCCCGGGCAGCCCTGGCGGTTCCAGGGAGACCCCGACGCGGTCACCGCGATGACCTGTATGCCGAACCGCATCTGGGAGGAACTGCCCCTCGAGGTTGCTGGGGCCGTGGCGTATCTGCGGATGTGCCGGTCTCGACTGGAGAAGCCCGACCCTGAGGCGTACAGCCGGCGCGAGGGAATGAACGGCACTGCGCACGCCAGGGAGCTGTTCGCCGCGGCCCTGGCGTCCGGTGCCGTCGATGAGAAGGGGTGCGAGGCGTGTCCGGCGGGTCACCTGTGCACCCGCACTGAGGACTGACCGCAGTGGCCGGCCTTCGGCTCAGGAACGGAGCGAGGCCGCTTCACGTGCCTGTCCGCACACTCTCGGAATCAGTGGAAGCGAACGGAGTAGCGTCATGGAGCCACGGCAGCTCGTCGTGTTGCGCGGCCGCCTGTGGGTCAATCCCAGCGGGGATGCTCACGCATTGCAGTGCGTTGCTCGCACCAAGAAGGGCAGCCGTTGTCAGAACCCGGTTGAGTACGGGCAGCTGCTTGGGCTTCATGAGTTCCAGCTCGGCTCCGCCGGGTACGTCCAGGCGTACGGCTCCCTGAGCTCCGGCGAGACGGTCGATACTGATCGTTGGCTCGCCCAGCACTGCACACTCCATGACACCCCGGACGTCACCGCCTACGAGACACCCGAACTGCGCCGCTTCGACATCGTCCGGGATGCCGCCCACGTCCGGGCGCACCGCGTGGATGTCGCCCACGACGGCGAGCCAGTCGATCGCGCGGAGGAAGCTGGTACGACGGGCGCACCGGGCGAGATCACCGGCAGCATTGCGGCGGTTTTCGAGGCTGCTGCTCGGCTCCGTCCGCAACCCGGCTACATCAACGGCCACCAGTACGACGAGTGGTACATCGAGGCCACACCGGATCTTCTGCGCGCCCTGGCACATCTGTCACGCACCAGCCACGAGCCTGAGCTCGTCAGCTGGCTCGAGCAGCTCTCGAAGCCGCTGTGCATGGAGCCCCTGGACCCTGTGCTGTCGTACGAGACCCTCCCGAAAACCTGGTGTTTCCGCCCCGTCCAGGCCCGGGACCTGCCGTGCGATCTGCACCGTCCCGAGCGCGCCGCGGACCTCGGACGTTGTACCTACGCGGGTGCCAAGGACTCCCGTATCTGCCGGATCGCTCCCCTCGACGGTGGGGACCGGTGCAAGGACCACGCCGAGTACTGCCGAGCCGTCAAGAAGGACGGTGAGGTCTGCAACCAGCGTTCCTGCTATGTCCCTCAACATCGACAGGCATCGTCGCTGGAAGCGGTGGCAGAACTGGCAAGCGACGTGATGGCAAGGCTCGCGCCTGCCAGCTCTCGCCGGGCTCCAGACGCTCCATGCGGCCGTGGCAGCGTCGGTTGGACCGCCGGTCGCGGTTGGCCAGGGTGGGCGTCTCGTGCGCGCTGAAGCCGTTCCAACCCGAACCCCCGACGCGTGGCCGGGGGTTCGGGTTGGCGGCGGGGTGGCTGGGGCAGCGCTGCTGTCGTCCTTGGTGGGGTCTGGCTGGCGGCGCCGGGCGGCCAGGAGGGCCAGTGTGTCGGAGCCTGTGGCCAATCCGGCGAGGTTGACGTGCGGGCCGATCGCGATGCCCGGCAGGAGACGGGAGCGGCCGGGGGCCTGGGGTGCGCGGGCGTCAACGTCCAAGACGACCAGGTTCGCAGGCCCGCACGAGACGCCTACGCCGAAGCGGGGCTGCTCCTGCCATCAGGTGTCAATGCGGTCGGGTCCGGTGGTGGCGGCATGGAAGCCGTGGCACCAGCAGCCTTTGGCATGGCACGGGCACGTTTTCGGTGGATGGGCGTGGTCCCGGCGGGCGGGGCTGTTGGCCGGCGGGACTTTCTGACCGGGAGCCAGCGGGTGGACGGGCCGCCCCTGTCGGGCGCACCAGCAGGCGACCACGTGGCCTGGTCCATGCCCGGTAGGCATCACAGGTGTCGTCGCAGACTGGCTGGCCAAGGCATCGTCCTTGCGGGGCTGGGCTTTTGGGGTCTGACTCGCGTCAGCTTCAGGCCCCGGCGGGCCTAACGGGACTGAAGGGACTGACGTTTCGGGTTTGCCGAAGGAGAGCCTGGCCGAGCATGGTGGGCGGCTGCTGGCAGGGCACCGCGTGTCACGAAAGTTGAGTCCCGTCAGTCACGCAGTCCCGTGGCACGGGCGTCCAGTCCTGGGCGCATGTTAGTCCCGTCGTGATTGGTCCCGTTCAGTCCCGCACATCATATGCCCAGGTCAGAAGGCTACTTCCGCATGCCACGGGACTGACGGGGCCGTCATCTGCAGTTATCACCGCACTGGAATATTCCTTTGCTTGCATGCGCGCGTGCGAGGAGCCGAGACCATCGGCCACGTCTGCTGGCCTGCTGGCCCATCGCTCCAGCCAGCACTTCTGATGAAGTAGCGCAGGCGTGGAACGCTGCCTCTTCAACAGCAGGTGCGCGAGACAGTCGAGGCCATCGTCGGCGCGGTCACCGGCCTCCTCATGGCCCCGTGCTCGCTGTTGCTCGCGAATACAAAACCGCCGGACGTCTGCAGTACACCGGCTGCGTCAGCTGTCCCAACCTGCATGCTGGAAGGCGGTGTTGACGGCCAGCAGTCCGCCGTCCACGCACAACGTCGTACCCGTGATCCAGGACGCGTCACGCGAGGCGAGGAAGGCAATCGCGGCGGCGATGTCCTCCGGCTCCCCGACCCGGCCCAGCGGGTACAGGCCGCTCACCCGCTCCAGATCGGCTTCCCGGCCCTCCCATGCCGAGGTCCGGACCGTGCCCGGGGCGACCAGGTTGACGCGAACACCGCGTGCGGCCACGTCCCCGGCGAGGGTGCGGGTGAGCGAGCCGAGCCCCGCCTTTGCGGCGCTGTAGGCGTGATTGCCGAAGTCCATCAGGCCGTTGACGGAACCGACGTTCACGATGGCTCCGCGGCCGGAGGCGGCCAGATGCGGGAGCGCGGCACGACAGCAGCGGAAGGCGCCGGTCAGGGTGATGTCAAGGTCACGGCCCCACACCTCGTCCGGCTCCTCTTCGAAGAGCGGGGCATCGCGGTGGCACGCGCAGGCGTTGTTGACCAGCACGTCCAGCGAACCGTACGCCTCCACGGCGCAGGCGACAGCAGCCTCGACCGATTCCCGGGAGCCGACATCACACACAAACGCCTCGGCCGACCCGATCGCGGCGGCCGTCCTCTGCGCCTCGGCCAGATCGACGTCGGTGACCAGGACGCGGGCGCCCTCCATCACAAACCTGCGGGCAGTCGCCGCCCCGATACCGCGCGCCGCCCCAGTGACCAAAACCGCGTACCCCTCAAAACGTCCCATCCCCGGTCCATGCCCAGACCGCAGGCACCCCTACCCCACAGCCGCCGAGCCGGGAACAACACTCATGGGCACCGTCTCGCGGCGCGGCGGCCTGAGCACCAAAACCCACCTCCGCAGAACGCCAAACACGGTCTCTGGCTCTGACCGTCACAACGCGCAAAGCCAGTCACTCGCCGCCTCCGGGACGGAAATGGCCTGCATCCGTGTGATGAGAACAAGCCCTGGTCGGCCCCGACTTGGTGCTGGCCGCTGGACTTCAGCTGCCGCCAACTGCCGTACAGGGACACAAGCGACCAAAGCGACTGACGCCGGGGGTTCGCTTGTGAGCTGGGGACCTGCCAGAACCATGTTCGGCCGCTGGTCGCTTCGGTCGCTTGCATCGCTGTACGGCAAGCAACTGCAGGCGAGCGGCGTCACACGCTTCGAGGTATGGCCCGCACCTGTCAGCCCCTGGGATGTGGTTGGGGATCGCCATGCTCCACGGATGCTGCAACGCGACCAAGCGTTTGCCAGCTCGGGGCCTCGACGGGCGACAGACGGGACATCACGAAGATCGACATGGGGCAGCCAGCCTCCGTACGTCCGGATGTCCAACGACGCTCTCGCCTTCACTCCACAGGCCCTCCCGACGGGCGCCTACACCCGTCCTGGTGCACCTTCTGGGGCGTCAGGAATAGGCCGGGCGCAAAACTGGTCACCCATGACCCGCTCGTGGCGGAACGCGGCATCACCCGTACGAAGGTCCCCCCGAGGGCTCAGCTCCGGCTTTGCCCAAATGATGCGGAAGACGGGCAACGGCGTCTCCCGGCTCAGGCTGCTGGTCGCCGGGTACCGCCCGCGGAGCAGCGGCAGACCCTCGACGCCCAGGCTCGTCCGTAGCCGACCATGCGGTCGGAGTGGAGCCGATCGATGGCGGGCACCTTCCGCAGGCCGTCAGGAGCGGGTTCCGGTTATGGCGGTCGGCCCGCTCTGAGAGCGGGGTGTCTTCTCGCCGACCTTCTTCACCTCGATGGTGCGCGGGTCCACGGCTTCGCCGGGGGCACCTTCGCGGTACAGGCCGCCGGGGAGGCTGTCGCGGTCGTGCGGGAGGAGGAAGAAGACCCGGCGTTTGTACAAGCCGCTATCGGGGTCGGGTTCGGCCTGGTCGTCGAGGAGGGCGTAGCCGACCATGCGGCCGTCGCGCGCGTAGGGGGGTTTGGTGTTGCGGCGGCGGGTCTTGTCGAGGGCCTGGCGGACGTAGTCGAGGTTGTCGGGGTCTTCCAGCCACACGACGTGTTCTTCGTGGGTGAGATCGCCCTCGGTCAGTAGCGAGCTCATGGCTGTAGCCCCTCCTTCTTCGTCTGCGGGACCCGAGCGCGGCCCGCCTCGTGGTGTGGTGAGCCGCCCGGTGCCGGACATGGCCCTGCGGGTCCATGGTAAGTCGGGCGGATGCCGGTGGGTAGGCACTGCTGGGCCTGCTGAAGGCCGGGCCTGGTGTGGGGCAGCTTGGCGCAAGGGTGCGTGAGTTGGTTCATGACGGGCCGTCCAGCAGGGCGAGGCCGGGGTAATACTTGCGGCCGTTGGATTTGATCATGTCGGCGGGTGAGGCGAGGCCAACTTCCTGCCTGACACGGGTGGCGAAGGCACGGGTACCGGCGGGGCGGATGCCCTCGCCGGTACTGCACCAGGACGCGTAGGCGGTGTACAGCAGGCCCTGTTCGACACGCAGGTCGGGCTGAATCTCGATGTCGCGGGTGCAGCACTCGGTGAGGAAGCGGCCGATGTGGTCCTCGGTGTTCGCGTAGGCACTTGTCGCGATACGGACGCGGTCGGGGCCTTCGAGGTTGTCTCGGGTAGTGAGGTAGCGGCGGGCGCCCTCGATGAGCCACTGCAGGATGCCGGGGCCTTCGTCGCGGACGAGCTCGAGCGCCAGGTTGTCGATTTTGCGGTGGTCTGGGACTGTCCGCTCGAAGGGCAGCAGGCGGATGCGGCGCCAGAACGCGAATCCACCGGTGGAGACCTCAGGACGGTGGTTGCCGAGCAGCCACAGGTGGTGGGTGGGGCTGAAGGAAAAGTAGTCCTGCCGCATCCTGCGCGCTTTGATCTTGTCTCCGCCGGTCAGCAGGCGGACGCGGGCCTCGTCGAACTTGTCGTTGGGCTTGAGCTCGCTGCAGACGATCAGCCGGCGGCCGTGGAGCTCGGTCAGTTCGGTCGAGTGCTCGGAGAACGCGCCGCGGTCCATGAGAAATCCGGGCGGCGCGGCGTCCGCGTAGTCCCCCAGAATCTGGATCATGACGTCCAGCAGGACGCTCTTGCCGTTCTTGCCGTGTCCGTGGAGGAAGGGCAGGACCTGGGCGCCGACGTCGCCGGTGATGGAGTAACCGAGCAGCAGGTGTAGAAAGTCGATCATTTCCTGGCCTTCGGCGTCGTCGCCGAAGGTGTCGTACAGGAAGCGGTGCCAGCGCGGGGTGGACGTCTGCTGGGGGGCGACGCTGGTGGCGCGGGAGTGGAAGTCGCGGGTGGGGTCAGGCTTTCGCAGCAGGCCGGTGTTCAGGTCTACGACGCCGGCGGGGGTGCACAGGGCGTAGGGGTCGCCGTCGAGGGTGTCGGGATCCACGGACAGGTCCGGGGAGGCTTTGGCCTGGGTGAGGAGGGCCCTCATACCGGTGGTCGACAGGGTGCGCTTCTTGTGGTGGTGGAGCTCGCGGTCGTTGAACAGGCCACGGGGGTCGGTGTCGGGCATGTCCTCGGCCATCTCGCCCGCGGCCCACAGTGCGGCCTTCTCACCACCGGTGCGCTTCCAGCGGTAGCCGTCCCAGGAAAACCATCCGAGGCCTTCGACATGGCGGAACTGATCACGGTAGAGCTTGACGAACAACTTGGCGTTGCCGCGGTCGGTGAGTGTTCCGGGCAGCGGAGCCGTCAGCGCCCAGGACGGCGTGGCGAGCGGAGAAGTGTGGGCCTGGGCGGGCAGCGCGGGCGGTTGCTGCCCTGTCTGTTCAAGGTCGAGCATCTGCTGGGCAGCGGCGGTGGCGTCGAAGCGCGGCGTCTCGGCGCTGCTCATGAACGTCCTTCGAGGTGGAGCGGGCGGGCGGACCCGGCGGCGAGGGCGTCGTCAATGATGCGTTCGTTGCGGGCACTCTGCCAGGGCCGCGCGGTCTCAGCGGCCTCGCGCAACAGGGCGCGTGCGGCGCCTTCGTCGAGGTGGCCTGCGGCCGCCAGTCCCCCGGCCGTGTAGGCGGCCTTGTTGAGCTTCTCCGTGAAGGCCGCTCCCTCGGGCGTGGTCACGCACTCGGCAACCTCCAGCAGCAACGGGTCCAGGACGCGGTGCGCACGCACCGGGGTCCTGGGACGACGGCTGCGGGGGATCTCGGGCCGGGAGGAGGCTGGCGGCCTCTGGATCGTGTGTCCGGTCCGCACGAGTTCCTCGCCCAGCCACTCTGGCAGCGGTGCGGGCAGGTGGGACGGCCCCTCCCGCAGGTAAGTGCCGTGCGTGGTACGGGTGGTGGGGGCGACGATGTAGCCGCCGTCGGCCCGCACGTCGACCTGCCAGGCGAGCGCGGTCTTTGTGCTGGACCCGGTGGAGCAGCGGAACCGGGTGGCCGGGTGGGGGTTTCGGTACCAGACGTGCAGGCCGCCGGAGGGGGTGCGCACGCGCAGGGTGCTGTCGTCCTTGGCTGGGGTGGGCTGTCCGCGCAGTGCTGCCAGAAGGGCCAGGGTGTCGAAGCCTGAGGCCAGGCCGTGCAGGTTCACCGAGTCGTGGATGGCGATGCCGGGCAGGAGCCGGCTGCGGTCAGGGACCGCCGCGGAGTGGGCGTCGATATCGATGACGATCAGGTCGGCTCCGCCGCAGGCCACACCGACGCCCCAGGACGGGTGATCGGACCACCAGGCGTCGATACGCGTCGTGTCGGTCGTCGCGGCGTGGAATCCGTGGCAGGGGCGGCCGGCCGGGATACAGGCGCATCCTGCGGGAGAGTGGTGTTTGTCCTTGCAGGCGGGGCAGTTGGCGGCCGGCGTTTTGCGGCCGGTCGCGAGGGGGTGGACTGGCCAGCCCTGTTCAGCACACCAGCGGGCCACCGCCTGGGATGTGGCGGTCCGCGCAGCAGCAGCAGGCACTCTCGTCACGTCGGGGCCGGGCACGGGTCTGTCCTTCGGCGAGGGTCTTGTCCCTCAGTCCCTCTGCCAGACCCGGCCGGGTACGGGCCGCGTTCTGGAGTGAGGGACCAAAGGGACTGTAGGGACTGGCTTTCGGAAGAGAGTGTAGGACCCCCGAGCGGGGACAGGTTGCAGCTCCCCCGCGTGGCGCCGTATCTGTTTTCGGGTCCCTACGGTCCCTTGAGTCTCTGAAGAGAGAGCAGGACGCGCAAGAAATGACCGTAATGTTCTTAATGAGAGTGTCTGGAGGGACCGTAATTCATCTATCAGTAGCCCTGGAGAGGCATTCCTGGCTCAGGGACTGATGAACGAACCAGTCCCAGCGGGGGGCGGAGCCTCCACCGCCGGACGGCTCTCGCGGCGGCCTCGCTCCGGACAGGGCCTGAACTGGGTGGCGTAGACCTGATTCCCTGCGTTGAGTCCCTGGACATTTCCGCAGCTCAGGAACGGAATGCGGCACTGGCAGGGACTGTAGGGACTGAGAACTCCAATTATGAGCCACCTACGTATATGTGCCTCAGTACACACGCCCGCGCGTACACGCACACATGACTCGTTCATAACTTCCAACTACAGTCCCTTCAGTCCCTTGGTGACAGCGCTTGCAGCTTTGACCTGCATGTTTGTAAGAGACCGAAGGGCAGGGACTGAAACCGCAGAGGCCCTTCTCAGTAAGGGCAGGCCCCTGCCGGGGACAATTGTCAGAACCTGTGGATCAGTAGCTGTTCACGTTGCCTCGAGGTGGAGGTAGATGAGCCCTTCAATAGAACCCAGGCAGGCCTGCAGGGCTGGATCCGGAATAGAAGTGGTGGCAACAGCTCCTGGGCCGCAGGCTGTTCCGGAGCGTAGAGGTCATCTTCACCGTTGTGTCCGGGAACCGGGGTGGACTGGATCTCGATCCACCCGTCGGGGCTGCTGGCGAGGTGGCAGACACCCTGATAGTTGCTGTCGGCTCGGTTAAGACCAGTCCGAGGCAGACCCTGACGAGCCGGAACAACCCGTCAGCGTTCTAGGCGCTGGTGCCGCAGGCATGGCGGTCGGATGGCGCACCAGACTCTATGCCGCCACTGACGCGTAGGAGCCCAGCAACTGCCCTTCCCGGACGGGCAGTTCGAGGCGGACTCGGCTTCCGCGAGCGCCCGGTACAGCGAGGCGACCGAGGGGTCCTTGTCCGCGTTCTTCCCGACCTTGATGGTGAGCTTCTTCGCAATGTCGGGGACGGGGACGCCTTTGTCCTTCAGTGCTAGGGCGAAGGTGAGCATGTCGTCGTCGATGACCTTCGGACATCCGCCGTGGTTGCCCTTGAACGCGGCGGCGACCTGGCCTTCGAGGGTCTTCTCCCGGATGTAGTTGCGGTCGAGCTGGGCGGCGACGGCCAGGACCGCGAAGAGCATGGCGCCCACGCCGGACAGGTCTTAGATGCCGGTGAGTGGGCCGGTGAGGATCCCCGAGCTGGATGTCGCCGGCCTGGAGCTCGGCGGACAGCGTCATCAGCTCGGCCGCGTTCCTGGCCAGGCGCTTCAGCTCGTGCACGGTCAGGATGACTGGTGTCTCGGGGGCCGCCTCCTTGAACTGATGGGCCAGCGCGAGCGCCTTCTCCAGTTTGGGCCGGACCTTGACCCGGGTGCTGATCTGCTCCTTGAAGACCCTGTGGCACTCCGCCCGGTTGAGGGCTTTTCGAGCTGGCTCGCCAGTTCCTGCCTGGCGGTCGATGTTCTCGCGTACCCGATTCTGATCGGCGGCTCGGCACGCGGTTGGGGGACCACCGCGAGGCCGGGGACCTGCTTCCAGGCGCGGTCGGGGGCGCGGTCGGCGACCTCCAGTTCCTCGCGGAGCGCGGGGACGAGGACGAAGCGCGGGGTGTGGTACTTCACGGCGGTCTTCCCGCCACGGGTGCGGCACTGCCGACGAGCGCGTCACAGTTCGGGCAGTCGTGACGTTCTACCGCCAATGCGGCCTGATCGGGCGTGAGATCCGTGGCCGCAGTCTCTCAGAAATGCCTCGCACAACACGCCGTTTTCGAGGGGACCTTTGGGAACGCCGACCTGCGGAAACGTGATCACTCGCGGGCCGTTCTCAGAACTCTCACAGATGTTCATTTGTAAGAGCGTCGGGTCATCGCAGTCGGGGCTGCGGCTTGGCTCAGGAGTCGTAGGCCCTGCTTCCGCCCGCTTGTCAGTATCCCTCCAAGAGGGGTGACCCGACGCGCGGAGCTGCCTCGGAGCTGGCGGAGAGCGGGTCCGAGGGGTCAGCGCCGGTAGCCGTTGAGGAAGACATGGATGCCGGCGGCGATCCTGTCGTCGATGTCCTCCTGTGTGGGTGCGCCGGAGCCTGGGCGAGAGGGGTCCGCGGCTGAGATCAGCAGCATGAGGTGGACGGCTGCCTGGTCGGGGTCGGCAGTGCGGAGCAGCCCCTGGTCCGACCATTGGCGCAGGTGTGCGGCGAGTTCGCGGCGGACCCGCAGGGGGCCGGATTCCTGCCAGACGTCGATGGCGGCCTGCGGGATGTGTCCGGCGTCGGCGTTGATCTGGCGTACGAGTGCGAAGTGCGCCGAGTGCGCGGCAGCCATCGGGGTGGCGAAGTCCCGGCCGAAGTCTAGGAGGTCGGCCTCCAGGTCGATGATCTTGCGCAGGTGCCGGTCGATGATGGCGAGCTGGGCTCCGGCTGCGAGGGTGGCGCTCTCCTTGATGGTGACCTGAAAGAGCTCGGCCTTGTCCGTGAAGTGGTTGTAGATGGTGCGCGTGGACACCCCGGCCTCGGTGGCGATGTCGTCGATGCTGGCGCGGGTGTAGCCGTCCCGGGCGAAGACGGTCAGTGCGCCTCCAAGGATTGCCTGGCGCTTGTCCGCTGACCGGCCTCGAGGGCGTCCGGTTGCGGTGTTCTGACTGGTCATGCTGGGCCCTCCAGGCTTTTTTTGCAACGATCGTTTTACTAAATGCTATGAGCGTTGTACTTTACCTCCTGCTGAGGCACACAGCACCGCGGTCCGCTGCTGCGTGTGCACGTCGAGTCGAGGAGAGAGACATGCTCAAGATCGCCATCATCATCGGCAGCACCCGGTCGGCCCGCAGGACGGCCGTCACGGCCAAATGGGTCGCACAAGTCGCCGCCCGGCACACAGCCGTTTCCCGGGGAGAGGCGGCCTTCGAGACCGTGGATCTGGCGGACTACGCGCTTCCCGTCCTGGATGAGCCGCTCCCGGCCCTGTTCGGTGACTACCGCCACCCGCACACCATCCGGTGGGCACGAACCATCGGCTCGTTCGACGGGTTCGTCTTCGTCACCCCGGAGTACAACCACTCCTTCCCCGGCGCGCTGAAGAACGCGATCGACTTCCTGTACGCGGAGTGGAACAACAAAGCGGCCGGGTTCGTCAGCCACGGCGTACACGGGGGCACCCGCGCCGTGGAGCACCTGCGGCTGACCATGACCGAACTTCAGGCCGCCAACGTGCGCACCCAAGTCGCCCTCTCCGCCTTCACCGACTTCGAGATCACCGACCCGGCCGAGCCCGGCGTCATCACCCCGGGCCCCCACCAGGAACCGACGCTGAACGAGCTGCTGGACGAGGTCATTGCCTGGTCCGGGGCGCTCAAGTCTCTGCGTACGGCCACCACGCAGGCAGCACCCGCGTAGCGACAAGCATCCGGACCATCCACGAAGACCGGGGGAGTCATGCAGTACCGACTATTGGGCAGGACCGGGCTTCGCGTCTCCGAACTGTTCCTGGGCGCGATGAGCTTCGGGGACGGCGCCGCCTCGCCCGCCGAGTCCCGCCGCATCATCGACCTTTATGACGACGCCGGCGGCAACGTGGTCGACACCGCCAACGTCTACCGCGACGGGCAGAGCGAGAGCATCCTCGGTGAGCTGCTGCACGGCCGCCGCGACCGCTTCGCCCTGGCGACCAAGTACACGCTCTCGCGCGACATCACCGACCCCAACGCCGCAGGCAATCACCGCAAGAGCCTCACCCTGTCGTTGGAACAGAGCCTCGAGCGGCTGCGGACCGACTACATCGACATCTACTGGGTGCACCTGTGGGACCGGCACACTCCCGTCGACGAGACCATGCGGGCGCTGGACGACGCGGTCCGCGCCGGCAAAATCCTCTACGTCGGGATCTCCGATGCCCCGGCGTGGGTCGTCGCCCAGGCCAATACGCTGGCCCACTGGCGAGGCTGGACACCCTTCGCCGGCCTGCAAGTGCCCTACAATCTGCTGAAGCGGGACATCGAGCGCGAACTGCTCCCTATGGCCGAGTCGTTCGAGATGACCGTCGCAGCGTGGAGCCCCCTGGCGCACGGCATCCTGACCGGCCGGCCCTCCGACCTCACCCCTCAGCAACACACCGTGGTCGCAGCCGTGCGTGAGGTCGCCGACGAGATCGGCGCCACGCACGCCCAGGTCGCCCTTGCCTGGACCCGGTCACATTCCGCGGCTGTGCATCCAATCCTGGGCGCCAGCACTGCCGAACAGCTGGCCGATAACCTTGGCGCGCTCGACACAACCCTGTCGGAGGAACAGGTACGGCGCCTGGAAGCCGCCGCCGACTTCACTCTCGGATTCCCCAGCGACTTCCTCACGCAGACCCACTCCGGGGTGTTCGGTACAGCCAGTAACGGCCTTGACCGAGGTGCCAGGAGGTGACGGAACCGGGACCAGTGGGCGTCAGGGCAGCAGACTGATCCTGTCCGCCCCCGGCCTCACTCGTCGCCGCCTTCGTCGCCGTCGAGGTCGGGCGTCCGGGTCGCGCAGCGGTCGCAAACCGTCGACCGGCTTCCAGGCGCTGAAGCTGTAGCGGCCCAGGACATTCAAATTCTTGTGCTTGAGAGAGGACAGCCGGGCCACGTCTTCGTCCTTGATGTCGTGGCCCGCAGCGCGGAGTTGGGCGACGACAGCGTCCAAATACCGCGTCGTCCCGCGTATCGCCCACGCGCGCTCGTACGCCGTCTTCAGCCGCTCGGTGTACTCCTTGACGCAGGAGACATCCTCGATCTCCAACTGCTCGGCCAGGTGCTCCACCACCGACCACGGGACCGCCAAGGGATCGTCCAGGAGCAGTCCGATATACGGACTGTACAGATCTGCACCGCGAAACCGAGACGGCTGTGATCACCACGCCACTTCGCGATCAGCTTCCGGTCCTCGTCATCGAGGAAGAAGAACCGTTTCAGCTCAAGTCTCGTCGGCTCATCCGCGAACGATAGGAACGCGGTGGCCTGCTCATCAGTCAAAAATGCCACGGGCATATTGCGGACGTAACCAGCCGCTGTGAGCGACCGTGGATCTTCCGCCGAATACCTCCGAAAGGCCGATCATGTGTGCTAAACGACCAAGATCAAGTGCTTAACCCAGCGGCTGTACCGATGGTCCCCAACGCCGGGACAGCTGGAGCGAAGGGAGGGGACGGCTGGCCTGACATCAAACTACACTCTCTGCTCCGCTCATACTCGACCCTCGCACATTCACTGGCGGGTCGCTCTGAGCTCGCGGATCAGGGCGCGGACGGAGACGCTGGAGGCCAGCTCCGGGGTGGTGATGTAGCCCACGGAACGGGTCGGACGCTCGGGTCCGAGGTCGGTGATCTCAATGCCGTCGGGTGCTTCGTTCAGCGAGAGCGCGGGCATGATCGCCATGCCGAGACCTCTGCTCACCATGGAGAGCACCGCGCCGTCGTCCTCGGTCAGGACGGTAGCCTTCGGAATCCAGTCCTGCACGGCCCACCACTGGCGGGTGTAGGAGCCGCAGTTCTCGTGCCAGTCCACCAGCGGCAGGGAGCGCGGGGCGGGGTGGCCGGCCGGGTGCACCAGCGAGTAGGGCTCCTTGATGAGTATGTCGCCGATGAGCCCAGCGGGCAGGGCCGAGGTGGCGCCGATCGTTGCGATACCCACGTCCGCGCGCCCCTCGGCGACCTCGCCGGCGGTGCCCGCGCCCAGCTCGCGGACGACACGTACCTCCGGTTCGATGCCGGGGTGGCGGGCGCTGAGGCGCTCCAGGACGGGCGGGAGCAGGTAGAGGGCGGCGCTACGAAAGGCGGCGATGCGCAGCGGGCCGGCGACCGTGCCCCGCTCGGCGCCGCGGGCTTCTGCGGCCAGGGTGTCCAGGAGCCGCAGGATCCGGCGGGCGTGGGCGGCCGCGGTGGCGCCGGCCGCGGTGGGCGTCGCGCCCTTGCGGCCCCGCTCGAAGAGGACCGCTCCGACCTTGCGTTCCGTCCCGCGTATGGAGTG
Source organism: Streptomyces aurantiacus (assembly GCF_027107535.1). Lineage (NCBI taxonomy): Bacteria > Bacillati > Actinomycetota > Actinomycetes > Kitasatosporales > Streptomycetaceae > Streptomyces > Streptomyces sp. Qhu-G9. The sequence continues at coordinate 266,013 of NZ_CP114282.1, read as the reverse complement.
CGAGACTGCGGACTGGGTCAGCCCGAGGGCCTTGGCGGCCGCCGAGAACCCGCGCTCGCGGTCGACAGCCGCGAGGATGCGGAGCTCGTGCGGGGCGAGGTCGGTGGCCGCAGCCGCTTTGAGCGCGGGGGCTACGGGGGCTGTCGCTGCCATAGGGGGTTCTACCTGCTTCTATGAGGGCCCTTCATGGATCGGGCCGTTCCATGAGCGCAACCCTCTCCCCGGCCTCCGCATTCCTCCGTACGGTCACGGTCATGACCGAGACCGCGCTCACCGTGCACCAGACCGCCCGCCCCCATGGCTTCCCCACTTCCGGCCACTTCGCCTTCGTCGAGTCCGCGATGCCGGAACCCGGCCCTGGAGCGGTGCTGGTGGAGAACCTGTACTGGTCGGTGGACCCCTACCACCGCGAAATGATGGACGGGGACTTCGCGCTGAACGCGCCCCTGGAGGGCCGTACCATCGGCCGGGTCGTGGACTCCCGCGATCCGGCGCTCCGCGAGGGCGAGATCGTCTTCCACCGGCTGGGCTGGCGCACCCACACCGTCGTCACCCCCGAAGAGGCGCGTGTCGTCCCGCGCTTCGACGGTGTGCCGCTCTCCGCGCACCTGAGCATCCTCGGCGGCACCGGCCTGACCGCCTACATCGGTCTCACCCGCATCGCCGAACTCCGCGAGGGGCAGGACGTGTTCGTCTCGGCGGCAGCTGGCGGTGTGGGCACGGCCACCGGGCGGCTCGCCCGGCTGATGGGCGCGGGACGACTGGTCGGCAGCGCGGGCCGGACAGCGAAGGCCGCCTACCTGACCGAACACGTCGGCTACGACGAGTCCTTCGACTACCATTCGGGCCCGGTGGCCGAGCTGCTCGCCAAGGCGGCGCCCGACGGGATCGACCTCTACGTGGACAATGTCGGCGGCGAGCACCTCGAAGCGGCGATTTCCTCGCTGCGTGAGTACGGACGGATCGTGCGGATCGGCACGATCGCCCAGTACAACAGCACCGGCACGCCCTACGCCCTGCGCAACCTTTCCGACATTGTCGAGAAGAGCCTGCGCATGGAAGGCTTCCTGGTCCGCAACTACCGTGACCTGCAGGAGGAGTTGTACGAGTTCGTCGTACCGCATCTACAGAGTGGACGTGTCACACTTGATGAGACCGTCGTCGACGGCTTCGGCAGCATCGTGGACGGGTTCCTGGGGATGCTGCGGGGCGAGAACCAGGGCAAGATCATCGTGCGGGCGGCCGGGGCGGACGTCTGACGGACCGGGGCGTGCCCGGCGCCCCAGAGAGAGCGGGGCCTCCTCTGCCCGGGGCCGCACCCGTCGGGCAGAGCGTGGCCTTCCACTTACATCAGCCGCGTGAGGCAGAGCCGCTTGAATCGCGGATACGCCGTTCGCTCCATCGATGTCACGCTCCACCCGTTCTCGCTGCGGCAGCGTCAGACATTCGTCTTGAGTACTCCTACTGGCAAATCGGCCGTACGCCGAGAGGGCCCGGCAGCAGGCATCCGCAATGTTCCCGCTCCACCACACGAGCACCAGTTCACGGGCCTGCCCCGACCACCCCGCCGCCACGGCCGCCGCACTGTATGTCATCGTGACGCTATGGCCGTTCCGGACACCGGGCCCGCAGCGGCCGGTTGCCGGCCGGGTCAGGCTTGGCGAGTTTGGTATCGACTTCGACGTTGATCGAGCGCCATCTGATCGAGAGCAAGGCCGACGATCCGGTCGTGGACTTCAGCGCGATCGTCTTGGGTACGACGTAGGTGCCGAGCCTGATCCGCCTGTCGCGACGGTAGTGAATCGTGGTGGCCGAGCAGGACATGTCGGCGATCGCCTGGTCGGCGAAGCCGAACCGCGGGAGCTGCAACATATTTGGCGATCCGGTCGCTGATGCGTGGAGATGGCAGCCCAGTGGGTGTCCGTGTGGTACTGCTGCCGCTCAGGCAGGAGAACCGCGAACTGGCCCCAGAGCAGCTCGGTCAGCCATACCAGTCCGAGGTCCGGGGCATGGCCCGACGCCAACTGATATGCACTCTGCGTGTATTTGCTGACTCGAATGGGTGAGTCGAGGTCCTTTTGGCTTCTCCGAATCGCCTGAGAGGGCGTCTGACGGCTTGCCGCGCAGCCAAGCGCCTCCTCATACCGGAACCCGCGAGTTCGAGCGTTCTAGGGGCCTTTCTGGCATTCGCATTTTCGGCCGCTTCGAGCCTTTTGTGCCGTTTTGTATGTAGATGTGCATCAGGAAGCTGCGATTCGGGATCGCATTCCTCCGGTGATCAGTCCAGTACGCGAACCGCGTGGCGGAACTCCTTCGGCGGACCGCTACTCGGGAGTGTGCCCCAGTCCCCCGACGTCTGGGCTGCTGAAGTCCGAACTGGAGAGACTGGAGCGGAGGCCCGCTGGCGAGCTGCCGACGTCGCCGTCGGCATTGTTGAAGCCCGGGGGTGGTAGCCGAGTTGCGGTACCCCGCAGCACGTAGCCGACGAGCAGAAGGATCGCTGCGGCCGTGCCGGTGAAGACGGCGACGACCGCAGCGGCACTTGCCCTGGCGGTCTCGGCGGCCTTTTCCTAGGCCAGTTACGTCCGGCTTCATGGAACCGACTTCACACCGGACGGGAGGGGTGGACGGCGCCGGCTGGCGCAGTTCCTCGCGGACCTTCACGTAGTGCTGGTACTCGGTCGCCGCGGCCGCCGTGATGATCGTGGTGGCGTTGAGCGCCATCGTGCGCAGCTGCTCGGGGTTGAGCCGCTGACCGACAGCGGCGAGTTCCGGACGGTGTGGTGCGGGGCGCAGCGCCTCGTCGAGGATCCGCTCGTACTCTTGGCGGTCCTCACTCAGCAGGTGCCCTTTGACGTGCTGATCAGAGCGCGGTGCGGGACGCGGTTCTTCATCAGTGACTTCCTCGTACTGCTGACGTGCCGCGCCGTGCTGCTGCTGGCACGGGCGCCAAGCTACGCCGCGTTGCGCGAGGTCGAGTCGTTGCTCGTCAGGCTGAACCTGAGGTGACGTATGCGGCGAAGGACAGTGATCCTGTCGTCGTCCGACCGAGCGTGTTATGGATGCCCAAAAAGCAAGGCCATCAGCCGATATCCAACGGGAAGTTGGCGCTGCTGCGCTGCGGCTGAACGGCGACTGCCTGAGCGGTTGGCGCCCACGGCTGCGGAGGCGATACGCCGACTGACAAAGGGCTGTGTCATCGTGCTGTTCCCTCCTCGCTGACGGCTGGGCTGTGGGGAAGCGGCGCCGATTGTTGGCTGCCACCACTCCCCCGCCGGTTCCCGTGCACAGGCTGGCCGTTCGGCTGTGGCCCGGTGGCTGCGCTGTTCGGCGGGAGGTTGGTGTTCAGAGCGTCGGTGCGGGGCTCATCGCGGATGCCGAGGTCGAGGCCAGGATCGAGGGTGCGTGTGTGGGACTGCCGGTGGTGACGGATGGCCTCTGAGGCGCGGTCGTGGCGTCCGGCAGCGTCGGCATTGGAGCGGGCGGAACAGGTTGCGGGGAATCCTCGGCCGGTGGCCCCCCGGGTACTCGTCCCCGGCTGGGGCGTAACGGTGATGGCATCGCTCACTGCCTGAACACGGCCCAGTTGCGTAAGGATCACCCACGACGAAGTGCCGACGACGTTGGGTGCGTACGCATCGCTGATCTGGCCGGTGGTCCGAAGAACACGGCGGCACTGGCGCTCATCGCACTGTGCACAAGGCTGCGACGGGATCGAAGTACTCCGCGAACCGGGGCTGTTCACCTTCTTGTCCTGCGGTCCGTCTGCCATTCCCGGAACCGGTTGTAGGTTTCTAGGAGGCCGCGTAGTGCATCCCACCGCTCCGAGGAGGATCAGTGATGGCACGTCCACGGCGTTCCTCAGTGGCACCAGCGGCTCGACGCCCATACGGGCCGCCGCCACGAGCCTAGGGCCGAGGCAGGATCGAAGGAAGGACGCATGTCCAGGATTCACGTGGGCCCGGGCTGGTTGTGATCCTCTCGGAGGCCGTGGGGTCCGTGGTGTACGCAGCCGGGGCGTTGTTGTCGGCAGCTCCGGCTATTACGCCGTAATAGCCCGGCGGGCTTCGTTCGCCCTGCTGACTCGTGGGCGTCCTCGCGTGCAACGCAGTGCCGCCCCCTCCGGCGTCCTCGGGCAGGCAGGGATGCTGACCGATTTCAGGGGCGGCAGGTGCGGAATGGGTGTGAGGTGCGGTTCGCCTCTGTCTTCGAACCTGGCCGCCGAGGCCGGCGAGCGGGTGGCTGGCATTGGCGAGTGGGTGGCGTCAGCGGGTGGAGCGCCGGCTGGTGGGGAGGTCGGGCAGAAAGGCGTCGAGGACCGCGTCGAGAAAGTCGCTGCGGTTGTCGAAGCCATGGGCCGCGGCGAAGGCGTCGTAGACGGCGAGCTCCTGCCGCGAGGGGCGGAAGCTCTGCTGGGTGCTGTTCTTGACGGATCCCCGGTCTACGCGGCGGGCCGGTACATCCCCGAAGAGACCGTCTGGGTCGTTGTCCTCTTCCGTCACGGGATGCTGCCGGTGGCGCGCTCGCTCCCGAAGGATGTTCCACGAGTTGTTCTTTTTGACGTGCAGGAAAGCCCGGCGGACAACGACCGCGTTGGTGGGTTCGCTCCCCGTCTCCAGCTTCACTGCGGTCTGGTAGTGCGTGAAGCGTTTCCGGACCTGGCTCTCCACCATGACTGTGCACTGGGTCGGCTCGCTGGCAGAGTCAACAGACGGCGCGGTGATCTGAATGTTCGGGGCGACGGGCCGTACTGCCGTTGCTGTCGGTGCCGACGACCGTGCTGTGTGGACCGGTGCGGTGTTCGGCTCCGGCGAGTCCTCCCCCGGAGCCGATGAGCCAGCAGAGCCGACGAACGGCTGCAGCCGGGTGGCGGTCCCCTCCCCCGCAGTCGGCGAAGTACTGGTTCCTTCCGCTGGAGCGGGCGGCGGGGTCCGGCGTCTGCGGGGAGTGAAAGCGGCCTGCACGGCATCGCTGTCGACGGCGAATGCATCCAGGGCGCCATCGGCGGGCAGCCCGCCCCGCTTCGCGTCCTTCGTGTCGGGGGCCGTCTGGTTCTTCTTCATGCTGCTTCCTCCTCATCGGCGTAGTCGAGCTGTGCCTTGGTCTGGAGCACTTCCATGGCCAGGGAGCGGTAGTCGCCGGCCAGAGCTTTGACGGAGCGCCGCAGGGCGGGATCGAGATTGGGGTCTGTGGCCATCTCCTGGGGAAGGCGGCCCTGCGTGCGGCAGGCGACTGCGGCGGATTCGACGTGACGGATCGTCTGCTCCAGCACGGGTGCCGCGCCGTTGAGGTCGTCGGCCAGCTGGTCCTTGATGTTCGCCTGCACCTTGGTGGCAGAGGAGTTGGTGGCAAAGACGACGACGCCCAGCAGGCGTAGGACCGGAGTGAGAGCCCGGGCCTGGGCGAAGCGACGGGCGACGGTGCGCAGGCCCTTCCGGGAGGAGGGGTCGCTCTTCGAGGGGATAAGGACCATTTCCCCGGCGACGAGGGCCTGGAGCTGCAGGGGCTCGCAGCCGGGGGCGACGTCAAGAATGATCACGTCGTAGTCGTCGCGCACCGCGTCGATGGCAGCGGCGTACAGGCCCATCCAGGCGAGCTGGTCTTCTGGATCGTCGCTGTGGGCCGCAATGCGCCTTTGGCAATACAGCTCCTCGACCACGTCTTCCAGGGCGCTGCCGCCGGGGACGACGTACAGGCCGGGGCGGGCCTCACCGGTCGGGGTGAGAGGCTTGCCGTCGAGGATGGCAGCGGCCTGTGCCATGCCATCATCAGCGAGCTCGGTGCCGTTGGTGCCGAGGTCCTCGCTGTGGTTTCCCTGCTCGTCCATCTCGATGAGCAGAACGCGGGCTCTGGTCTTCGCGAGAGCGGCGGCCAGCGCAGTGGAAAGGCTGCTCTTCCCGACGCCGCCCTTGCCGTTGACCACGACAAGGACCTTCCGGGGAAACAGACCTTCTCTCATCAACTGGGCCCGGCGACGGAGGGCGGCTTTCACTTCGGAGAGATCGACGACGTCGAGCCCCGCAGGGTCCAAGCGCACGGACATCACTTCCTGTCCCATTCTGGACATCATGTGATGATCGAACGTAGGGATAGATCATTCGCCGGCCAGGCAGCAACACCACAGCAACGCATCGCTGGTGCCGCAATTCACCTGGACGGCCGCAGCCCGGTCTGCACCGCACACAGCGAGGGCAGGCACGGCGCCTAGCGTGTGAGCTAGCACGACTGCTGGCATCACACCTAGTTCGCTAGTGCTCTGACCGCATTGGTTCGCCGGGTCGTTCAGGCCGCAGCGGCGAGGGGGCGTCCGCCCCAGCGGATGTTCTTCTCGCTGCGGATGCGGGCGCGTTCCTTACGTTCGGCGGTCAGGACGTCGCGGTGGCGGGCGTTGGCGTTGCGCCAGCGCAGGTAGGCGTGCAGGGCGCGGGTCTGGACGGTGTGGTTGGGGTGGTGGGAGTTGGCGATGGTGAACTGCCTCAGCGGTCCGAAGTGGGCCTCGATCGGGTTGGCCCACGAGGCGTAGGTCGGGGTGAAGCACAGTTCGACCTTGTGTTTCCTGGCCCAGCGGCGGATGTCGGTGCCCTTGTGGGCGGACAGGTTGTCCAGGATCACGTAGATGGGGGCGCCGTCGGGCCGGGCGGCGCGGATCGATTTCAGCGCGGCCAGCGTGTTCGCGGCGCCCTTCTTGCGGTGGTTGACGCCCCACAGGGTGTCGTCGCCGACCGAGTAGCAGCCGTGGAAGTAGCGGACTCCGTGGGTGCGGTGGTAGGTGGCGGGCAGCCGGTCGGGGCGTTTGCGTTCTGCCCAGCCCGAGCCCGCGGTGGGCCGGATCCCGAGCGGGCCGAATTCGTCGAAGGCGAAGACCCGGTCTGGGAATCGGTCGAGGACCTCTTCGATCCGGTCCAGCTTCGTCTCGCGGTCCGGGTCGGGGGACTCCTTCCACGTCTTGGTGCGCTGGAAGGTGACACCGCGTCGGGCGAGCAGGCCGCGTAAGGTCTCGCGGCCGATCCGGATGACCCGACCGTGGATTTTCCGCAGGTAGCCGACGAGTTTGCGCAGTGACCAGCGGGTGAAGGGCTGACCGAGCTTGGTCGGGCGGGTGGTGGCCGTCGCCACGACGAAGTCCTCGTCGTCAGGGCTGAGTCGGCGGGGACGGCCTCCCGCCCACTGAGGGTCCAGGCAGGCCAGGCCGATCTCGTTGAAGCGGTGGATCACGTCGCGGACGGTGTCCTCGTCGGCCTGGACCAGCTGGGCGATCACCGGCACCCGGTTCCCGCCGGCCGAGGCCAGCAGCATCATCGCCCGCCGGTAACGCACCGAACTGGTGCTGCCCCGACGCACGATCTGCTGCAGCTTCTGCCCCTCCTGGTCGGTCAGTCTGCGCACACGGACAGGCTCAGCCACCGCACCTCCAACGATCGGATCGGACGTCACCGCCCATCCAACCGCCACGATCACCAACCCGGCGAACCAACGCGGTCACAGCACTAGCCCGTCATCCAGGGGCCAGGACAAGCGAGCAGTTCTGCCTACCGCCCCTGCAGTCGAGCAGACCGAAGCAATGCAGGAGCCCGCCCACATGCTCGCGTCAACGAGATGACGGCCCGAGCAACGCCCTGCCTCGTACGACAGCACCCCAAGCAGCGACGAGCACGGCAGGCGCTGATCTATTACGGCGTAATAGCCGAGACAGACGACGCCGCTCCAGATCCAGCGTTTCCTGGGCTCCAGTTGCCTCAGCGTCTCTCAGCTCAAGCCGTCCATCTGCACGCGCGGTACGAGCAGTACGAGCCTGAACGGACCGTTGCTGTCCGTTCTCATTGAAGGCAGTCGCCTTCTCATCGAATCCATCCGGCTGCGGCACCACTGTCTTGGCTTCCTTGGAATCTCCACCCCTGGACGGATCGCAGCGCACCATCGAGGACCAGAGGGCCCTGGATCCTCTTCCAGCCCGCCGCAACACGCCCCTACGATCGGGACCATGGACTGGGGGACTCTCGCAGGCACTGCGCTCGGCGCCATCCTGGGCGTCAGTACTACCCTTTTGGCCGAACGGTCACGGTGGCAGCGGGAGAACTCAGCCCGCGAACGGGCCGTTAAGCAGCAGCTATATGCCGAATACCTCGGAGCGCTCTCACTCACCACGCACCGCCTCCGAGACCTGAAACGCAGTACTGGCTTGCCCCGGGAAGAGCTTATGGAACGGGCAGGCGAGATCCTCGGATCCACCAATGCCTACCATCTCCGCTATCAGATGCTGATCATCGCCCCGGAACATCTTGGCTACATGGCCGACTTGGCGTTCATGCGAGTCCGGGACCTGCGAGACCGCTTCGACGAGGCCGACATAGGCGCAGACCCCGATTGGCCATCAGCCCAAAGAGCCCTCAGCGAGGCACTCGACGCACTTCGCAAAGCGATGCGTTCCGACCTCATCTCAGACTGAGCTGGCGTGAGGCGGCTTGAGCATCGGCGGCATCCCGGACAAAAGTGCAAGGCGACCGTCTCAACGGAATTGGTCCGCCCTGGTCATCGACTCGGGATCGACTGGCTTCGCTGAGACAGGACAGCTGCCATGCTCTCGGTGCGCTGCACCCACAAGGCTCTTCCTCTATTACGCCGTAATAGTTCAGCGTTCCGGCCCTTCGGCCTGTCGGGCTGCGACTGAGGGGGCGAGAGCCGACGTCCGGCTATTACGCCGTAATAGCCGGAGGTTCAGCTGGGGGAGGGGCCGCAGAACGGCTGCTCGCGCTCGTATCGGAGCAGGTCCATGTCGGCCAACCGCAATGCTCACCGTGGCAGAGAGGTCACGATCATCCTGGAGTAGCGAAGGCAGGAGGATGGCCAGCGCCGGGAGAGGCGCGAGCACTGGGACACCGATGCCGGCTTCGCGGCTGGGCTGGTGTGGAGTATCAGGCGTCCCGACTACGTCTTAAGTCCTGTCCGCTCGGCTTGCTCTAGCCAGTCGGTGTACCAGCGGGAGAAGGTCATCGGGTTCCCTCCATCGTCGAGAAGCGGCTCGAGGTCGATGTCGTCTGCCCGGCCGTCCGACCAGATCGTGCCTCGGTGACTGCCACTGATGACCAGCCACTCCCGCAGGGCGCACCCGCGGTGACTGACGACGATTGCGCCTGCAGTGCGTTCGGGAGCGAACATGAGGGCATCCCATTTCTCGTCCCACGCTTCGATGGCGTCGTCGAACTCCTCGATCTCATCGAAGTTCTCTTCCTCGGGGCGTTGCGCGAGGAGTTCGTCGCGGGTCTTGGGGTCCGGGCCCTGTTCGGGGAACGGTTCGGCGAGCAGGGACAGATCCGCCAGGTCGCTCCCGTCTCCTTCCCAGCGCCAACGCCCCTGTACACAGCGCACAGGAAAGAGACCGTAGGCGGGGCCTGCGCCTCCGGCGGCGACGTGGAGGAGGAAAGTCCGGTACTCCTCCGGCAGCCTCACGCCTATCTGGGCTTCAAGTTCGGCAAGCCCGTCGTGAGTGAGTGGCTCTTCCAGGGCCCACTGGTGCCCGAGCGAACCGAAGACTTCCCTGCTTGCCGCTTGGGCGCCCAACGCCGAGACGCGCTGCCGCACTCCTGACCAACGTTGATCAATCATGCGCAGACCGTATGTGCTGCCACTGACACTGACACTCGCACGCAGCCCTGTCGCCGCTGCATCCGTTCTCGCCATAGCCGTGCGGCGTCGTCAAAATACCGGATAACGGCGCGGGCTACTGCGGCGATGCGACTCTGGCTCGTCCGGATCTCGTTGCCCCCAGAGGGCCCCGGGGGGTGTTCGCGAGGTTGGTGTAAGGGTGACTGGCTGAGGTGCGTCCGGAGTTCACTGTCGGGCAAACGTGAACGCTGTGCGGGGTGCCGGTGTTCAGCGCGGGGCTGCCACGGCTGCCGCGGCCGCGGCCAGGATGCGGTGCAGGACGGGGACCGGGATCGCTGGGTTGGTGACTGCGGCGCATGCGGTGTCGCGGTCGTGCAGCAGCCCGGCCAGGATGCGGGCCGGCAGCCGCGGATTGCGCATCGCGCTCCCGCGGACGTGGGCCGCCGGGTCGTCGAGCAGCCGCACGGCATCAGCCGGTGAAAGCCGGGGATCCTCGGCTGCGCGGCGGCGCACCCCGGCTTCGGGGTCCCGGGCCAGGCGCGCGACGTCGGCCGCCGTCGACTCCGGATCGTCCAGGGCCAGGCGGCGCATCCGCCCGCTGGGGTCGTCGGCGTAGTGCAGCAAGCCCGCACGGGGGAAGTGGGGGTGGCTGCGGGGGCGGTCGGGGTGACTGAAGCTGCCGTCCCACCAGCGCCAGACCTCCAGCAGCATGTCGGCCGGCGCGTCGTCGCACGATTCGGCGAGAAACAGGCGGACCGTCCGGTCCTCGTCCCGTGCCAAAAGCTCCACGACGTCTGGTGGGAGATGCCGGGCACGGGCCACACTGCGGCGGATAAGAGGATGGGACGACGTTGCGAGTCGGCGCATCGCCTCAGTGTCGCCGTGCAGGTCCGCGACCCAGGGCAGGGTGTGCGACATCGACGTCGGGTCGAAGTCGTAGCGCACCACGGCACGTTGCTCCTCGGTGAGGTCAGGGCGCAATGCCACTGCGGAGCGGATGTCGTCGAGCGGGTCCTCCGCCAGGACGGCGACGCCGTGCGCGCCCAGGCCCGGGTTGGCGGCCAGCGCCCGGCGTACTTCCGCGTCCCCGTTCCGGATCAGCTCCGCCTCCAACTCGGGCTCGAGGCGGCACCGTTCGAGTGCCCGCAGCGGTTCGGCCAGCGCGGCGAAGCTCTCACGGGGCATGGGGACGCGAGTGTGATGGGCGAGCAGCGCCGCCGTGCGCACCGCGTCGTCGGTGTCGGCAAGCAGCTGCTCGCGTAGCGGCGTTGCGATGTCATCCCACCGGCCGCAGGCCGCCGTCCGCACCCGGGGATCGGCGTCGGTCGCGAGGCCGGGGAGGTGGTGTGCGGGGAGCCCCGGGAGTTCGGCGGCTAGGGCGCGGGAGGAACTGGTGAGGAGGTCGTCATACAGATCCTGGGGGAGGTCGGCGCCCCCGGCGCGGGCATGCTCTGCCCAGAGCACGCGGCGCCTCGGCGATGGTTCGGCACGGATCAGGCGTACCCACTGATCGGATGTGAGCTTCGGCCGGAAGGTGCCGGCGGGTGTCGATCGCACCTGCGGATCGGGGTGATCCACGGCGGCGTCGAGGACGGCGGGTCGGTCGCAGCCGTGCAGGAAGCCCTCCGCCACATCCAGCAGCCTGATCAGAAGCTCGTCGGGCGCGGCCGGATTGGAGCCGATCCCTTCTGCCCAGTGCAAAGGCCACGCACGGCGGCCGGGCACTGCCGCCCACACCTCGGCGCGCTCGGCCTTCGTCTCGCGTCCGGCGGCTGCGGCGGCCTCCTCCAGCCGCTCCGGCAGTCGGTCGACGGCTGTCACTTGAGGCCCGTCCGCGGTGGGCGCCTCCGCCAGCAGCACTTGCCCGTCGAGGGAGAGCGCGATGAACCCGGGGTCGCCGGTCAGCTCCGGTATGCCGTCGCTGGTGTAGCGGACCCGGGTCCACCAGGAGTCGTTGCCGCCGATCCGATGTCCGAGGACGGCCACGAGGAACTCGCCGTCGACATCGGAAAGGCGGCGCCACCAGGCGGCATCGAGCGTTTCCCCGACCGTTCCGTCCGGCGCCGCAGTTCCCCGCGCGATTCGCCAGGCTGCCTCTGGCGGGAACAGGCTGCCTGGGGGCACGTCCTCGACGACCGTGAGCCCGGCGCGTACGAGCAGTTCGTGGGGTTCTTCTCGGTGCTGCACGCGGTCATGGTCTCCGTCAGCTTACGGTGGGACAAGGCTCTTCGCTCAGGCGCAACCGACCCTCACCTGCCTGACACGTCTTTGGTTGCGGTGTCGTTCGGCGCCTCGCCCGGGGCTTGGGTCGGCCCCACTTGAGCGGCGGCGGCTTTCGTTGGCTCTGGCAGAGACCGGGATGCCGGCACGGCCGCTTCGAGCCGTCATGCCGGGCAGAGTGACGCCGTCGCAGCGAGCGTGACAGATGGAGAAGCCGTGTGCAGGCAGCCTCCGGCACCCAGGACCTGATCGGTTCCGCTGCGGCTGCCCGACGAGGTCTGCTGGTCTGGCTGCACTACCTCATCCGCACCGGCCACGCCCGCCAGATGGTCACCGACCGCGTTCTGCGCGCCTGGCGGGCCGGCATCCGATCGCTGGTGCGCAAGAACCTGGAATTGGCCTTGTGTCGACGTCGCCCAAGTTCGGTTCGCACAGCAGCAGTTGTCTGTGCGGTGCCTGTGGTGACGGCGGGCCGGGTCGGTGACTACGTCGTCATAGTCGTGTAGGGGGCGGGGCTTGAGGGGCCGATTATTACGGCGTAATAGGGGAGGGGTCCGTCCTACGATCGCAACAAGTAGATCTAACTAACGTGTCGCTGCTCCTAAGGATCATGCGCGTTAGTAAGGTGTCTCTCATGACATCACCTGCCGCCGCCGGCGACCGCGAGAAGGTCGTCTCCAAACTGCCGGGATGGCTCCGGCAGGACCTCAAAATCAGAGCCGCTCAATACGGCATAGAGATCCAGGCCGCAGTCGAACAGGGCATCGACGCCTGGTGCAACCTCGCATCCGCTCCCGAGACCATCGACACCGCGGGCGCCGACTCGTTTTCCACCTTCCTTCCCGCAGGACAGTGGGAACAGTTCCGGGGCGTCGTCGCCGACCGGGGGCTCTCCCTCATTCAGGGCCTGGCGCAGTCCGTGCAGCTGTGGCTGGACACCAATCCCACCCCGGACATCGAACGGCCTGCGATCACGCGCCGCATCATTGTCTGCAACCAGAAGGGCGGCGTCGGGAAGACCGCCATCACCGCGGGCACCGGTGAAGCGCTGGCCGAGGACCCTGGCACCCTCCACCGGGTCCGCATCGCCAAGCAACTCGCGATCGCCGCCGGAGGCGACGAGGGTCCGCTCGACGTCGAAGACCTGCCGGGCCTCGGACTGCGGGTACTGCTCGTCGACTTCGACCCGCAATGCCACCTCACCAACCAGCTCGGTGCCGCACCCCTGCCGATGAACGGCGACAGTCTCACCAACCACATGGCCGGCGACGCCAAGGGCGATCTTCGCGACCTCGTTGTCTCCATCGACGACGAGACCTTTGGCGGCCGCCTCCACCTTCTGCCCGCCTGCAACGACGCCTTCCTGCTCGACGTGCGCCTGTCTGCTGTACGCGCGCGGGAAGCAGCCCTTGAGCGCGCGCTCGCCCCGCTCGAAGCCGACTACGACGTCATCCTGGTCGACTGCCCGCCCAGCCTCGGTCTCAGCATGGATGCCGCGGCCTACTACAGCCGTCGCCGTGATGGAGAGAAGCCCGGCCAGTCCGGCGCCCTCATCGTCGTTCAGGCCGAAGACAGTTCGGCCGACGCCTATGAACTGCTCACCGCCCAGATCGACGACCTCCGCGGCGACCTGAAGATCGACATCGACTACCTCGGCATCGTCGTCAACCTCTACGACGGCCGCCGCGGCTACATCGCCACCTCCTCCTTGCAGGGCTGGGTCGACATAAAGGACCCCAGGGTCGTAGGCCTCATCGGAGACCTCAAGGAGCAGAAGGAAGCTGTCCGCATGAAGCAGCCCTTGCTGTCCTACGCCCCCAAGTCACAGCAGGCGATCGGGATGCGCGCACTGGCCCGGGAGATCTCATGACCAAGGCCAACAAGCTGGGAGCCGGGCGATTCGGCGGCCAGACCCAGGCGATCAGCGCCCGTCGGCAGGCAGTCGCCGCCGCCACCGGCGTGCCCACCGAGGGAATCGCCCCACCGACCGAACTCCCCGTCCACCGCATCAGCCTCAACCCCGACAACCCCCGCACCAGCCTCGGAGACCTCACCGATCTCGCGGGCAGTCTCAGGGATCACGGACAGAAGCAGGCGATCACGGTCATGAACCGCGACGTCTACGCGAAGGCCAACCCGGGCCAGGAGGCCGACCTCGAGCCGGACACCACCCACGTCGTCATCGACGGCAGCAGCCGCCTCGCCGCCGCACGTGAAGCAGGCCTCGACACCGTCAAAGTCATGGTCAGCGACGACCAGGGCGCCACTCCCGACGAACTCCTCGAATCCGCTCTCGTCGCCAACATCCATCGCCAGGACCTCGAAGAGCTCGACGAAGCACGTGCTCTCGACCGTCTGCTGAGCATCCACGGCAGCCAGACCGCTCTCGCCAAACGCCTCCACCGCTCCCAGGGATGGGTCTCGCAACGGCTCGCCCTGCTCAATCTCACCTCCGAACTCCAGTCCCTCATCGGCCAGGAGCCCATCGACCTGCTGCGCGCGGTCGGCAACAAGCCCGCCGAACAGCAACAGGCCGCCCTGGACGAGCTCAAGGAACAGCGGAGCCGCAAGGAAGCTGAGAAGCAGGAGCGCAAGAGGGCGAAGGAAGACCCGAAGGAGGAGCCCGCTGAAGCAGCGCCCCTCCCTGTCGCTATCGCCAGTCCCTCTTACGCCGTGGTGGAAAAGTCGGGCGGAGCGGCGGACAGTACGCCAACGGATGCTCCAGCGGGGGAGCGGCTTCAGAGGTCCCCGGAGACGGTGCCCGAACCGCGTACGAACACCGCCCCACCGGCAGCGCGACAGGAGAGCGACACCCGAACTCCGCCCAAACTGCCCTACGACGACGGCGTCTTCCTGGCCCACCACCTGATCCGGAAGATGACCGACACCGAGTTCGAGAAGATGCTGGACCTTCTGAACGAACTCCACCAGCAGAAGACCGCGTCGAGTTCGACCTCGCAGACAAGCTGACTGCTCCAAGTTCCGCCCCCGCCTGGACCGGCAGGGGCGGAACACCTGGACGCCGTTTCTGTTGGGGCTCCTTGAGGATCCCCGTCCCCTGTTCGGGGTGCCGTCAGACCCGCTCGACGGATCTCCCCACCCCCCACCCATTGCGGGCCTGTCCTGGGACAGGACACCGATGGCGAGGGACCGCCCGATGGCCCGTCAGGGCCCGGTGGTGTGTAGTTGCACATGCCGTAGCGGCATGTGGTGTCGTCGAGGGCACCACAGCACGAAAGGCCCTGTCTGCGATGTACCCCTCCGCCATGCCTCCCCGCGAAGTCAAGATCGGCGATGCCGCCGCCTTCGCCGGAACCACCCCGCGCGCCATTCGGCACGGAGGCCGTCGCGGATGTGGCTGACGCGCTGGTGTCCCGGCGCTTTCGCGGCTACGACACGGAATGGCATGAGGAGTGGGGCGGTGCGCACGAGGTGCGCCCCGCGATCGACGTCGTCCGGGAGCCGGTCGGCTGACCGGTGCTGGCGGTGGTGGCTGAGGGCTCGGGGTGCGACTACGGCCCGGCGGTGGGCGGGGGTGGCGGGAAGCGCTGCTCTTCTGCCGTGCCGTGAGTTGTCTGCCACAGCACGCTCAGGAGGCCGACGGCACATACAACGCCGATGACCAGCACGACCGGTGGGCGTTGCTGCGATCTGATCAGGAGCAGGCAGAGCCAGCCGACGCAGGCCCCCGCAAAGAGGAGGATCAACGGGGTGAGTCCGCCACGCTTGTACACGATCAACAAAGCTTCAGGGTTGACGGTCAACAGCAGGAGCACCGCGCAGAGCGCGCCGAGCGCCACGATGACCCTGCACGCCCTTTCCAGCAGGCGCAGTGCGTGGCTGCTGCTGCGCATGTTGTCCGTCCCCTTCGCGGCCCATCGCGTGTGGCCGTCAACCGGCCCCGGTGGAGTGAGCCTGCCACCTCACCTATCTGCTGTGAACCGACATCGCGGCCCGGGCTCGACAGCGGGCCTGCGCAGCAAGGGGACGGTGTCGGCGTACGGGCCGACAACGTGCACAGCCTGGTGCACTAAAAGTGCACGGGTACGCGGGGCAGTGATCGCGGCTGTCGTCGCCTATGTGTCGTTGCCCCGTCAGGAGCCGAGAGCTTCGCCGGTGTCCACGGGCTGGCTCAACGGATACGGCCGCCTTCCGTGATCAGCCATTCGCCGGTTTCCCAATCGGACGGGCCGTCATCGATGCGGTAGCACAGGTCAAATCGGATGCCCAGGCCCGGCCAAGGATGAATGACTGGGACGACGCGGAAGATCTCTTCAAGGCCAGGGAACGTGATCCCCTCAGGCTCGGGAAACAGCAGCTCCAGCTCTGTACGGGTCAGGTCGGTCCAGAGCGCAAACTGCCACTGCGTCTGCGTCAGCCACTGGTCATATACCAGTTCGAACCGAGGCTCGCGGCCGACGACGAAGTCGCGGATACCACCGACGAGCTCATCTGATGTCGAGGGAAGGACGAACGGCCACTCTTCGCCGGTGGGATAGCGGTACATCGTGGACGCCGAGGCGAGTGCGCTCACAAGGTCTTGCCATTGCTCGGGTGAGGTGGCACAGGCGGGCACGTTCACGCCCGTGTGATCGACCCGCTGGACGTGCCCGGCGAGACGGCGGGTGAGGTCGGTCATTTCGACGCTGGCCCGCAAGGACGGCGTATCGGTCGTGTCACCGCCCCACACGCCGATGGAGTGGCCTGCGCCGAGGGCGACCTCGGGCGCAGCTACGTCGGCCAGCTGAAACGTCGTCACCGGACGGGCGTCAGCGGGCTGCGGTGGGGTGAGGGTCAATCGGTCAACTACCCCGTCGCCCCTGTCCGCAGACCCGGCGAAGTCGGTGTACGCCACCTTGGCGAGCAGCGAGCGCAACTCGCCGAGGAAACTGCTTGATTCCGGGGTCGCGGGCAGAAGGAAGGTGATCTCGGACAGGCGATCCATGCGCCCGACCGTAGCCGAATTCATGCCCATCTCACGGCGATCTTCCAGCCATACGGTATGGCCAGTTGTGTGCTTTTGGTCCGTACGCGACTGGGACATCACTTCATCTTGCGGGTGCTGACGCGCTGGCATCGGGGCGGCAGGAGACCGGTCAGGAACGGTGCCCGATCAGACCGAGGCGACCGACACCGGTGGGTTCGGTGATGACGGCGGCGGCCTGGATGAGCGCCGGGACCAGTTATGGGTCACCGACATCACCGAGCACCCCACCTTTGAGGGCAAGGTGTACTGCGCGGTCGTCCTGGACACGTTCTCACGACGCGTGGTGGGCTGGTCGATCGACGCTTCGCCCACCGCGGCGCTGACCACCAACGCCCTGGCCATGGCCATCGGCAACCGCTCCCCGAGCCCGGGCGGCACCATCATCCACTCCGACCATGGAGTGGAGGGCGGATTCACCCTGCGCGCGAGAGCCTCCGGCTGCTGCCCTCGATGGGCTCCATCGGAGACTGCGTGGACAACGCGATGATGGAGTCCCTCTGGGCGCGGGTTCGGGTCGAACTGCTCAACCGCAGAGGGTGGCGGACCCGACTGGAGCTGTCCACCGCGCTCTTCGAGTACCTGGAAATTTTCCACAACCGCCAGCGCAGACACTCCGCGCTGGGCATGCTCACCCCGGTGGAGTACGAACTCCGCACCCCACCAGTAGCGTGAAACCAAAGCAACTCGACTCAACCCAAATCGGGACAGTCCGGAGTCGGCGATCAAACCCGGAACGGTTCACTCCGGCTGGATGGCGAACGAGCGTGGGGAGTATGTCCACCGACTTGGAGCCGTGTCTTGGCCGGTCTCGCTGTTCTGTCCAGCGGTCTCCGCCATGTATCGACCCTGTCCCGTGCGCCCGGGGAGCCTGGTCTGCGGGCGAGTTGGAGTGACCGCGTCGTTGCAGTCGTGTGGAGCAGAGGGCCATCGGTCCGTCGGTGTTGTTCAGTTTCTCTCGTGAGCGTGCCACGGGTACCTTCGCTTATGCGTAGTTGCTGACGGGGTTGGCGTGACGGGGGTTGCGTGGTGGCGGGGTATCGGCCGACGGACTGGCATGTGCTGGATTTGGAGAGGGATCCGACGCCGGGGGATCCGGACCGGGTGCGGTCGCTGGCGAAGGGTCTGCACGACTTCGCGGATGACGTTGCCGATGCCCTCCGCCTGGTGAAGGGGATGGCGGATGAGGACGCCGTCCTGACGATGGTGGGCAAGACCGCCGACGTGTTCCGGGACGAGTTTTCCGGCGTTCCGAAGAACCTGAAGAAACTCAAGAAGAGTTATGACCTGGCTGGTGACGCTTTGGCGGCGTACTGGCCGAAGCTGGAGCGGGCTCAGGCCCTTGCTGACAGGGCGCTGGCGAAGGGCCGTGAAGCCCAGGCCGATCTGTCGTCAGCCAAGTCCCGGTTGTCGTCGGCTGATTCGTGGGTGACCCGCGCGAACAAGGAAGCGGACAAGTACAAGGACGACCCGACCGGCGGGAAGGACGTCGAGAAGCCGGACGAGGCAAAGGTCCGGGCCGCTACTCGGGATGCGGCCAGTGCCAAGGACGCGCACACCGCTGCGCAGTCGGATGTCACCTCCGCGCAGAGCGCGTTGGATGCGGCGAAGAAGATGGCCGAGGACGCGCGGAGGATGCGTGAGGACGCGGCGGGGGAGGCGAAGAGGAGGCTGGAGGAGGCCTCCGACGCGGGTATTCAGAACCGCAAGTGGTACGAGGAGGTGGGGGACTGGTTCTCCGACAACTGGGACACTATCGTCGCGGTCTGCAAGGTCGTTGTCGCGGTCCTCGGCATCATCGCGATGATCATCGGCGGGCCTATCCTCGGTGCCATTGTTCTTATCGCCGCTCTCGTCGTGCTGGCTGACACGCTCAACAAATATATGAAGGGTCAGGCATCTCTGTGGGATGTGGCGTTCGCGGCCCTGGACTGCATTCCCGGGATGAAGGGACTGACCTCGCTCGGCGGGCTGGCCAAGGGAATGAAGGCCCTTGCTGGCGCGGGCTTGAAGGCCATGGGGAAGTCCCTCCTGAAGAGGGCCGGCCGTGCCCGTGAGGCCATCGCAGACGGAGCGCGCGGGGCCTACAGCCGGCTGGGGAGCAAGATCAAGGGGTGTGGTGACCCCGTCGATGTGGCAACGGGTCAGATGTTCCTGGAGCAGGACGACCTGACGCTGCTGGGAATTCTTCCGCTGAGCTTCACACGCCGCTACGCGTCGGGGTACCGCACAGGCCGCTGGTTCGGCCCGTCCTGGACGTCGACGGTCGACCAGCGCATCGAGGTCGATGATGAAGGCCTTGTCCTGGTGACCGACGACGGCATGCTGCTGCCGTATGCGATACCAGGTGGGAGTCGGACAGCACCCGACATTCCCGAGCCGCGGACCCCGCCCGGTAGTGCGGCGGGCCGTGCAGTGCCCTTGGCCGGTACGCCTCTTCCCGGCCCGGGTGCCACAGAGCCTCCCGCACCTGCCGACACCATCAGTTCCGGGCCTTCCGGTTCATCCGAAGCGGCAGACGACAGTGAGTACGTCCTTCCCCAGGACGGTCCCGCCTGGCCGTTGCGTCCCCTGGACGGCGGGGGATTCGTCGTCACCGACCCCGTCCAGGGGCTGATCCGTCACTTCGCGCCTGCCGTCGACGGTGACGCCTGGCTCACGAAGATCGAGGACAGGCACGGCAACCGCCTCACCTTCGAACGCGGCCCGGAGGGAACACCGCGAGGCATTCGCCATTCCGCCGGCTACCACGTGTGCTTCGGCGTGGACGGTGAGCGGATCACGCAGTTGGCTGTGGCCGGTGCAGAAGCCGATGGCAGTGACGCCGTCGTGCGACGGTACGTGTACACCGACGACGAGTTGCTGGGCGAGATTTACGGGGAGAGCGACACTCCGCTGCGCCTGGGCTACGACAGCCGCGGCCGGATCACCTCCTGGACGGACACCAACGACCGGCAGTACGCCTACGACTACGACGAACAGGACCGCTGCATCGCCCAGGGCGGTGCAGCAGGCCACCTGGCGAACTCCTTCACCTACGACGTAATCGACCCGCTGTGGCCCGGTCACCGCGTCACACGGGTCACCACCCCGCAGGGCGAGGTGACCCGCTTCATCATCGACGACGACTGCCTGGTCGTTGCCGAGATCGATCCGCTGGGCCACACCGTCCGCCGGGAGTTCGACGACCAACATCGGCTCACTGCCCACACTGACCCGCTGGGCAACGTCACGCGTTTTGAGAACAATGCTGGCGGACAGCCCGTCTGCGTCACCCGGCCGGACGGCGCCGTCGTCCGCTACGAGTACACGCCCGTCACGGGCCAGCTCACGCGCATCGTCCTTCCCGACGGCACCTCCTGGAAGCGCATCTACGACGAGCAGGGCCGCTGCATCCAGGTCACCAACCCTCTCGGGGAAAGCACCCGATACTCCTACACCCCCACCGGGACGCTGGTTTCGAGCACCGACCATCTCGGCAGAACCACGAGGGTGGACAGTGACCCTGCCGGACTGCCGCTCTGTGTCACCGATCCCCGCGGCGCCCAAGCCCGTTGGGAACGGGACGCCTTCGGCCGGGTCGCTGCCTTCACCGACCCGCTCGGCAGACGCCTGCGCATGACGTGGAGCACCGACGGCCACCTCATCACCCGCACCGCCCCAGACGGAGCCATCGACACCTGGACATACGACGGCGAAGGCAACTGCACCTCCCACACCAACCCGCAGGGTGTGGTGTCCCAGTACACGTACACCCACTTCGACCGGCTCGCCTCCAGCACCGAACCCGCAGGCGAACACCTCACCTTCGCCTACGACAGCGCGCTGCGTCTGACCACCGTCACCGACCCGCTCGGCCGCACCTGGCGCAACGAGTACGACACCGCCGGACGGCTCGTCGCACACCACGACTACGACGGCAGGCGCACCACCTTCACCCGGGATGCGGCCGGAAACGTTCTGACCCGCACGGATGCAGTCGGCCAGCAGATCACCTTCGCCTACGACACCCAGGGGCAAGTCGTAAGCAAGACCGCCCCGGAGCGGACCACACGCTACGAGTACGACGTCCTCGGACGCATCACTCACGCCGACGACGGCGAGGCCCGCATCTCTGCCACTCACGACGCCCTGGGACGTCTGCTGAGCGAGACAGTCAACGGCCGCACCCTCAGCAACACTTACGGCCCTTCCGGGCTCCGCCAGACACGCACCACCCCCACCGGAGCTCAAAGCCAGTGGGAGTACGACGCCGCCGACAACATGGCCCGCCTCATTACCGCCGGCCGGCCCCTGGAGTTCGCCCACGACCTGGCGGGCAACGAAGTGAGTCGGCGGATCGCCGACAGCCTTCACCTCGCCCAGACCTACGACGAACTGGGCCGCCTCAGCGCCCAGACGCTCACCGTCGGCCACGATGACCCCATCCAGCAACGGGCCTACAGCTACCGGCCGGACGGACACCTCGCCGCCGTCACCGACCAACTGGCCGGCACCCGCACCTTCGACGTGGACCCAGCGGGACGCGTGACCGGCGTGCAGGGAGCCTGGAGCGAGCACTACGCCTACGACCCGGCAGGCAATCAAGCCGAAGCCCACTGGCCCGACCATAGCCGCGACGCCACGGGCCCCCGGACCTACGAGGGCACACGCCTCATCGGCGCCGGGCGTACCCACTACACCTACGATCACCTCGGCCGCATGGTCGTCCGCAGCCGCACCCGTCTGTCCCGCAAGCCCGACACCTGGCACTACACCTGGGACTCCGAGAACCGGCTGGTCGGCGTCATCACCCCCGACGGCACACACTGGCGTTACCGGTACGACCCCTGGGGTCGGCGCACTGCAAAGGAACGCCTCAGCAGCGACGGCACAACCGTCGAAGAGCGCACCGACTTCGTGTGGGACGGCACCCACCTGTGCGAACAGACCACCTGGACCAGCGACGGCTGTCCGCCCGTCACCCTCACCTGGGACCACTACGGACTGTCCCCCATCGCTCAGACGGAGCGCCGACACGCATCTCTGCAGCCAGATCCACGCCACGAGCCACTCGTGGCACAAGGCGAGCGCACGATGCACTTCCCCGCCGAAGAACGCTTGGACGAAGAGCACCGAGCCGAAGGGCCGCCTTCCGGAGACGACTGGGACCAGCAGGCCATCGACGAGCGCTTCTTCGCCATCGTCACTGACGCCTCCGGAGCACCCGCAGAACTGATCGAACCGGACGGCGACATCGCATGGCGGGCACGCAGCACACTGTGGGGAAGAACGAGCTGGACCGCCGACAGCACCGCCTACACCCCGCTGCGCTTTCCCGGCCAGTACTTTGACCCCGAAACCGGTCTGCACTCCAACTACTTCCGCTACTACGACCCCGAGACCGGGCGGTACACCACCCTGGACCCCCTCGGTGTCGCCCCGGACCCCAACCCGTACACCTACGTCCGCAACCCCCATTGCGCCAGCGACCCGCTGGGCCTGGCTGCGTGTGACGAAGCGGACGTCACATGGGGCGGACGGGTCCGCTACGGCGAACCCGGACCGGGAGGCAGAGCCACCGGGATGAAGGCCACCATCGAGGCGGACATGACGGGCGGCAAAACCAATCCGTCGGTCGAGGTTCCCGGATACGAAAAGTACAAGAAGCTCAACAAGACGCATCTGCTTGGTGCGCAGATCGGCGGCTCCAACAAGGATCCCCGTAACTTTGTGACCATGCACCGGTTTGCGAACTCACCGGTCATGCGGAAGATCGAGGGCCAGATTCGAGAAGCCGCGGACAGAGGCGAGACCATCGAATACAGCGTCACGCCCATCTACGCCACGAACGACGCCACCGACGTCGTTCCCAAGGGCCTGCTCATCGAAGCCCACGGAAACCGCGGATTTGAGTTCACCCCGTACGGCTCGGACTCGGCGACGAACGCACTTACTATCCTCAACGTGCCCAAACCAGTCTGACCGACTTGATCATGGAGTCATGATGCACCCTGCTGTCGAACGGCTCGCCCGCCTCTACCCCCAGGCCGCCGCCCAAGACGACCGGCCTGCCGTGGACTGGGAATCGGCCGAAGCAGAGCTCGGCAGCCCACTGCCCGACGACTACAAGGAACTCGTCGAACGCTTCGGTGGGGGAGTCCTTGACGACACGTTCTGGCTCCTCGAGCCGGGGTGTGAGGATCCCGACTACGACCTCGTGGCCATGACGGCGGAGCGAGAAGAGGTGCTCGCCGAGTTGTGGAAGACCGAACCGAAACCCGAGCCGCTCGCGTCGCAGGACGCCCGGCTCATTCCGTGGGCGTACGCGGAAGAAAGCGGCCACTACCTGTACTGGCTGGGCCTACCGCAGCAGGAACCGTCGGACTGGACCATCATGATCAACGAGGGTCGAGGATCGGATTGGGAGCACCAAGCGCTGCCCTGCGCCGAATTCCTGGCGCGGATCCTCACCGGAGAACTGTCCTCCCCCATGTTCCCTGAACTGCCCACAAGCCCGCACACCTTCCGGCCCAACTCGGAGATCATCTGACGTCTGATCTCAGGGAGGAGGAGAATCTCACCGCCCCGGGGCACGCAGGCTCGACGGGCGTCCCTGTGTCCCACTGGGGAGTGCTTCGCCACCCGCACGCCGCACAGCGTTGACAGAAGCGCTGCCTGGGCGGCGCTCCACCGCGGCGGAAAGCGCCCCTCCAGTCCAGTACCGCGCCGCTGACCCGGACCTATGCTGCGCAGCGGCCAGCTCCGCGGTCGCCACTGGCAGTTCTGTCGGGGTTCGGCCGCTGAGAGCGGCTGCAGTGAGCGTGCGGTGTGACGTACCGTCTCCGTGAGTGAACCGGGGCCGTGGGCCGGGCGAGTCCTGACCAGGACCCGCTAGGAAGATCACGAACTGTCGGTGATCTGCGAAGGGATCCACTCTGCGTTTCACTCGCACCCTCTACCCCGCCGTGGCCGCACTCTCCGCCCTGGCCTCGCTGCTTGTCCCCGTAGCCCCGTAGCCCCGCAGCCCACGCCGCTCCGGCTGCGCTCGGGGACACGGTGACCCTGCCGGTCCGCGAGGCCCTTCAGGCATTCGAGGTTCAGGAGGAGAGGCGGTACGGCTGCACGCGCGACAAGTTCTCGCACTGGAAAGCCGGCCAGTTCACCGACGGCTGTAATACGAGGGCGGAGGTCCTCATATCCGAGGCGGTCATCGTCCCCCTGGCCCGGTAGCGACAACCCTGGGGCGTGCCGGATGCGAAGGCCCGGCTGGACGGGGGAGACCAGCCGGGGCGGTGAGTGTCGTCCACGCCCTTTCCAGCCATTCATTCCGCGCTCCGGTACTGATCTCGGCTCGTTAGGGTGATGTTTGCTGAACCTGCTGATGTGGGTGTGGTGTTGTCGGTAGTCCGTGGGGTGTGAGATACGCGGATGGGGGCGGGCTGACACCTGCGGCACGGCGGCGCCGGGAAGCGGTGCGGATGCAGGCGGCGGAGCTGTTCGCTCAGCAGGTCAAGCCGGCCGAGGTAGCCCGGCAGCTGCGTGTGAGTCTGAAGTCGGCTTATCAGTGGCAGCAGTTGTGGCGGCGAGGCGGTGTCGACGAGCTGCTTTCGCGAGGACCGGGTGGGGGCCGGTGTCGCCTGTCGCCGCCGCTGTCTGGAGATGCTCGCCGGATATCTGGAGCAGGGTCCGGCCGCGCATGGCTGGACGGAGGATCAGGTGTGGACCGCGGCGAGGGTGGCCACGCTGATCGGCAGGAAGTTGAGACAGACCTTGCTGGGCTTGGTCGCCCTCCCAGATGGCGGCGGTGTCGCCCGCTAGGTCCTCCGAACTGAGGTGCCTCGCGGGATCGGTGATACGGATGACCTCGATGAGCTCGGTCTTCCCATGGGTTGGCGGCAGCAGCATGCCCCCAGACTCTCCGATCACGACTTCGCTGACCAGGACGGCCAGAAGGTTAGATTTTCGTAGCCTCAGGTGGGGAGGCGGCGGTAACAGATGCCAGAGGTGGCCACGACCAGGATGGCGGCCAGCACCTCCCGGTCTCCATAGCGCGCCTGCCGCCGCCTTGTGGCCGCACGGGCACTACGCGCTGGAGCAGCTGCCACAGTCCCTCCGGAACGAGACGTTCCACGGTCGTCATGTCCCGCACACTACCGATCACGCCACATGCAACGACGTCTCAGAAGCCCCGGAAAACACCGTCGTCGTCGACGGCACCGGCGAACTCCTCGAAGTCCATGTTCGCGCCCGAGAGGTTGTTCTCGATGCTCCACAGCTCGGCTGCCACCACGCGGACGCAACACCCACGATCACCCCGCAGGTCCACCACGAGGAGCGGCAGTTCGGCCGAGGTGACAGCCGTGGAGTCCGCCAGTACAAGAAGGGGATGCCGGTACGAGGGATGGATCAGGTCGATGGCCTGGTCAGGCGTCAGACTCTCGTACCTGCGGTCGTCGACGAGCGCGACGTTGGCCAAGAAGCCGTCCTTGCTGGGCGCATACAGCGCCGCCCGAAGAGCATGCCAGGGACCGTCCGCCGAGAAGTCGGTGCGCACCACAAGGGCTTCCAACGTGCAGGGGAACTGCTTCATGCGCCGGACAGTACCGTCAAGCCGGTGAACCATCCCGGTCGCGGCAATAGCCAAGCCGTGACCGTCACGCACCTTCCGCAGCACCCACTGGGAAGGCCGGCGCTCCGTCACGGCCGCACGGGAAACTGCCGGGCCCGGGGTAGGGCCGGCAGGCGGCGCTGCGGCCGATCGCCTTCGGCCTGATGGTTACGCGTGCCGCGAGATGGCGAGCTTGCTCTGGGCTGCCCGCTCTGTCTGGGGGCCTCGAACTCGAATGGGTGACAGCTCGTCGGGTGTGCAACTGCCGCGGGCTCTGATGAGTCCTGCCCATGCAACACCGTTCATTCAATGTGGAGGAGCATCCCCTTGCGTCAGCGTTCCATCCTGGCCGTAGCCATCACCGCAGGCACGCTTGCTGCCCTTGTTCCTGCGGTGTCGGCGCAGGCCGCCGAGTACGCCTCGGCACTCAAGGTTCGCGGGGTTCAGTACGACGCGCCCGGCCGCGACTCCAACAGCTGTTCCTCCGGCAACACCGATGAGGAATATTTGACGATCAAGAACTACTCGCCGTCGGTGACCGTCAACCTCAAGGGCTACGTCGTCAAGGATGCCACCGGCAACCGCTTCTCTTTCACCGCCAACCACTACCTGCAGCCCGGCGACTACGTGAAGCTGCGCGGCGGTAACGGCACCGACTCCGACACGGACAACGTGGTCTACCGCGGCAACTGCAACTTCATGTGGAACAACGACAAGGACACCGTCTACCTGTACAAGCCTGCCGGCAGCCGGGCAGATGTCCACTCCTACACCATGAGTGGATCCGATCCCGACCGCAATGGGTACATCCGCTACCACGACTGATCCCAGCCGCCGGGCGCCGGTGGAGCACAGCCCGGCGCTGGAGTCGCCTCCAGCGACGCAGCTCGACCGGTACGGAACACACCGCCCGAAGAAGATCAAACCCGCATGTTGATTCTCTGCGAGCCCTTAACGTCCACTCAGGATCAAGGTCCGGTTCCCGCCGAGCCCGCCGCGGACCGCCTGCTCGTGCCGACCCTCGGCTCCCGGGCGCATGCGGGTGCCGTCCTCGCCCTGCTCCAAGTCCGCGTGTAGTCCAGTGGGCCCGCGAAGTTGCGCCATCCCGCGGCGACTTCACCTGCAGACCGCGCTTGGGCCCAGGCCGATGCCCTCCAGGGGGTGGGCTGGAGGGCGTCAGTGGTGTGCTGGGATCAGATGGAGCCGATCTGCCAGGCGATCACGCCGGTTGATCCCGTGGTGCCGTCGACGTCGAGGCGTATCGGCTTGTGTACGGTGATCCGCTGGCGGACCACCGACTGATCGCAGGGAACCGTGGTGTCCGTGCCCGTGTCCGCTGGTGTGAAGGCCATCCGGGCGCTGCCTGTGCCGAAGCATGTCAGGGTGAGCAGGTAGGTTTTGCCCTTGCTCAGGGTGGGCTCGGTGTGGATGCCGTCGGTCACCCGTTCCGCACCGGCCTCGACCAGCTTTCCGCTGGGGAGGTCGGCGAGAGCCGCCTGGGCCTGCTGGGTGAGGTCTTTCTCCGATGCCTTCGTTGCCGTCGGCGATGTGCTCCGTGCTGGTGGCGAGGAGGAGTCGGAGGCTGTGTGGTCACCGCTGCCGGACGTGCACGCAGCGAGGAGGAGCGCGGTTGTCGCTACGGTGCATCCGGCGATCCAGGCCCGCGTGCTCACATTGTTCATGTCGAGGTTTCCCAGTACTTCCAGCCGGTCTCGGAGGTGGGAAGGGTCGCTGTCCCGCTGCCGATGAGGACGCCGTCGCAACTGCTGCCGCTGGACCGGTACTTCTTCCAGGTCACCTTGTATCCCCACGAACCGTACTGCAGGTGACCGTATTTGTTCCTCTTGATGTTGTGGGTGTAGTTGTGGCCGGTGGTGACGGTCACACTTCCAGTGATCTTGGTGCTTACCGTGGCTTTGGCTTTGGCGATGATCGCACTGGACGACCACTCGATCGAGCCCGCGACCTCCAGGGCGACGGTTCCGCTCTTGGTCACGGACACCATCATCGTCCCGCCTGGACCGTCCTTGAACTTGGTGCCGTTCCACTTCGACGGAATGTGGTAGGCCTTCTTCGTCGGAATGCTGTACCACGTCGACGGACCGTCACACCGGCGCGTACCCCTCTCGGCAACGGGCTGGTCCGTGTCGTCCTCCCACCCCTGTCTGTCGTTGATCTCCGTCGTCTGGTCAGCCGATATGGCTGAGTCGTCGGGTGCTTCCTCGGCTGCAGCAGTGACCGCGGTCCCGAAGCAGAGAAGCAATGCAGTAGTGGCAGCGCCGGTCCCAGCGCGCCGTGAGCTGATGCCCATGTGACACCTTTCGGTGGACCGCCCCCGTGGCGATCAAGTACCTGGACACTAAGCGTCGGGCATGCACGCGACAAGTGCATGATCATATCCCTGAGGGGAACTTGAGGAAGCCGTTGTCGGCGAGGGCCCAACGGCGTGGCCTCCGGAGACTACCTGGCCCTGGGGGACGCCTCCGGCTGGCCTGCCCCGCTGAAAACGGTCGCTGACCTGGGGAATTACCTAGCCACGGTTCCTGACCCACGGGCCCGTCGAGGTCACAGCTGTTGTCCCTACCGCCCTGTTGAGGAGTCCACTCTACGGCCCTGCCTCCGAGCACTCGCGCGCGTGAGCGACTTCAGTTCTCGCCGGCTGCACCGACCTCGATGCGGTTCTCGTCGAGGTGTCGGCGTACTCTCGCTTCGGGCCGGGCCGGTACGTTTGAACGTCCCCAGTTGTTACTGACCTTTCCGTTCAGTTGTCGTGTTGAGTGAAAGGCCGGTTTCGGCGAGGCAACCCTCGATGAGGTCGGCACGTCGTTGGATGCGGCGCAGGCCGCTGCGGACGGCTCGGACGAGGTGGTCGCGGTCGCGGAAGACGACGTTGGCGGTAGTGCTGCGCCGGAGCAACGACCAGATGCCCTCGACGGGATTGAGGTCGGGTGCATAGCTGGGCAGCTGAACGATGGTGAGCCAGTCATGGTCTGCCGCGTATTCACGTAATCGACTGCAGCGATGAACATTCAAGTTGTCCCAGATCACCACGACGGGACCGCCGAGCTGAAGGTGCGCCCGCACGAGAAGATCACGGTAGTCCTGCCAGGTGAAGCCTCGATGAGCGCCTCGGTGATGGCCTTGGATGCGGGGACGGTAGATCAAGCGGCTGCGTTCGCCGGACTTGAAGCACACCAGCGCAGCCATCGAGATGCGACCACGGGAGGCGCCGTTGAACCGGACCACGGGTGTGCTGCCTTTCGGCGCCCAGGTGCGGGAGCGGTGCGACGTCATCGAGACGGCGGCTTCGTCCTCGAAGACCAGTCATGCCCCGAGCGCCGCCGCGGTGGCTTTGCCCGGGGCCAGGTCTCCTTCACCCATCCGGCCACCGCCGCTTCGTCCCGCTCGATCGCCCGGCGCGCAGGCTGCTGACACGGCCAGCCGTGCCGCCGCAGCAACTCCCACACTCCGCGGATCGACAACGACACCCCCAGGTGATCCGCAATCAGCAGTTGCACCCGTGACAGCGTCCACCGCTCATCCGTCCAGCCCTGAGCCATCGCGCCTGTCAGTAACAGCGGCTCGAGCACGGCGAAGTCACTGTCGCCGATCTTCGGCCGTTTTGCCGGCCCCGAAGGACGCAGGGCCTGCCGCCCTCCCTCGCGCCAGGAGCGGCGCCACCGCTCCACCGACCGGATGCTGACCCTCAGTTCGTTCGCGATCACCGTGTTCTTCTCGCCCCGCGCAAAGCCATCGACGGCCAGCATGCGCACCCGTTCCCTCGCGGCCTGACCCCGCGCGGTGAGACCACCGCCTTGCGCATATCTCATGGCCACGGCGTACCGCAGGGATCTAGCAATGTCAGCCCCGACAACTGAACGGAAAGGTCAGTAGCCGCGTCGATCACGCGGCTCTCCTCCTCGGAACAGGCGTCTTTGGCGGCCGTCTTAGCATGCCGCAACAGCTTCTTGACCTTCCCGGCCCGCTTCTCGGCCACCGCCTTCTCCAGGCTGGCGAACAGCCCTCTGCGGGCCTCGGCTTCCTTCTCGATCCAGAGGAGGCCGGAGCGCAGGGCGGCATCCAGCTGCTCCTGCAGCCGCGGGCTCACGCCGGCGAGTTCCGGCATCTCGCGGCACACCGAATCAGCCAGGGCGATGGACTCGGTTCGGCGGGCGTAGAGCAGCTTGCGCAGCAGCTCCCGCGCCAGGGTGTCCTGTGCCGTGTCCGTGTTCTGCCCCGGCGTCCACTTCACGGGCGCCGCCGCGCTGCGGGCCTGGATGATCCGCTGGACCGCCGGCGTCGACAGCCCGCGCTCCGTCACCTCGCACTCCTCCAGGGCGAACCACTCGGTGGTCCGCGCGAAGGCCTCGGTACCGATCCGCACCCGCCTGCTCGTGCCCTCGCTGTCCAGGCGGATCCGGTGCACGTACCAACGCCGGATCAGCGTGTCCCGGTCGACCGGGACGCCCAGGCCGAGCACCGGCTCCAGGCCGTCGTCCCACACCGGCGCCACCGCATGGTCCAGGTGCACCCGCAGCGCGCCGCGCGGCCAGCGGATGTCGACGACGGACCCGAGCGGTGCCCCGGCCGAGCCGGTGTACTCGAAGCTCGCCTGTTCGCCGCGGCCGGCGAGCCAGGCCGCGGCCGCCGACCGCACGTTCCCTAATAGGACCTACCGAGTCTCCATCCGGCAGACTCGGTGCCTGGTAGCCGCCATCAGGTGAGCACTCTTTGTTCCCTGGACTCCGAGTCCTGTTGACAGATCGTGCCCCTGCTGGTCGGCCAGGAGCGAAATCGCTGATGGGATGTCGTGCCTGCCCAGTTGCGGCGTGAGCACAGCCTTATTAGGTCGCTGATGGTTCTCCTGCGGGCTGCTGCCGATCGAGGTCGATGACGGAGGACGAGTTGCTGTTCGTTGGGGACGACTGGGCCCAGGACCACCACGACGTGGAGTTGATGGACGCCGCAGGCCGTCGGTTGTCCAAGGCTCGCCTGCCGGAGGGCGTCGCGGGAATCGAACGACTGCACTCGATGATCGGTGCGGAGCTCGGCGAAGACAGCAAAGCCGAGGTCGTGATCGGAATCGAGACCGATCGGGGCCCGTGGGTACAGGCGCTGATCGCCGCCGGCTACACGGTGTACGCGGTCAATCCGCTGCAGGCATCCCGGTACCGGGAGCGCCTGGCTGTGTCGGGGGCTAAGAGCGACGGGGCCGATGCGCACATGCTCGCTGACATGGTGCGTACCGACTCCCACCAGCTCCGCCCGATCTCCGGGGACACCGCCGACGCCGAAGCGGTCAAGGTCGTGACACGCGCACATAAGACCCTGATCTGGGAACGCACCCGCACCACGCAGCGGCTGCGGCACGCCCTGCTCGACTACTTCCCCGCCGCCCTGGAGGCGTTCGACGACCTCGACGCCCCCGACACCCTGGAACTACTGGCCAAGGCAGCCGATCCGGTCGCCGCTGCGAAGCTGACGACCACACAAATCAGTGCGGCCCTCAAGCGCGCCCGCCGACGCGGCATCCCCCACAAGGTCACCAGGATCCAAGCCGTACTGCGCGCCAAGCACCTGGGCCAGCCCACCGCTGTGACGGCGGCCTACGCCGTCTCCGTTCGCGCACTCATCTCGATGCTGGTCACCTTGAACGAGCAGGTCAAGTTCCTGCACGCGCAGGTCGAGGACTTCTTCGGCGAGCACCCGAACGCCGAGATCATCCGGTCCCAGCCCGGACTGGGAGCGATACTCAGCGCCCGGGTACTCGCAGAATTCGGCGACGACCCGCACCGTTACGCTAGCGCCAAGGCCCGCAAGAACTACGCTGGCACCAGCCCGATCACCCGCGCCTCCGGCAAGAAGAAGGTCGTGACCGCCCGGCACGTCCGCAACGACCGCCTCATCGACGCCCTGATCGCCCAAGCATTCTCCGCACTGCGGGTCTCCCCAGGCGCCAGGGCCTACTACGAGCACCAACGCGCCCGCGGCATCGAGTTCAACGCCGCCTTGCGCCAACTCGCCAACCGGCTCGTGGGCATCCTGCACGGCTGCCTCAAGACCGGCACACCGTACGACGAGGCGACCGCCTGGTCCCACCGAGCCCACGCACTCGCCGCGTGACACCTCAGCCCCTGGGATCGCTGCGTTCCTCGCGGATCGGCGGCGAAATGACCTCGGCTACAGCTCTGGCAGCCGGTCACCGAGATCGGGAGACTGTCGCTTCTCCAGCCAGTAGAGGTAGATCTGCAGGTCGGATGCCAGGCGGCCGCCGATGTAGGACTCGAAGTCGCGGACTGCAGCAGCGATATCCTGGCCCTGCGCGGCATCGCTCTCATCCCATGTGCTCCGCTGGTCGGACAGGTATTGCAGGACCTGTCCGCGGTTACGCCACCACTCCCGAACGGCTTCCGGTGTCCACCGGGAGTCGCCGTCACAGCCGTACCCCCCGAACGGGTCGTCGCCTGCCGCGTCGACTAGCACGGTGGTCTCCGCAGGCGTTCTGGGCTGGCGATAGACATACTCGGTAAGGTATTCACCCCCGTAGAGGACGTGGGCGGGCGCTGCAAGCCGTCCAGTCCAGCAGGTGTCGGTCTCCCCGCCGTAGAAGGGCCCGGGGACGTTGAGCCACAGCCGGTCCTCCCAGCAGCCCCGAAACGCATTGTGGTCCCTGCTGCGGACGGTAGTCACCGGATCGAAGTAGAGCGTCACCCGCCGAGGCTAGGGCATCCGTTCGAGCCGAACGCCCGCGCGACAAAGGCAACCCACGCGCCTACTGATTGGACACTCCAGCTCATGGGATGTCTGTCAAGTCCTGCATGTTGAGCGAAGGGGGCTCTCAGACCTATGCGCGGATGGCAGAGACAGGGCCAGCGGCAGCAGACGCGTCCCTGGGGGCACTGCGGCCAGCTCAGCAGAGGGCGGGAAGTTGCAGCCGGGACTGTGGTGGTGCCGTACTCATGGCCGGATTCGATACGGAGCCATCGATCCCCCGCGCGCTACGGTGCCCGGGGGCGGCCATGCGGGATACATCGTCGGCGTTCGTGGGTCGGGAGCAAGAGGGTGAGGAGCTCCGTGCGCGACTCGCGTTCGCCGAGCGGCAGGAGCCGCAGCTCGTCCTCGTGTCGGGTGAGGCGGGCATCGGCAAGACCGCCTTGGTCCGCAGATTCCTATGCGGCCAGGACGGGGTGCGGGTGCTGTGGGCGGCGGGCGAGGAGAACGAGCGGTCGCTGCCGTACGGGGTGCTCGCCCAGCTCACGGACGGCAAGGGGGCGTACCGGGACCCGTTCGCAGCAGGTGCGGAACTGCTCGACCTTTTGGGCGCCGCCGACGGTGACTGCCGTGCCTTGGCCGTGGTGGTCGACGACGTGCACTGGGCCGACACCCCGTCGCTGCACGCTCTGGCCTTTGCCTTGCGGCGCCTGCGAGTCGACCGAGTCCTGACCGTGCTCCTGACGCGCGACCCAGACGACGCGCGGCTGCCCGCGGGGCTGCACCGGCTGTGCGACGATGACCAGACCCTGCGGATCGCCCTGGAAGGCCTCACCGCGGACCAGATCGGCGCGCTCGGCCTGGCGCTGGGCGCCGCCCCTCTCACGCGCGGCGCGGTGCTGCGGCTGCGCGACCACACGGGCGGGGTACCGCTGCACGTGCGGGCACTGGTACGGCAGGTGCCCGCCGAACTGCTCGCGGGGGCAGGGCCGTTGCCCATTCCGCGCGGGCACCAGCTGCTCGTCGGCAGTGCGCTGGCGAAGTGTTCTGCTCGGGCCCGGCGTTTCGTGCAGGCGGGGAGCGTCCTGGGGGTGGCCTTTCCCATACGGGCCGCGGCCGTGGCCGGTGAAGTCGACGAGGCCCTGGCGGCGCTGACGGAGGCGGTACGGGCCGGGCTCCTGGAGGAGGAGAGCGTCGGCGGCAACGCGCGCGCCAGGTTTCCGCATCCGCTCCTGAGGGCCGCGGTCTACCAGGGGCTTGAAGCCGAGCTGCGGGCGCGGCTCCATCTGCGGGCCGCGGAGAGGGCGGATGATCCGGGGGCCGCACTTGAGCACCGGGCCTGTGCCACCGTCGGCTTCGACGGCGAACTTGCGGACCAGTTGACTGAGTTGGCGCGCATGTCCGGCGAGGACGGGGCATGGGCGGCCGCCGCGGCACGGCTGCGGACGGCGGCCACGCTCACCCCGGGCCGCCTGGAGCGGGAGCGGCGCGTCCTGGAGTGCGCGGAGAGCCTGCTGCTGGCCGGAGACGTGGCCCAGGCCCAGGCCATGACGGACGAACTGCGCCGACTGACCGACGGCGCGGGCCGCCGCTATCTGCTCGGCCGCCTCGCCCTCACCGTGGGCCACCAGGACGAGGCGGCCAGGCTGCTCTCGGCCGCCTGGTACGACCGAGCGCCGCACGACTCGCCCCATGTGGCCGCCCGCGCGGCCGAACAGCTCGCCTGGCTGAACCTGATCCGCGGCGACGGTGCCGAGGCCGTCACCTGGGCGGCCCGCGCCGGCGACTCGGGAACCACCGGCCCGCTCGACGTCACCGGTCTCGGCCTGGCTCTGACCGGCCGTACGCAGGACGGGCTCGCGGCGCTCGACCGTCCGGCACCCCTCGGCGGACGCCATCCGCTGGACGGTGTCCTGGCCCGGGGCGTGCTCCTGATGTGGCGCGGTGAACTCGCGCGCGCCCGAACGGCGCTCGCCGAGGCCGCCGACGGGCATCTGCACCGGGGCGGGCTGCCCGGACTCGGCATTCTCGCGACGGGCTTCCTCGCCGAGGCGGCCTACCGCGGCGGCGACTGGGACGCCGCGCTCGCCCACGCCCATCAGAGCCTCTCCCTCGCGCAGGACACCGACCAGCAGTGGCTGATGGCGTTCGCCCACGCCATGACCGCGGGCCCGCTCGCCGGACGCGGCGAGCACGACGCGGCGCTCGCCCAGGCCGAACAGGCCCTGCGGCACGCCCGCGCGCTCGGCGACGCCAGTGACGCCGCGTACGCGACGACCGCGCTCGCCCAGGTGCGGGCCGCCGCCGGGGACCACGCCGCAGTGGTGGATGCGCTCTACGCCTTGCGCGGGCCCGAGTTCGAGCATCGGGACAGCATCGACGAGCCCGGGTTCTTCCCCTGGCCCGCGCTACTGGCCGAATCCCTGGCCCGCACCGGCCGGGGCGCCGAGGCGGCCGAGTTCCTCGTCCACCACGAGAGGGCCGCGGCGGCTCGCGGAGGTCCCGCCGCGCGGGCCGCGCTCGCGCGGGCACGGGGCGCGGTGCACACGGCGGCCGGGGAGCGGGGCGCGGCAGCGGCGGCGTTCCGCGGCGCGCTCGAACTGCTCGACGGGGCGGGGCATCCATTCGAGGAGGCACAGACCCTGTTCTCGTACGGCCAGTTGCTGCGGCGCGACGGGAAGCGGGCGGCCGCCGCGGAGCGGTTCGAGGCGGCGCGCGCTCTGTTCGGCGCCCTGGCGGCCCTGCCGTATGCGGGCCGCTGCGAGCGCGAGTTGGCGGCTTGCGGGGCACGCGCGCACACCTCCGACGGGCGTTCCTCCGGTGAGCGGGCCCAGGCCGTGGCGCGGCTCACCCCGCAGGAACTGGCCGTGGCCCGGCTCGCCGCGCAGGGTCTCACCAACCGGCAGATCGCCCGCGAACTGCTGCTCAGCACCAAGACGGTGGAGCACCATCTGGGCCATGCGTACGGGAAGCTGGGGATCAGGTCGCGCGTCGGGCTCGTCGCGCTGCTCGGCCCGGCGTGAGGGGCGGCCGGCGGCGTCATGTCTTCCACCGGGGGTCGCGCAGCAGGTCGGTGAAGACGAGCCGGAACAGGTCGGTGGGCAGGTTTACGGTGACGCGGTAGTAGATCTGACCCTTCTTGTCCTTCGCCTCAGCCACCTTGAACTTCGCGCCCGCCACCACGCCGACCCTCGAGTACGCCACGTCCGGCATGTGCACGACCTTGTCGAGGGGCAGCTCTCCCGGAGTCTCCACGCCGGTCTTCGGGTCGACGACGGTGAAGGTGAGCATCGCCCCCTCCTCGTCGCGTACTTCGTCCATGCGCTCGTAGACCTTGGCCATCTGTCCAGGGATCTCCTCCTTGGCGCCGCGCGTCTTGTCCTCGCCGAACCGGAGCAGATGCTGGTCGTCGGCGTTGTGGCTGATCGCCGCATGGTCGCAGTACTTGACCCCTTTGGCCTGTCCCTTCAGCCGGATCCTCAGATCGCGTACGGCCATCAGCTCCGCATCGAACGGCTTGGTCACCTTCACCGGGCGCATCCGTCCGTCCATAAAGACGTCCGTTCCCTTGGCGACAGCGTCGTCGGCGAGCAGACGCACATTGGTGTCGAAGATGTGCAGGACCATGATCGCCCCGGGCATCCGGGGCCCCTCGAACTCGAAGTACTGACCCACCAGCGCCGATGCGGTGATCTTCGTGTCCTTCAGCTCGAGGAACGTCCGCAGCACCTGCTCCTCGAACCGGACGATTCCGCCGGGCGGCATCTGCGCATGGGGCAGGCCCACGCGGGTGATCGACTCATGGAGCGCCTCCATGAGGTCCTTGCTCCTGATGGTGGCCTCGGTGAAGCCGATGCCCTTGGGATGCGGCCCATGGAGGTACTGCTTGCGATCCATCTTGATGCCAGCCGAGGCAAGCACCTTGTCGACCAGGAACTTTCCGGCGGCGAGCGGGGGGTCGGCCGGCTTCCACCTGCTGTCGGCCGCCCACCCCTTCCTGTTCCGGTCCCACCCCTTCGTAGGCGACCACGGGGATGTCCGTACCGCCTTGCCACCACCGACCTTGTCCGCCATGCCGCTAACCCTCCGGCCCCAGGAGGCTCTCCATGTCGCTCACGGCCCCCTCCACCTCGAATGCCGCGTTCAGCCCCTCGACCTTGGACACGCCGATCCGAACGACCAGCTCCAGGAACATGGGGCCCAGCGACTGACGCAACATCTTCGCGTGGCCGAGCAGTTCGCCCACGGCGCGCAGCCCGTCGGGGTCGTCCTGGGCGAGAACGTGCAGCAGGTCGCGGGCCTCGTCCTCGGCGTCCCCGGCCGCCCCAAGGAGCTGGACGACCGAGACCGTCATGAGCGCAAGACCGAGCCAGAAGGCGGCGCCCGCGGCCAGATCCAGAGCGGCGACAAGGAGGGGAGCCACCGCCACCGCGCCGGCGCCGAACGGGAAGAAGGCGAGGAACGCGAGGATCGACAGAGCGGCGGCGAGCTTTGCGAGCAGGCTCAGGAGGGTCTGCCACTCCTTCGTCGAGCGCGCCTTCTCCGCCAAGTGCTGCGCGAGCCGCTTGCGGTAGCGCAGCAGGACCCTGCGCCGCCAGATCTCCGCCTCGCTCTCGTCCTCGAAGGTGAGGTCGGCGAGCAGGTGCGGATTGGCGAGGAGGCGCTGCTCCTTGTCCGTACGGGCAAGGACGATGTCGAGGACCGTCTGCTCGGGGCCGCCCTCGGGCAGATCGATGGGCGGGGGTGGAAACGTCTGGGTGTACTCCAGCCAGACGGTGGACCTCGGCCGACCGACCGTGGCGAGCTGCCCGTCGAGGTCGGCGACGAGAGCGGTGATCCTGTCGGTGATCGCCCGGGCGAGGTCGAGGCCCGCCTTTCGCACCGCAAGCGGATCCTCGGAGGACTCGGGTAACTCCCGTACGGATACGGGCAGATCGCCGAGGACCAGGATGGCCGAGGGGAACACCGTGTGCAGCTCGGCGATGATCTTCTCGATGGCCTTGAGCTTCTCGCGGTGCGGCGCGGCGAAGGCCTCGTACCAGAGGTCCGCGCCACTGCCCTTGTCCCGCTGCTTCGTCGGCACCTTCTGGTTGCGCCAGTTCATCTGACGGGCGAGCCGCTCGGCCTCGGCCGACTCGACGGCGTACCGGCGGCAAAGCCTGGTCGTGGCGCGCTCGATCTCGGCGTCGATGATGCGCGGCCCCGAGTCCTCGGGCTCGGTGCCCGCGCCCACGATCTCGCTCCGGCTGAACAGGTCGCGGTACCCGACGAGTTGCACCCTTGCGGCTTCCCAGCTCGTACGGGCGAACTGCACGGCAGCGTGCTCGATTCCGATTAGCGCCCGTGTGACGAGCACGGAGACCACCTTCATCGTGTCCAGGTACAGCTTGACCGCCTGCCACGGCCAGGTGCCGTCGGCCGTCATCCGGCTGTAGCCCGCCTTGAGCGTCTCCCAGCCGAACAGCCCATACGCCCGCAGCATGTCCTCGAGGAGCCGCTCGTCGAAGCGCAGCCCGCACACGGTACTGCGTCCGTCGAGCGAGGCGGGCACGATCACCATGTCGTGCGGCAGCAGCGCTCCGTCGTGGGTACGGAACGGCTCGTACACCTGCGCCTGCCACCACGCCCCGACCAGCGCCATCCTCGGATCGGACAGGGACCCGCCGCCCCCCGTGACGAGCGGCGGGTCTACGCCCGGGCCAGGGTCGAGCTCCAGGACCGCGCGCATCACGCCTCCCCGGGCTGCTTGTCGAGGGCCGCGCGTTCGGCCTTGATGTCGGGCAGCGTGTCGGGGCCGCCGTGCAGTTTCACCAGGGACGTAGGCACCACGAACGTCCAGGGGGCGCCGTCCGGTTCGCCGCCGAGCCGGTCGTCGCTCTGCTTGCGCAGCTCCTCGTGCAGCGGCAGGAACAGCGGATCGCCGATGACGGGCGCGGGCCCGCCGGCCCACGGCTGCCTGGTGGCCAGATAGTGCAGTACGGCGTCCTCGTACGCGGGAGTGACCGCGACCAGGACCCGTGCCATGCCGGCGCGCAGGAAGGCCGTGAAGTTCGGGTCGGTGTCGTCGGAGCGGTTCATCAGCTCGACCCAGCGCGGGAGTTTGGCCCAGAAGTACGGATAGAACAGATACGACAGGTGGTGCCACTCGAAGGCCTGCTCCAGGAACTGCACATGGATGCCGCGCTTCCTGGCGGCGTCGATGCTGATCGACGGATAGGACTGCTCCTCCTCGGAGGAGGCCTCGAAGCCGGCGGTGGTCGGCGGCGAGTGGTCCGCCTTGCGGTGGACCTTGAAGAGAGTGCGGTCGATCTTGGTGGTGCGGCCGGTCAGCGGGTCGTCCCCCTGCAGCAGGTCGTCGGTGTCGTCGGTGTCGAACTCCTTGGTGATCAGCGTCAGACAGTGCTTCTTGATCTCCTCGTCCATCACCGCCTTGTTCACCGCACTCGCGCGGCCCTGCAACACGTCGTGGACGGTGAGCGCCTTCAGCTCCTCGATCTTTTGCCGGTACTCGGAGAGTTCGGCTTCGTAACGGGCCGCCTCCTGCTCGTAGCGCTTGTCGAGCTTGCGCTGCTCGGCCTCGCGCACGGTTTCGTAGACGTTGTGCTGCCAGTCCTCCATGGTCTTGGTGGTGGGGACGAGTTCGATGCCGAGGGAGACTGAGTAGTACTCCAGCTTGCCGCTGAAGCGCAGCTGCAGGGCGACCTCGTCCGAGGTCGGCAGGACGGGCTCGATCGGCTGCACGGTGTGGTGCTCGGTGTAGATCATCGGTTCGTCGTAGCGCTCCCAGACCAGGCGTTGGTCCAGCTGCACCGCGAGCCCGTTGCGTTTCTTGTCTTTGTCGCGTCCTTCGAAGTTGTAGTTCGCCGTCAGCTCCGCGGTGGCGACCTGGTAGCCCTTGGCGCCGTCGATGTGACAGGAATAGACCTTCGAGTAGTTGAGCGGTTCCTCGAAGCTGTTGGCGGTGAAGACGCTCATACGGGTCTCCGCGTCCCGCAGCACCATCTTGCGCAGCAGCTCGGGGCGCGGCAGATGGCGCAGGTCGTAGCGAATGCTCAGCGCGGCGTACCGGCTGGGCACCTCCTGCCACGTGAACCCGAGATCCACCTCCTTCTCGACCGGCTTCGGCCACGGTGGCTGCGGAACGTCCAGTGTGTCGGCGACGGCGCGCAGCCGGGACGCGGCCCAGAACGCGGCGGGCTCGGGCACCAGGAACTCGAACATCAGGCGCTTGCCGTAGTTGAACACCTGGGCCGTGTACTGCTTGTCGACCCACCGGTAGATACCGGACACGTGCGTGGCGTTCGCCTTGTCGTTGGTGAACGTGTGGAGGTTCTTCTCCTCCGTCTCCAGGTGCAGCGCCGAGCTGCGCTGCGAGACGGTCTGACTGGTGACCCGCTGCACCGCCTTGTCCATCACCTCGCGAGCAAAGTTCTGCGCGGTGCGGGTGGTGTCGTCCGCGGTCCGGTTGTACGAGAACCCGGCGCCGACCGTGGCGAGCACCATGTCGCTCTTGTAGCTGACCGAGGCGTTCGCGGTGACGCCGAGCGCGGATTTCACTACCTGCTCGGCCTCGTTCTTGACCTCGAAGCGCTGGGTGGTCTGGACGTCCCGGGTGGACTCCTCGCTGCTGGTGTCACTGAATGAGAAGGTTTGGTCGGACTTCTCCAGCCGCCGGTGGTCGTTGGTCTTGGTCTCGCCCTTCATCACGTTGTGGATGTGCGAGATCTCCCCGGGCAGATACGCCGTCAGCCACTGGCGTACCACCTTGAGGTCGCCGACACCGATGGGCTTGATGTCGTTGAACGGCTTCACGTACCAAAAGAGCCGGGCGAACACCGGATGAACCACGGGCGAGGCCCGCATGCACTCCCTGAGGTCCGCGGCCGAGCCGAATAGCGGGAAACCGCGCACCGGTGCGGCCAGGTCCCAGCCCTGCAGCTGGGGATGGAAGGTGCAGAGGGCTTCGAGCAGGGCGCGTTCGCCGGGCGTGACCTTCTTGTTCGCGCGCGCACGTGCCAACAGGGCGTCGACGGCAAGGAGATGGAGCAGGTGTAGGACGCGCAGCCCGTCGATGATCGCTTCCAGGTTGACGAGATGGCGCCGGCGGACCACGTACAGGAAACAGAGGGCGTCGAAGAGTGTGCGGCGGGCCTTGCGGTAGTCGGCGGTGTGGGCCCCGTCGGCCGTGAACACGAGCGTGTGCAGGGCGTCGCACCGTACGCCGAAGACCGCGGCGAGTCGCTCGCGGAGCCGGCCGGCCTTCCACGGCGTCGCCTTCTGTTCCTCGCTGATGACGGAGAGGGCCCGCATGAGCCCCTCGATCAGCGGGTTGTCCTGTGGGAGTGAGTCGAGCCGGTCGGGGAGCAGGACGTGCCAGTTCTTGTGGGCGACGACGGTGAGCCTGGCGAGGTCGTCGAGCGGCAGCCGGTTGTCCGCCCGGGAGGACGTGGCGTGGGTGCCCTCGGTGTCCTCGTCCGGTGACTCGACGCACGGGAAGTAGTGCGGCAGCAGATTGAGAAGTGAGTCGATCAGCTCCTGTGTGCGCAGCTCGGCCGGGTCGTCCTCGCCTGCCGGGTCGCAGAAGACCTTGCCGAACACGAGCCTGCCGACGACCGATTGGCTCTTGTCGCTGTGCAGATCCTCGGCACGGCACCGGATGACGGGCGCGCTATCGTCGGCGCCCACGGCGACGAACGCCTCGTCCTGGATGTAATGCCTGGCCAGGGTGGTGGCGGAGGGGGATTCGGGTGCACGCACGACCATGAAATCGAACACGGGCTCCTGGGCACTGGTCATGTCCTGGCCTCACCCGTTGTCGTGCCGGCCGGAGGTGCCCGGACCGAGACCGAGCGGCTGCGCGCAGGACGCGTCGCCCAGGCTCCTCAGCGCGGCACCCCAGGTGTAGCAGCGGGTGATGAGCGAGGTCAGCTCCTCGTTGCTGCCGTCCTCCTGGAAGTCGAGTACGGAGATCAGCGCCTCGGTGCCGCGCAGCGCCGCACGCTGACGGTTGCTGACGCTCTCGCGGGTCAGTGCGGGCCCTTCGCCGGTGCCGAGCTGCTGTCCAATCGCCTCGATGAGTTTGTCGGCGTTGGCGTCGGGGACGTACGGCCATTCCTTGCGCGGCGGCGTCGAGATGCCGAAGACGGAGCAGACCCCGGCGTTGCGCAGGATCGTGTACGCGCGGTCGCGGGCGATCCCGGCCAGTGCGTCGGCGGCCGCCCACTCCAGGGCGTCGCCGGCCAGGCCTGTCAGGTAGTCCTTGAGCGGGCGGTGCGAGGTGCGGACCCGTTCGCGGAGCATCTCCTCGCCCGTGTCGAAGACCCGCTCGGCGAACGCGCCCGCCGCCGAGATCAGATCCGCGCTCAGCCGTGCGAAGTCGCCTTCGGCGGACTGGTTGCCGCCGACGGTGCGGCCGAACACGGCCTGGTAGATGACATCGCGCTGCG
The DNA here is from genome assembly GCF_027107535.1 of Streptomyces aurantiacus. Taxonomy (NCBI): domain Bacteria; kingdom Bacillati; phylum Actinomycetota; class Actinomycetes; order Kitasatosporales; family Streptomycetaceae; genus Streptomyces; species Streptomyces sp. Qhu-G9. The sequence continues at coordinate 224,459 of NZ_CP114282.1, read as the reverse complement.
CCTTAGACGGGATGCGCTCGTCGGTGCCGTACCGGGCGTGCAGTTCCGCGAGGCGCGGCGCCAAAGGCTGGCGGCCGAGCGCGGTGTATAGCTGCGGACGGCGGAAGAAGTCGGCCGCGACGTGGTGCGCGCAGTCGATCAGCGGGTCGAGTTGGAGATAGAAGTACACGGCGGCGACCTGCCGTGCGTCCGAGGTGACCTTGGTGAATCCGGCCTCGTCGGTGATGCGGTGGTGCGGGTCCGCCGCTGGGGCGGAGGCGGCTGAGGCACGGGACGGGGTGGTCATGGGGCACCTTCCTCACTGTGCGTGGAGGCGGCTGAGGTGCTTGGACCGTAGAGCCGGGGGAAGCCGGGCGCGTCAGGGTGCGACTGGGTGATTCCCCCGGGTCGTGCCTCTCTGGCAGGCGTCGACATGCGTGCTACATAAACGAGTTCGAGCCTCGCCGCCGCTCCAGCTGCCGCGTTGATGTGTGCCCACCGAGTACCGCCAGCCGTAGGCGGCCGCCACTGCCCTGGCCGCCTCGAACTTCAGCGCGTCCTCTTTTTTGATCAGCTTCATCGGGCGGACGTCCAGCAGCCACATCCCGCCGCCGATCACGGAGGAAGACGCTGCCTGATCCCGGCCGCGTATTAGGGTGGGCCCGCTGGCTGCATGCCACGGGTCCACGACCGGCACGTAGGTCTACCTCTTACTGGCTCTAACAAAAGCTGTTGATCATGTGACTGTTGGCTTGTCTGCTCGTTGGTCTGGTTGTGGCGAAACGTTAGCCGCGGCCGTGGATCGTGTCGGATGAACTGTGGTCGCTGATCGAGCCGTTACTGCCCGGACCAGGTCCGAAGCTGGTCGAGGGCAGACCGCGGGTGCCGGACCGGCAGGCTCTGTGCGGGATCCTGTTCGTCCTGCACACCGGCATCCAGTGGGAGTACCTGCCGCAGGAGCTGGGCTTCGGATCCGGCATGACCTGCTGGCGCCGTCTGGCGGCCTGGAACGAGGCCGGCGTCTGGGACGACGCGATGACATCCACGAAGCATTCCTCGGACTCGCCGTCTGCCTGATCACCCACCGCCACGTCCAACGGCTTTGTTAGGGCCTTTAAGAGGTCGTTTTCTTCCAGTGTTTTATCCCGGAATCAGATGTTTGGTCTGCGGTGTCGGGTCGCGCCAGGAGATGGTGTTCTCGCCGGTGAGGCGGCGGGCCATCAGGTCGGTCATGGCGAGATGGATCATGGCTTCGGAGCGGGCGGGAAGGGTTTCGTAGTCGCGGGCCAGGCGGCGGTGGAGCATGAGCCATCCGTAGGTCCGCTCGACCGCCCACCGCTTCGGGATCGGGGTGAAACCCCTGGTCCCGGGTGTGCGGGCGGTGATTTCCATGTCGATGCCGAGGGTGGCGGCGTGCTCGACGAGGTGCTGGCGGTAGCCGCCGTCGACCCACACCTTGCGGATGCCGGGATGGCCGGCGGCAACCTGGTCGAGGAGCTGAGTGCCGGCCACGGAGTCCTGGACACTGGCCGCGGTGACCAGCACCGCCAGCAGCAGGCCGAGCGTGTCGGTCACGATGCTCCGCTTTCGGCCCACGATCTTCTTGCCGGCGTCGATGCCCTGGCTGGAGGCGTGAACGCTGGAGGAGGTCTTGACGCTCTGAGCGTCGATCACACAGGCCGACGGCTCGGACTCCCGTCCTTCCTTCTGTCGCAACAGCTGCCTGAGCAGACCGTTGAGCTGGGCGAACACACCTTCCTGCTGCCACTTCGTGAAGTAGCCGTAAACCGTGTTCCAGTGCGGGAAGTCGTGCGGGAGGTAGCGCCACTGAACCCCGGTCCGGTCCACATACAAGATCGCGTCCATGATGTCGCGCAGATCATGCTCGGGCGGCCGGCCGAAGTCCAGGGCCCTGCCGCGGCGCTCGAAGCGCCAGGCGGACAACACCGGCTCGACCAACCCCCAGCGGGCATCGGACAGATCACTCGGATACGGACGTCGCGCAGACATGCTTCCGGCATACCGCTCCGGACCAAGTGCGCCCAGGCGCACATCGGTGACGGCGGAAGCACGCAGAAGAACCGGGCGTCCTGGGATGAGACAGGAACAAGCCTCATCCCGCACCGCCCGTCACCCCATCCGATTCACAGGCCCCAATCACTCCCGCTGCCCCTTCCGCACCACAGTCCCACGCCCTGGGAACCGGTTTATATATGAGCAGTACGGATGAAAACGACCTCTTAGAGCAGTAGAGGTTCAGCGGTGCTTGGTGCCGCCGTAGCGGAACGGGACCTTGGCAGCTGTCGGACTGCACGGAAGATTTCAGGGGCAGCCCTGTGACCTGGGGGTACTGAAATCTTCCGTGCGGCACCTCGGGGCGGTGCGAACGCACCGATCACTTCAGCCCAGTAGACGTCGCGTTGTCTCTCTGCCGTGTGAGGGACGGGTCAGCGTTTGACGCGGCTGCGGACGGCGAGGACGGCCAGTCCCAGGAGGACGGGTTCGGCCAACCGGGAGATCATCTCGGTGTAGGTACCGGTGGTGGTGAGGTCCTGGCCGGAAGAGCGGAAGACCACCGAATTGATCACCACCCGCAGACTCTTCTCCCATCGTTCGGTGGTGACGCGTTCGATCAGCGGGCCGGTGGGATTGACCGGGTCGGGAGTATCAGTGGTGAGGACCATCTTCTGCCCGGCAGTGACCTGGCGGCCGGTGGTGGTCGGTTTCGGGTCGTCGGTGGGCAGGCCCCACAGCATCATCACCGCAATGGTGGCGGCCATGGCCGCCACCAGCCAGGCCAGGGCACGGGTGGCGCGCAGCCCGTACCCGGACAGGGCCCAGTAAGCGCTCAACAGCGCCCGCTCCCCCCAGGGTCGGCCGGTGTCATGGCGGCGCATCTCGCACTCGCCGTAGTAGAAGTCGGCGGCGTCCGGCTCGTTCTTGCCGTCCTCCAGGGACTTGCGCAGCTGCCGGTACAGCGATGCCACCGCCGCCGGCTTCAGCTCCGGGGCGTCCCGTGGCTGGCTCGTCCAGCCACGGGCGGTGGCCCGGCCGGGGTGGCGGGCGGTGCGGACGCGCCAATGGTGTTCCTCGATCAAGGTGTTGCGCCGGCTCCATCGCCAGGGGAAACGTCGGCTCCAGTTGGTGGGGGTGGTGGCGAAGGTGCACCAGCCGTCGACCTTCAGCTGGTCGAGGTGGACGGCGCCAGCGAACCGGCACCTGCTCAGGTCGATGTCGTGCAGCGCCAAGTGCGCGGCATCCACCCCGCCCACCGACGTCACGCCCACCTCGGCCTCAAGATCGGACAACTCTGACTCCGGTGACCAGGAACCAGCCTCGTCGTGTATGGGGAAAGGGGTGGGGCGGGCGGAAACCATCACTGGGTACTCGCAGACGGCGTCTTGCAGGTCCAATTCGGCGTAGCGCAGGTGCAACGTGGCGGCCGATGCCCACCGGGTGCGCGCACAGCTCACCTGGCGGGCGGCAATCTTCATCGTCACCGGCTGCTGGAACACCGCAGCGTCCAATGCCACTCGCTTACCGCACACCAGCGGCCCAAAGCGTGGTGCCAGTTCAAACCGTGCCCCATGGAAATGGGCGTTGCCGGAGAAGGACACCCAGGCGAACTGGGTGTCGCCGGAGAAGGACACATTTCCGAACCAGGCGTCGGCGGAAAAGGACGCGCCAATGAACCAGGCGTCGCTGGAGAAGGACGCCCCGCTGAAAAGGGCGTCCCCGGAGAAGGACACCTGCGCGAACCAGGCGTCCCCGGAGAAGGACACCTTGTCAAACTGGGCGTCGCCCGAGAATGAGGCCCAGGCGAACATGGCGACGCCGATGTGGGCCTGACCGGTGGAGGGCTCGCGTAGGGCGGTTAGTAGCTGGTCCAGCAGCTCAGTGGTAAAGGGGGTGCCGCGGTGGTCGATGTCGGCGCCGGGGGGCAACGCCGCGAGGTAGGCGGCGCGGTCGACTTCTTCCAAGTGAGCCAGGCAGGCGGTGCGGTCACCGACGCGGATGCCGTGGCAGCCGACCGGATCGGCCAGGGTCGCGCCGTGGCCGCAGTGCGGCCAGTACGGCTGCGTGCTGGACGGTGGTTCGGGTGCAGCAGTAGTCATGCCTGAGGGACGTACCGGTGCCGTGGAGCAGTTGCAGGACCAGGTGACAGGGGGCAGGGGACTGAAAGCTCTGGTGCGCTACTGAGATCTTGGGTGCGGTCCGACAGCAGTTGCCTCGTTCGCGGCATGGCTCAGGCGCCGGTACTCGGTGGTCTCGTAGGTGATGCCGGCGGTGCGCTCACGATCCAGGTTGGCGTTGAATGTGGCGTCGGCTTCCTCCATCGCGGCGATGTTGGCCTTGTCGCTTTGGGTCGTGCGGAGGCGGCCGGTCAGGACGAAGAGGGTGCCGACGATGATGATCGCGATGAAAAGGGTCAGCAGCACGACGGGTCCTTTCTGTGCTGGGGTTGGGGATGCTGGCCGTGCTCGGGACCGGCACGCCAAGCGGCGGGGGTAGCAGCGGCGCGTTGGCTGTTCCGGCCCCCTGTACCGCCCCCGGACCCGGTGGCCGGGCCCGAAGGGCGGACAGACAGACGTCAGTTCGGCGACGGCGGCACGAACGGGAAGTAGGGCATGTGCGGGGGCGTCTCGGTCCGTGGCATCTGGATCTCCGCGCGGACCTCCACGTCGGGAGTGGGCGGCGCCTCGTTGTGCACGTCGACGTGGACGGCGGCCGGCCGAAGACGCAGACCGCGCAGCGCCAGGCCGGACAGGGCCGCCCAGGCCAGGAGCGCGACTCCGGCAGCGACCTGGCGGCCGGGCTCGGGGGTTCCGTACTGGTGAAGAGGCGGTGTTCTGACCCTGCGCTATTCGGTCACTCCCGCCCGTGGCCACGGGCTACGACAAGCACCCCTACAAACAGGTGAAGAGGCGTTGTTGCGGACGCCCCCTTCGGGGGGGGGGGGGGGGGGCCAGCTGCCTGGGGTACATCCTCCGATGCAGATGACACAATTAAGGAAAACGAAAGGGGTTTCCCTGGCTGCTCAGTCATCTGGGACACGAACTGTGCTGGCGGCTGGCGGGAAAAACGCTGGCAGCCCGCCAGCCGCCCTACGCCTCCTGGCCCGAGGGCACAATCAACAAGCCCATTCCAGAAAGCGATACCGACATCCTAGGCAACGGCCAGGCTCTACCTGGCGACGCTGGTGCGCCGTCTCGGCCCCTTCACCTGGCAGATCGGAAAGGACCACCGTGACAACACTTGACGGCCGCGAGGTCTACACCCGCCGTGACCTGATGACCAAGTACGGCATGGCGCTCTCCGCATTGGAAGAGTGGTATCGCAACCGCCGGTGGACCGACCACCCGGAAGCGGCTGGCACAACAGGTCGTGAGCGCGTCTGGGACGCGGCCGAATGGGACCACTGGTACCAGGAGCGGCAGAACACGGCAGGCCTGGTCACACGCGCTGACCTTGAAGAACGCCACGGTCTTGCCCGCAGCACCCTCGAGCGCCTGTGGGCACTAAGGGAAGAAAACGAACATCCCACACCCGTGAAGACACTGGACCGCGTCATGTACTGGGACCACGACCAGTGGGAGGCCTGGTACGCCGACTACAAGAAGCGCACCCAGCGACGCGAGATCCACGTCGACCGCAGCGGGAACCCCGATGACCTGCTGACCCTGGCAGAGGCCGCCCGCGTCCTCGGCGTCACACCCGTCAGCATCACCCACTACCCCAAGCGCATGCCGCGCGGCTGGCCTCAGCCTGCCGAAGAGGAGCAACTCCCCAGTGGCCGCCTACGGCGCTGGTACCGCCGTGCCGACATCTGGACCTACGCCGACACCCGCACCGCCGCCGGACCCCACCGCGCCAAACACCCCAGCAGGAAGCCCCGTGCTGACGGCAACGCGCAGGACCACGCTCCGAGCTAACCGACCAACCCTAAAACAACTTTGACCGTGCGTTATTCGGTGATTCTGAGGGCCGCGAGGTAGCCGGCCCAGCTGTCCTGAGCCAGCGCCGCCCACTGGGTCGCGGTGTTCCGGTGGACGCCGAAGAGGTCGCTGATGATGATCGGCGGGAGTTCACCGGCCATGCCGAACAAGGCCGTGTTGCGGGCGGCGATGGTGGGCAGGCCGCGCTTCATGAGCTGTCCGGACAACGCCTCTAGGGCCTGTGTGACGTCGTGATCAATCTTGTCGATCCGGATCCGCCTGGAAGGCGGATCCGGTAGAAAGACGATCGTGACGCGCAGGCAACTCACCGACAAGCAATGGAAGTTGATCGAGCCGTTCCTGCCGATAGGCGAGTACGGCCCGTACCCCGAGCGGCTGCGGGAGCAGTTCGAAGGGGTGATCTGGCGGTTCCGCACCAGCAGCCAGTGGCGGGAGATGCCAGGCGAGTTCGGCCCGTGGCCGACGGTCTACGGCCGCTTCCGGGTATGGAGGGACGCCGGCGTCTTCACCGCGCTGCTGGAAGGCGTGATCGCCGAGGCCGCCCGCCAGGGGCAGACGGACTTGTCCCTGTTCAGCGTGGACTCCACGACCGCCCGCGCCCACCACGACGCCGCTGGGATGTGCATCGGCAAGGAGGTCATGGACGCCCTCGAGGAAGCCGCCGCCGAGCAGGAGCGGGCCCGGCAAAAGGGGGCGGCCCCCGCCAGAACAGAACGGACAGGACGGAGGTCACGACCCCGAGCGGGAAGAGCGGCGGCACATCAGGCGGCGGCGCAAGCTCCGCTTGAAGCAAGCCCTGCTCGGCAGGTCCCGTGGCGGGCTGACGAGCAAGGTTCATCTCGCCGCAGACCGCCGGTGCCGTCCGTTGTCGTTCGTCCTGACTGCGGGACAGGCAGCCGACAGCCCGCAGTTCGTCCCCGTGCTGCAGAAGGTGCGGATCCGTCTGCCGGTCGGTCGTCCCCGGACCCGGCCTGACGCTGTCGCCGCGGACAAGGCCTACTCATCGCGCGCCAACCGTTCTTACCTGCGCAAACGCAACATCAAGGCAGTCATCCCCGAGAAGAAGGATCAGGCCGCCAACCGGAAGAAGAAGGGCAGTCGCGGCGGCCGGCCCACACGCCACGACGCCGATCTCTACAAGGAACGGAACAGCGTCGAGCGCCTGATCAACAAGCTGAAGGCCTGGCGGGGCATCGCGACTCGATACGACAAGACACCCGAGAGCTACCTCGCCGGCCTCCACCTCCGCGCCTCCATGATCTGGATCAACGACCTGCTGAAGGCGACTGATTGATCACGACATCACACAGGCCCTAGTGATCCTCGACTGGGGGGCAACATGCCGGTTGGCTTCGGCGTCGGCCTCCTGCACGCCTACAGCTCCCTCCCCCTCCACCGCCGAGCGGATCCGCAAGGAGTTCACCCACATCCTCACCACCCCGGCCGGCTGCATCGGTGAACTCGTCGCCGTCGCTCAGCTTCTACAAGTGGTACACCGCGGCGGCCACCCCGAAGCCGCTGCAGCGGCACGCCGAGCAGCTCACCGGCGTCCGCATACCCACTGTCCTTCTGTAAATCGTCGTCCGCCATCACGAAGGAGTGCCCGGGTCACCGCTATCCACAAGGTTACTGATCAGAAACGAGATGAACGGCTATTGCGCTAGGCCCTCCTCCTCGAAGCGGCGCCGTGCAGCTTCCATGCCCTTCCTGTCGATAAAGTAGATGATCGCGGCTTCCCCAATGGCTTTCGTGCCGGCAGCCGCCATTGCTCCAGAAGCAAAATTTCCCGGGCCGGGTATGAGTTTGAGCAGCGCTCTTGCGAGCTCCCGGAATACCACTCCTGCGCCAACGTTCAATCCAAGCCCGACACTGAGCTCGCGCGCGAGTTCAACTGTGACCGGACGCCCGGAGATGTAGGAAATGATCATTACCATGAATACCTGTAGCGAGGTGATGAAGGGCATGTCCGCGAGGGGTATCGGCTGCGCCCCGACGCCTAGGCAGATGGCGGCCGTTACGACTACGATTTTCCGGGCGACCCTTTTCTGAATTTTGCGAAATTGCGCGGCCCTGACGAATGCGAGCTGCGTCACATCGGGAAGAACTTCCTGCATCCTCAGAGCGAGTAATTCGATGTTCCAGCGATAGTCCCGCTCGGGGAGGATCCGCTTCTTCTCGTCAAAGTCGGCGAGCGCGGAGGTGGGGACGACATCACAGGCAATGAACCGGGCCAGGTAGGAGTTTTCGGCAAGATGTTCCGCGAAAACAGCGGACGCCTCCCGGACGTAGGTCAATTTCTTGGAATCGTACGGTGGAGACTTGAGGTAACTGGGGTCGAGTTCGTCGCACTGACTGAGTACCGGAACGATCTTTACCTCTGTCCCGTGCACCTGAAATGCTTCCCTGTGCACGCGCTCCAGGGCGGCCAGGTCACCCGTGATCGCCGCATCCACCTCCTTGGCCTTCACGAGGAAAAGGATGACGTCAGGGCATCGTTCACGCACTGCGGAGATCAGGGATCCTTCGGCCGATCGCTCGGAGTCGTATTCGGCCGGCTGGGATGCCTCCTGGACACCCCGGGTGTCCAGGATCTCCATCTCCCGTCCCGCGAAGTTACATACCTCCCACTCTGCTCGCCCTGTCTGGGTACGCACGGCTCCCAGGCCCCGGACGCGAGCCCCGAATATCGCATTGGTCAGACCTGACTTTCCAGCCCCTCGCCTGCCCAGCAGCATCACTCGGGGGCTGCGCCGGTCACGAAGCATGCCCAGGAGTTGCTCGATCTCCTTCTGCGTCCTGGCACGCACAGGTTCCGGGAGGGTCTCGATGATCGAAAGGAGCGTCGTGAGGGCATCATCCAAGGAGCGGATTTCCTCATTAGCCATAGAAGCTCTCCCACTCTGCGCTTGAGTCTCAGGTCGCGGCACGATGTGGCCTGAAAAATACAAGCCGCACGACCGACTGTCACCGGCGCGCGAGCAGAAATGCGCGCCCCGTGCGCGCCGCACACTCCATCTGGAAGGGAAAGGCCCTGCACCCCCCGCGCGGGGAGGCGAGCCCTAATGGCAGTCTCTAGCCAGGCGCCGGATCAGGGGGTGGCATGGTTGACGTCCTGCCTGAAGATCGGCATTGCAGTGGCGATCGCTGGGGCGTAACGGATTTGCTCACCAACACCACAGGTATAACCCGGCCAGAGGATGAGGATCCGCGCCCGTGGGTGGGGCCCAGTTGCACCGGGATGCCTGGTCACGTCCTTACCCTGATGCATGAAGGTGCGCATCACCGGTGCTTCCGGTCAGCTGTCGGCAATCCTTTGCTGTACCTCGCTGCGCGTGCAGCTATCAATGCCGATGCCATGACTGAAATCCAGGACGTTGAGGGGCATCGCCAGCTCATCCTGGCCCAGCACCTTCAACGTGACGTTGCTCTGCGGCGCGGGGTAATCCACATGGTGCGCGGTCATGACTCAGCATCGTTTGACGTCACATTTAGGGTGTTGGCGTGGACCACCGCCGTCTGAGACTGTGCGTCGACGTGCTGACCGTCTTGGTGGGTGTCCTGCTGGGGCTGACCGCCAACTACGTGACCAGTCGCACGGACGGCGTACCGTGGCCGCTACGCGTACTCCAGGACTGGTCGCTGCCCCTGCTCGGCGGAGCGGTGCTGCTGCTCGTTGCGGGGCAGTTGGCGCTGTACCGCCTGAACCGGCCGGTGGCCCCGCGGCCCGCCTGGGACCCATCGCAGCCCCCGTATCCGGGCCTGGAGGCGTTCACCGAAGCGGACGCGGGGGTGTTCTTCGGCCGAGACCGCGAGGTACGGGAGCTGGTGGCACGACTGCACCCCCTCGGCGCCACCGCGCACCGCTTCGTGACCGTGATCGGTCCCTCCGGCAGCGGCAAGTCGTCCCTGGTGCGGGCCGGACTTGTCCCCGCGCTCGGCGCGCGCCGGCAGAAGTGGCGCGTCGCGGCCTTCCTCACACCGGGGACGGACCCGCTGGGCGCTCTGGCCACAGCCCTTGAGGACGTGTCCCGGGACCGCTCGGGCGGCCGGTTGCTGCTGGTCGTCGACCAGTTGGAGGAACTGCCGTTCCTGACGGGCGAGGGGGAGGCGTTCCTCACGCGGGTGGAGGAGGCCCTGGCGGCCGACACTCGCCTCTGGGTGGTGGCCACCCTGCGCTCGGACTTCCTGACCGACCTCCTGGAAGCCGGTCGTACGGATCTGGTGCGCGAACCGCTGCTCATCGGCGTGCTCGGTCGCGCCGCTCTCGTCGACGTCATCGAGAAGCCCGGGGCGAAGGCCGGTCTGACCTTCCCGCCCGCCCTGGTAGCCCGCATGGTCGACGACACGGGTGGCGGTGACGCGCTGCCGCTCCTCGCCTACCTGCTTCAGGCCCTCTACCTGCGGGCCCGCGGGCGAGGCCAGGTCACGGAAGGCGACTACCTCACGCTGGGCGGCGTGGAGGGCGCGCTGTCCGAACAGGCGGACCGGATCAGCGCGGGTCTACGGGCTGCCGACCCCAATGCCCCGGTGATGGACGTCCTGCTGAAGTTCGTGAGCCTGGACCACGGGGAGCCGACACGGCGCCGGGTCCGCCGGGCCGACCTGACGGACCGGGAGTGTGCCGTCGCGGACGCCTTCGTTGCCGGGCGGCTGCTCACCGGGGACGGCGGGGTGCTCGATGTGGCGCACGAGGCGCTGTTCCGCCGGTGGCGGCCCCTGCGCGAGGCGGTGGAGGCGGACGCGGAGGCGCTGCGGCGCCGCACGGAGGTGGAGCGGGCGGCGCGGGACTGGGTGCGCGCGGGGCGGGCGGAGGCTTATCTCTTCGAGGGGGAGCGGCTCGCGTCGGCCCGCGTGTGGGCGGACCGGGCGCCCGGGGTGTTTGGGGGAGTGCCGCTGGTCGTGGAGTTCCTCGACGCCTCGCTACGACGCGACCGCGCCGCCCTGGTGCGCGTAGCCGACGCTGTGGCGCGGCGGGCCCTCCAGGACGTCGCGCACGACCCGGAGCTGGCTCTCCTCGCGGCGCTGGCGGCGGTGGCGGAATGCGCCCCGACGTCCCTGGTCCAGCAGGCGCTGCACGCGGGGCTCAACGCGTCCCGGAAGTGCGCGGTCCTGCGCGGGCACGACCAGGGCGTGACCGCGGTGGCCTGGTCCCGGGACGGCGCCCGTGTGGCCACGGCGTCGGTCGACGGGACGGTGCGCGTCGTGGACGTGCGCGACGGGCATCCCGACACCGTCCGCGAGCCGGTCGTCCTCACGCGTGACGGCGTACGGATACGGTGCCTCGCCTGGTCGCCGGAAGGCCACAGAGTCGCCGGCGGGGCACAGGACGGCCGGGTCACGGTCTGGGACGTGGCGACGCGGGCCGTGCTCGCGGAGCCGGCCGGGCACGACGAGCCGGTCGAGGGACTCGAGTGGCGGCCGGAGGACGAGGTGCTCCGCAGCACGGACGCACGGGGTACGACCCACTCCTGGGACGGCGCGACGTACACCCGCCGAAACGCCTTCCCGGAGGCCGGGCTTCCGCCCCGGCAAGCCGTGCTGTCTCCCGACCGCCGCTTCCGCGCCCTGCTCCTGGACGGCCAGGACGTACAGGTGTGGGCCATGGACGCCCAGTACGAGGGGGAGGCACGCCAGAGCTTCCCCGCGCGGGAGAAACCGACCTGCGCGGCGTGGTCGCCGGACAGCCGCCGCCTAGGGGTGGGCGCCGACCGCACGGTGCGGGTGTGGGAGGTGGCCACGCGCCAGGAGTCCGTCCTGGGCCGCCACACGGACACCGTCAACGCCCTCGCCTGGCACGGGCACCACGTCGCGTCCGTGTCCAGGGACCGCACCGCGGTGCTCTGGGACGCCGCGGGGATGTGCGGCCGGACCAGCGCGTCGCTGGCGTGGTGCGGGAGCGGGGTCACGAGCGTCACGTGGTCCGAGGACGGTTCGCGGTGCGCGGCCGGCACGGAACAGGGCAGCGCGTGGGTGTGGGGCCTCGGTGAGGGGAGCGCGCCGGTGGAGTTCTCCTGGTCGGGGCAGTTGGTCACCGTCGCCCTGTCACCCGACGGCACGCGCCTGGTCAGCGCGGCACGGAGCCCTCAGGTCGCCGTCTGGAACGCGGCCACCCCCGGCACCGCGCCCCTCACCGTTCTCGCCCATGACGACCGGGTCACGGGCATCTCCTGGGCCCCGGACGGTACGCGGGTCGCCGTGACCGTCCGGAACGGCACCACGTGGGTCCAGGACGCCGAAACGGGTGACGAGTCGGCGGTGCTGCGCGCCGAGGAGTCGTACTGGACCGGCGGCGGCGCGTGGTCCCGCGACGGCCGCTTCCTCGCGACCTCGTCGACCGGCAACGGCCTCTGCGTGTGGGACGTGGAGGAGCAGGTGGTCGTGGCGGAGTTCCGGGGGCACGGCGACCGCGTGCGGTGCGCCGCCTGGTCACCAAACGGCCGCCGGGTCGCCTCCGGTTCGGGCGACGGCACGGCCCGCGTCTGGGACACCGGGAGCGGCGCGGAACTGTGCGTGCTGCGCGGCCACGTGGACCGTGTGCAAGGCGTCGGCTGGTCCCCGGACGGCCGCCAGGTCGCCACCGTGTCCTGGGACGGCACCGTACGCCTCTGGGATCCGGACGAAGGTCGTGAACGGATGGTCCTGGGAGTCCACGACGACCAGGTCAACGCCCTCGCCTGGCATCCGGACGGCACCTGGGTCGCCACCGGGTCGCGGGACGGGACGGTCCGCACCTGGGAGACGGCGACGGATGTCGACGCCTTGGTGGCACAGGCTCGGTCCCGTGTGTTCCGGGAGCTGACCGCGGAGGAACGCCGAAGTCTGCTGCTGCCTGCGGCGCCAACACCCTAGTCAGTGTCGTCAAATGATGCCGAGTTACGCATTATGGATGAGTGGTGTCCATGAACTGTCCGATGCTGAGCGGGAGTTCATCCTTCCGTTACTGACCCGGTCGAGTTGAGGACGTAGCTGGTCGGATGACCTCAGGATCTTGAACGGGATCGTGTGGCAGTTCCGGGGCCGGAACGCTACGGCTCGTGGGCCACCCTGCATACCCGCTTCTGCCGGGGGCCAAGGACGGCACGCTTCCAGGTCAGCCATACCACCGCGGCCCGCTGGGCAGACCGCTACCGGCAAGTCGGGAGCCGGCGGGATGCAGGACCGCTCCAGCCGCCCGCACCACCAGCCTGGTCGTGCCCCGGCCGTCATCGAGGAGCAGGTCGTGGGCCTGCGCCGGGAGCACCGCATGGGACCGGTGCGGCTGGCCGCCCGATGCGGCATCGCCGCCTCCGCCGCTCACCGCATCCTGCGCCGTCACGGCCTGCAAGACGTCACCATCGAGCGCGTCCTGACCGGCAACGCCTGGGCCTACACCAAGAACACCTGGCGCGACACCTGCCGACTGGGCTTCAGTCCGCGCTGGGCTCGGCCCTGGCGGCTGCAGACGAACGGCAGGTGGAACGCTTCCACCGCACCCTGCTCGACGGATGGGTCTACCAGCGCGGCCCTACGCCTCAGATGCCGAACGTCAGGCCGCGTTTTCCCAACTGGTTGGACTGGTGCAACTCCCACCGACCCCCACACCGGCATCATCGGCCACACCCCAGCCAGCACCGCGTCACCAACCTGCTCAAACAGCACATCTAGCCGTGTGCCTGGCCAGAGCGAAGGTCGGTCATACGCTCCACGGACTTGTTCATGTTGTAGACAATGTTCGAGATTCGGAGGCTGCCGCCGAAGCGGACCGGGACGACGAGTGAGTGACCGTCCTGTTCCGGGCGAGCTTCGACAACGTCGAAAACCCTCTTCCCGTCCAGTGCCACCACAAAGTCCAGGTTCTCCACTGTGATCAGCTTGAACTTTGGAGGGAGGACCTCACCCAGGCGAGGGATCCGGAGGGCGTCCCGCCAAGCGACGGCAAGCCTTGTTCGCAGCCGCGCCCGGACTCGCTGCCCGGTCGGCCGGAACTCGCAGCGAAACTCCAGGAGTTGGTTTTCCTTCAGCCAGCTCTCCTCGAATCCCGGCGTACTCTCGAAGTCGAGTTCGTGGTCGGGTAGCGGCACGCTGACGCCGACCGGGATCTTCCGAAGAACGCGTGCCTTGCCGGGGGTCAGGAAATCACCCCCGAGATCCAGAGGACCCCGGCCAGCAGCAGGAGCAAGGCAGCCACCGACGCCCGGGCGATCGGAGTCCGCCACCAGGCTTTTGGGTGGGGTCCCGCAAGGGCAGCAGCAACGAGAGGCCGCGGTGGCCCCAGCGTCGGCAGCGTTTCGAAGGGCATGGCCGGATCGCCGAGCTGGCCTCCCTCAACCAGGACTGCGAGTCGTCCCGGGAACAGGTCGACCACGTCCTCCGCCTCGGACACCAGGTTGAGCAGATGCGTCTGTCCCCGTTCCGTGCCGCAGAGCAGGGCTGACAGCCGGGTGAGGAAAGCCGCCGCGGCCCCAGGGGCCGCCCGTCCGGCGATCCACCGGTCGGCGTTCCCGGTGTGCCCGGCGGTGGCCTCGTACCGTACGGGCTCCAGGGCGGTGATCGCCGTGAACAGCTGGCCAGTCAGTGCCACGCGGGCCGCGGTGTGTTCAGCGGGGGCGGCGAGCAGTGGGTCCACCTTTTCGGCCGGGCACAGCCCGTCGAGGAGGCCGGACAGCTCCCCACGGCCCTGTTTGTCCACCGCGAGATCAGCCAGCATGTGGGAGGCCAGGCTCAGGACGACCCCCTCGTTTTCCTCCGGGGTGTCGTACGCCCCCTCCAGGACGAGGGTGTAGTAGATGAGCCTGCCCCCGGAGTCGGTGCGGGCTGACGGGATGCCGCTGAGCAGCACCCGCCAGTGCTCCTGGCCGTCCTCGGCGACAGCGAGCAGGCAGGGCCGCTCGGTGGCGATCCAGTCGCTGTATGCGTCCCACCATCGGGTGTCGGGTGCGGAATTGATGAATCCGTAGTCAAGTCCGCGTGGTGTGCCGCGAGTACGGAGGTGCATTCGCACGAGGAGGGTCCCTTACCTTCAGCGGGCCGGGTCAGCTCAGGTGGTGCAGGCGGGGGCCGTTCTGCCGCTCGGCCAAGGCCGCCAGCACGTCGAAGAGGGACTTGGTGGTCTTCTGTGCTTCCCGGTAGCGCTCTCGGTGGTCGTCGGCGACGCGCTCGCGACGGCTGCGCTCCCCGTTGACCATGAGCCACAGGTCGCGAAAGAAGCCTTCGCGCAGGTCGGCATACTCCCTGGAGTGCCGGGCGGTTGCCTGGCGCTGGGCGGTGGTCTGCTCGCTCTGCATGCGCGCGCTGTCGACCAACTGGCGACAGAGCAGGCTGATCAGGTCGTCCAGGCCCTTTCTGACGATGGTGCCGGGCGGCCGGACCCGGTACTTGGGGACCAGGATGACCCCGCCCGGGGCGTCGGCGTGTGGCGTCCAGCGAGCCGAGACCAGCTCCACGCACCCGTAGGTGTCGATCGGCAGATAGCGGATCGAGGCATGCGGGGCGGCCTCCCGGATGGTCTCCAGTACCTCGCTGAACTGGTCGACGACCTGGTGCCTCAGCTCCGCGGACTGGTCCTGGAGACTGCCACTGTCCGGCAGATACGTCTCGCACTTGACCGGACAAAAGATCACCATCGCGGGCTCGCCGGTCCGCTCTCGGCGGTTCTTGGCCCAGCGCAGCACAACCTGTTTGATCTGGAACACCCTGAGCTGGGATGTCAGCAGGGGGGCGTGTTCGGCGCCGGCCTCCATGAGGAGCACCGAGTCGATCGGCACGATGAGCACCGAGCTGTCGGCCAGGAACGCTTCGCACTCGTTCCACTTGTGCTCGTGCTCGGAACTCTCGCCGCCGTTCTCCAGCCAGCCGCCGGGATAGTCGAGGATGTCGAATCTGATGGGCAAGTCCCGGCCCCGGGGTTCCAGCAGCAGCCGGAACCACGACGGGTCGCTCGTGCTCGGCATCAGCTTCGGTTGGAACAGCCGGGCTTTGAGCGCCCCGCTGACCAGGTTGTCGGTGGTGGCGATCCGGTTGCGGGTGGGCCGGTCGGCAGCGGTCAGCTGCACCGCAGTCTCCCGGTTCAGCAGCCGCTGCCCCTCCGTCAGCAGGCCGGCGATCAAGGTGCTCTTGCCCGCCTGGCTCGGCGCCAGCAGGCCGATCTTGTACTCGAAAACCGGGCCTTGGGCGTTCATCACAGCGCCTCCCCTTCCCGCTCCGTGACGACGGCGATTTCGTTGACCACCCTGACCACCCGCGCGAAGCGGCTGTTGGCCTCGTCGATGCCGCGGAACTCCTCCGGCCACAGGTCGTTGCGGTAGCTGCGGACGAAGCGGCGGAACTCCTGCGCCGAGGTGCCGGACCGGATCAGGGTGTCCTCGAACTGCTCGAGGAGCGCGTGCACCACGGCCGTCGGGATGGCCGCCTCCCGCAGCAGCGACTTTTGGATGCGGAACGCCGCCTGCTCGGCGAGGCCGTTGAAGATGCCGTACAGCTCCTTGGCGCCCTCCTCCGTCAGCGGCACCGCCACCTGTTGCATCTCCTCTCCGGTGTCGGGGTGAGTGACCTGGAGGTTCAGCGGGGCGAGGTCGGGACGGACCCGGGGGTGGAGGAGGGTGCGGTACTCCAGGCGTACGTCGAGGAGGTCGTGGACCGCTGCGGCCAGGCCCGGGCAGGGTTGCGGGGATTCCTCGAACAGTTCCGCGAGGCGGCTCAGCAAGATCCGGCCGGAGGGAGTCTCGCCGTCGGCGGGTTCGGCGAACAGCGCGCCGCACTCGGCCGCCACGGCCGCCGCCGCCCGGTCCCACGCGTCGGTGAGCCGCTCGGTGAAGAAGTCGTCGAGTGCCGCGAAACGGCGGCTGATTTCGACCCGGATCCGGTTGAACTCGGGTCCGGCGAAGTCCGCCGGATGCCCTTCGGTGATCATCCGAGAGAGCGCCAGTTCCTGCCAGCCCTCTGCGCCGCGCCCGAAACCGTCGTCGATCCAGTCCAGTATGCCCTGGTAGGCGGACTCGACCGCCTGGACGAAGCCCGGGTCGGCGGGATGGTTCGCCTCCGCCGCGAGCTCGGCGACCAGCACCCGCAGCCGCTTGGCGACCCCACTGCGCAGTTGCTCGGCCTTGGCGTCGTTGACCTCCTCCGGCACTCCCGCGCGCCGCGCCACCTGCTCCAGCACCCGCCGTACGTCGGTGAGGTGCAGCCCTATCCGGTCCCGTACCGCGGCGGCGCGGCCGCGGGTGCCGGAGAGCACCTCGGCGTCCATCACCGGCAGCCCGTCGGCCAACTTGGTCAGCAGGGGCGTGAGCACCTCACGGCCGACCCGGCCCGGATCACGTACGTCGGTCTCGAAGACGGTGATGAAGCGGTCGGCCTCCCCGCCGTTAAGGTTGCGCAGCAGATCCCCCCGGAGGTCCTCGGCGAGATGCGGCTTGTCCGGGTCGATGTTGTGCACGACGTAGGTGAACTCCCCGATGCTGCGCACATAGCCGCGTACCCGGTCGAGCAGGGACATCCCGGAGGTGTCGGTCTCGTCGAAGAACGCGGAGGTGTCGGAGGAGCGCTTGACCACCAGGACCGCGTCGACCTCGTTGCGCAGCCCGTCCACATGGCGCTGCTCGGCGTCGGCGGTGACCTCGCCCAGGCCCGGCAGGTCCACGATGCCGATGCGGGCCACGTGCTCGTGCGGGAAGGGACACTCGATCCGCGCCTCGCGGACGGCGGCGTAGGTGCGCGGAACTCCGTCCGTTCCTGCGGCCTTGATCTCCTCGCTGGTCGGATAGGCGACGTAGGGGCGGATCTCCTCCAGCGGTACGGACTTCACCCCGCCGGTCAGCAGGTGCTTGTACGAGGGCAGTGCGCTCTGAAGGTCCCGCAACCGGGTGAGCAGCAGGCGCTTGCGGGTCTCCTCGTCCGCCTTCGGGTACTTCCAGGCGGCGAACTCTGTCAGGGAACGCGGCGGCGCGGCGAGCCCGAGGGCGGTGTGCAGCGGGCCGATCACCTCGGCGAGGAAGCTCTCCGGGCTGTGCATCTCCAGCTCGGCCCGGCGAACCGTGGGCGAATGGAAGATCCGGCTGCGTACGGCGGTGACCGGGATGCCGTGACCGGTCGGGATCTGCTGGTCGTCCAGGCCGGAAACCGATTGGAGCAGGGTGCTCTTGCCCATTCGGGCAGCCCCGCTCACCCCCAGGTTGACGGTGGGCCGGGTGAAGCGCGCGGCGACCGTCCGGAAGGAGTCGGCGACCTCGGCCGCACCGGCGTGGATCTCGGGCAGCTGAGGGATGGTCAGAGAGGCGGCGAGGTCCGGATCGACGGCGGTGTGGACGCGGAGGTCGGCGAGGGCCGTGTCCAGCTCGTCCAGCCGCTCGCCCAGCGTCTTCCAGCGGGCGCTCTCACGCTCCACCGCCGGAAGCTGACGCAGGCGTGCTTCTAACAGGGCGTCGATTGCCCTGGATATGTCTGACATATCCCCCCCCAGCATGCAGTGCCGGTTCCCTACCCCTCCGGACCGGTTCGGGAAACCACTCCCGATATGGCAGGCAACGTAGTGGGTGGGGCCGTACGCCGTCCGGGGTTCGGGGAATCCCGCACGGGCGCGTGGGGCCGTGCCCTCACGTCAGCCAGCGTGTGGTCCTCCCCGGAGGAAGATGCCAGATATGACGCACGAGTGAGCACTACCCTTCCCGGGTGACATTTTGTCGATCCGGGGGGCAGTTGGTGCGTTGGGCGGGGTGTGAGCTGCGGGGTTGGGTGTTGGCTGAGAACGGGGCCTGGTGGCGGTAGGCGGTTCTGACCTGGGGTTGTGCGGGTTGTAGTGGGACTGGTCGGGGTGTTGTGGGTGGCTTCTGCGTCTAATGGTCCGGGGTGTGTTTTGGCTGGTCAGGCGTGTTGTGCCTGGTCATGGACCTGGCTTGTGCAGGGATCGGCTCGCGTGTGGTCGAGGTTGTGTCGGGCCGGTCAGTAGGTGTTTTTGATCCCTGGCCGTGAGGTGGGTACGGATGGATGATCTGAGTTGTGGGGGCTGGCGGGACGGCTCGGCGGTACTGCCGGGAGTGTGGTGATCCGCTGCCGCAGACGATGGCGGCGGAGGCGGTGTTCTGCTCGGGTCGGTGCAGGTCACGGCGGTGGAGGAGGCTTCAGCAGACTCGCCAGCGGGTGGCTGCGATGCAGCGCGGGGAGCATGCGGAGTGCCCGGTCTGCGGTCGGTCGTGGACGGTGGGGGTGGAGCGGTCGAGGGCTGCGGTGTACTGCTCGGACCGTTGCCGGGTGCGGGCCTGCCGCCAGAGGCGGGCGTCGCGGAACAACGTTACGGAAACGCCATAGCCGAACGCCTCGCGAACACCTCGAACACCCCTTGATTTGCAGGGAAGTTGGGACCGACTCCCGAGCGCTTCGAGCGCCCCTGGTTCACGCCCTGCCCCGGCGTGTCGCGCGCGCGTCACGGTGGACAGTGACCGGGGCCGGCGCCCCTTTGACCGGTCACGTCGTGGTGGCCGGGCCGGACCCGGGCGAGGGCGGTGGTCATCATGACCGACGTGACCGACCGGATCGGGAACGTCACCCGGCAGCGTTACGAACAGCTCGTCACCCAGGCCAAGGAACTGATCGCGCAGATCGCCCGCTCTCAATTCTCCCTGGGTGACATGGCGTTGGAGATCGAGCCGATGAGGGCGGTGGGCGGGTCGATGCCGAACGGCACGGACGATCTGTTCACCGTCACTGAGTCGTTGCAGATGTTCGCCGACGACATCGGCGTCGAACGCCGGACGGTGGAGGACTGGCGATACACCGCCAACCGCTGGCCCGAGGGGCACCGCAAGGATGGTGTGTCGTTCACCGTTCACCGTTCACCGCATCCTCGCCTCGGTCGTGGACGAGGACGAGCGGTGGGCGGCGATCGAGGACGCGCCGTTCAACCCGCGCACCGGGGCTCGGCAGTGGACGCCGGACGGCGCGAAACGAGTCGTCGGCCAGCGCGTCGACCGGCCGGTCACGGTGGATGAGAAGGTCCAGGCCGTGGCCGACCTGACCCGGGACGACGAGGTCGCCGCCCAAGTAGCCACCGACCTGCTGAAGCGGCCGGCGGTCACCGAGCACGTCACCCCGGCCGAAAAGGTCCGGGTCGTCACGGAGCTGACCAGGGACGACACCGTCGCGCAGGAGGTCACTACCGGTCTGCTGCGCCGCCCGGCCGTCGCCCGGAAGACGATGCGGGACGACACCACCCGGATGCTCGTCAACCGCGCCCAGTTCGACAACTCCAACGAGACCCGTGACCGGATCCGGGAACGCACGCCTGCCGTCCGCGCGATCGAGCACACCATCGAATACCTCGACCTGGTCGGCTCCTGCCACGGCTTCGTGGCCACCCTGGGCCGCCTGGTCCCGCAGATGCGCGGGCAGGAGTTCACCGAGGACGAACGCGAGACCGTGCGCCGGCAGATCGGCCGGGTCCGCGCGGCGGCGGACTGGCTCGAAGGAGCCCTCGACAACGGCGAGTTCACCCTGGACGAGCAGCTGGTCCAGCTGCTCAAGGGCGAGTAGGCCATGCCGCGACGCCGGGAGGCTCGGCCGCTGGCCGAGCACTACGGCGACCTGGTCCGCGTCGCCCTGATGGAAGCACGCCCCGCGGGCCTGGACACCTACCAGCTCATGGCCGCCACCCGCCTCACCCGCTCGCAGGTCGGCCGCGGCATCCGGCACGTCCGCGACGTCGTCGCCGCGGAGAACCTGACGCCGATCACCTGGACGCGTCGGGACGGGTTCATGTTCTCCGACGACCCCGCGGACTGGATCGAGTACGACAAGCGGCAGTTCCGGCAGATCCTCGGCCGGCTCACCCGGGTGATCACGGGCACGCTCGATCCGCACCTGGCCCGCTACCCCGACGACGAATGGGCTCAGCTCGCCACCGCCCAGCTCACCGGCGTCCGCGCCACCCTCGCCCAGCTCGCCAAATAGCCCCGGCTACCGCCACTCACCTCGTCTGCCGAGCCTCGCCATGCCCGCTGCCTCGCGTCGCCGCCGCTACCCGTCCGACACCTCCGCCGCCGAGTGGGCCCTCCTGGAACCCTTGCTGCCGGTCCCGGCCTGCCAGACCAAGACCGGCGGACACCCGGAGAAGTGGCCACGGCGCGAGATCGTCGACGGCATCCGCTACATCGTCGACAACGGCGCGAAGTGGCGGGCTCTGCCTGCGGATTTCCCACCGTGGGAGACGGTCTATGGGTTTTTCTGGAGGTGGAACCGGGCCGGCGTCGTCACCTACATCCGTGACCAGCTCCGGCGCCGGATCCGTACCGGCAAGGGCCGCTGCCCCTACCCGGTGACGCTGATCGTGGACTCCCAGTCGGTCAAGGGCGCCTCCACCGTCGGCCGGAACAGCCGCGGCTACGACGCCGCGAAGAAAATCAACGGCCGCAAGCGACATATCACGGTGGACACGCTCGGCCTGCCTGTGATGATCACGGTGACGCCCGCCGACATCCAGGACCGCGACGCCGCCCGCGACGTGTTCTGGCGCCTGCGTCTCACCCAGCCGCAGATCACCCAGGTCTGGGCCGACCGCGGCTACGCCGGCGACCTCGTCGACTGGGCCCGCGACCGCCTCTGGCTCACCCTGCGCATCGTCTCCCGGCCCAAGGGCACCAAGGGCTTCGTCGTCTTGCCCCGCCGTTGGAAAGTCGAGCGCACGATCGGCTGGTGCATGAACGCCCGCCGCAACGCACGCGACTACGAACGGCTGCCTCAGCACTCCGAAGCACACCTGAACTGGGCACTCATCACCACGATGACCCGGCGGCTCACCCGCAAGAAGCCCCGCACCAACTGGACCAAAAAGGTCAGGTCAGCAGGCTAGCCGCTCGTCGGCCACGCCAAGATCAAGGGTGACCTCCTCATCGGCCGGCCAGCCCAAGCTGGATGGATGCCGCGTCGACCGTCTGCGCCAGCAGGACTGCGATGGTCATGGGTCCGACCCCGCCGGGGACCGGTGTGATCAAGCGGGCACGAGTGCGGGCAGTGTCGAAGTCGACGTCGCCGACGTTGCCGGGGTTGTATCCGGCATCGATCACGACGGCCCCTGGTTTGACGTCTTCGCCGCGAATAAGCCGAGGCCTTCCCACGGCCGCCACAACAACGTCCGCTTCGTGCACGATCGCGGCCAGATCGGTCGTACGGGAGTGGCAGTAGGTGACAGTGGCGTCCCGGGCGAGCAAGAGCATTCCGACGGGCTTGCCGAGGATCGCACTGCGACCCACGACAACGGCGTGCTGACCTGCAAGATCGACCTCATACTCGTCCAAGAGCCGCATGATCCCGCCCGGGGTGCACGATGCGAATCCAGGCAGTCCGAAGCTCATCGCCCCGAAGGAGCTCATCGTGACCCCGTCGACGTCCTTCTCCGGCGCGATGGCCTCGAATGCCGCCCGCTCATCGATGTGAGGGCCTACGGGGTGCTGAAGCAAGATGCCGTGCACTCCGGCGTCCTGCGAGAGGGACTGGATGGTCTCCACCAGCTCAGCGGTTGTAGTGGTGGCCGGCAGGCTGACAAGTCGGGACTCGATGCCCGCCTTCGCGCAACGGGCCCGCTTCATCCGGACGTACGTCACCGAAGCCGGATCCTCACCTACCAGCACCGTTGCGAGGCAAGGCGTCACGCCGACACGTCGCACAAGCTCTGTCGCCTTGCTTGACGTCTCCTCAACGATGCGCCGGGCAAGGCCAACGCCGTCCATGAGCCGGGCTGTCTGTGTCTGGGACATGGTCGCCTCCAGGCGTCGCTGACCACTCGCCCAGGCGCACGGCATCGACCGATTCGTCAGACCGCTCCCCGGTGGTGCTCCACCTCAGCGCCAGTCACGGCCCACGCACCACTCTAGTGGCACTCTTCCGCTGATCAGGAGCGGGAAGTTGAAAAACACCTACTGAGCAGTGGCTGCGAGGCCAGCGCCTGGAGGCGTACGCCGACTTCCTCAAGGCGTGGGACCAGGCTGTGTCCCAGATCGACACGATGGTCAGAGCCTGGGAGTCCTGGGCTCAGCTCCCTCCGGCTGAGGACGGGGATCCCGAAACAATCCGCTACAACAACGTCGTCGACCATCTCGATACCGCCCAAGCAGGCCTTGAGTCGGCGGTGGAGCGTGTGGAGCTGATGGGACCGGACAGCATGGAAGGGGGCGCCGTAGCTATGGCTTTGGCACTTGGCCTCCACTGTGATCGGCTCACCGAGATGCTCTCCGACGACAGCGAAGCAACCTGGGACGACTACCGTAGGGTGCGGGCCCAGCTGAACAGCAGACGCCGCATTTTCCTGGCGCGGGCTCGGGTGTTCCTGCAGGCCGCGCCCGTCCCCGGTCGGCGTGCCCGTTGACAACCGACGGCCCGGTGGTGGTGCCCCGGCCACCGGTTTGGCTAACGCCGACCACAGACCCGACCACCGTGGTCGGGCGCTTGCGCACTTCGAGGTCAGTTGCGCGGGTCAGTTCTGTGTGCGGGTGTTGTTGAAGCGGATGCCGGTACCCCAGCCCTCCCGGGCGGTGGCCATGCACCAGTGGCACAGGGGCAGGCCACCGTTGCCGTACTTGTGCGTGCTGCGCTGGCAGCCGGAACAGGGCCCGACCATGCTGCTGGAACAGGTGAAAGTGGACGGGTCCGGCTCGCTGATCGGCGGCGGGAAAGCACTACTGGTCATCAGGGACAGCCTGTTCTGGGGGAGGGGCAGGGCAGCGAACGTGACCGGAGGGGGCCGGTCAGTGCGCCGCAGCGGAGAGGGCCGGTCGGGTGGGTAAGTCGAGGATGTCCAGGGCGGTGTCGGGCTGGCAATGGCTGCAGGCCCGTACTCCTGAGGCGAGGAGCCGGCGTGCTTCGTCCCGGCCGACGGGACGCCGTCGTTTGCCCGCGGCGTAGCAGCCGCCCACGTGGACCTCGGTGGGCGGCCGTCCGTCACCGATGCCGAGTTCGACGAACCACTCCGGCTCCGCAGGCCGGACCTGCCGTCCGCGTTCCCGCTCGGCTTCCCGCTGCTGGAGGGCAGCGATCTTGTCGTCGATGCGCTGCAGCCACATGGCATGCCAGGTCCTCAACGCGAAGAGTCGACCCAGGTCAGGGGGCAGGTCGTCCAGCATGGTCCGTCCCGGGGATCTTCGACTGAGAGGGCTGCATCCCTCGCGTGTTCGAATACTAGTTCTATAAGGTGAGTGTAGTGGAGGTGGGTGCCATGGCGGCGGAAGCGGTGTCGGGAGATCAGCGGGTGTCGAGTGTGATGCATGTGCGCTGCCCCGACCGTCTGCCGGAGGACGTCTTCCGGCAGGTCCTGGAACTGCTCGCGGAGTTTTCCCCGGTCGTTCAGGCGCTGCCACCGTCCGCAGCCCTGGTGGAGCTCAAGGGCGCCCTGCGCTACCACGGCACCGATGCCCGGCGGCTGGGAGAGGTGCTGCGGATACGGACCCTCTCTCGGCTGGGTGTCGACTTGCGCGTGGGGATCGGGCAAACGATCACAGTCGCGGCCACCGCCTCCGGCCAGATCGACACCCCCGGCGGCGTCCTCGCCATCGACCCCGACCACGTCGTCGACTGGCTCGGTCCGCTGCCCGTCGAAGCCCTGCACGGCATCGGCCCGAAGCACGCGGCAGCGCTGCGGGAGTTCGGAGTGCACTGCGTGGGCCTGCTCGCCGCGGTCCCGCCGGCCACCGTGCAGCGCCTGCTCGGCGGCCGCGCCGGACGGATGGCCGCCGACCGGGCCCGCGGCATCGACCCCCGCCCCGTCGCCCCGCGCGCCCTGCCCGCCACCCTGACCGTGCGCCACACCCTCGCCCAACACACCCTGGACGGCGCGCTGGTCCGCGCGGCCCTGCTCGACCTGGTCGTGCAGCTCGCCCACCGGCTGCGCCAGCGCGGCCAGGTGGCCCGCGGCCTGACCCTGGTACTGCGGTTCGCCGGCGGGGCCTCGTGGGAGAAGACGCGTCGCCTGCCGGAGGCCTCGGCGCACGACGACGACCTGCGCACCCTGGCGTATCGCATCGTCGACGCTGCGGGCCTGCAGCGAGGCCGCTTGACCGGACTGGTCCTCAAGGGCGAGGACCTGGTCGACGCCGACCAGGTTGCCCAGCAGATCAGCCTGGACCAGGCGCGCGAGGACCGGCTGATCGCTGAGAAGGTCAGCGATCGGATCCGCGCGAAGTTCGGGCCCGGCGTGATCGGCCCGGCCGCCACGTTCCTGCGCGTCTCATGACCCGGCATCCGACCCGCAGGTGGAGGTGAGAGGGATGCTGCTCGATCCGCCCGGCTGGCCAGGCTGCGCTCAAAGCTTGCCGCACTGGCCTTACCTCCAAGCCGTCGACGAGGCGCTCACCGGCCGCGGGATCCCGCCCGGCGCGGTCTGCATCGACCGGGCCGGCCGCGCGCACGGCGACATCATGTCCATGGAGCTGAGCTGGGACGTCAGCCGCACCGCCGGTCCAGGAGGCGTCCAGTTCCACTGGGATGAGGACACCGGCTGGTCCTACGCCACGGTCCGCCTCATCCGCGACGGCACCCTCCCGCGCCGTCCTCTGGTCCCGCTCCAACGCGTCTTCGCGGCTCCGGAGGCGGTAGCGGACACCGCGGAGAGCCTGGTGCGGTCCTGGCGTACGCCCACCGGCGAGTACGGCGCGGAGTGGGACCAGGCCCACCAGGTGCGCACCGCGATCGACGCGTTCCGGCAGTCGGTCCGGTAGAAGCGCTGTCACATCCTCTTCGTGGCCAGCTTCCAATCTCAGCGTTCGGCTAGGTCGCGGATGGTCGCGGTGCCGGACCGGACGATCCAGGTACCGCTGCCGGGCGGGGTTTCGTCCGAGCGGGTCTTGAGGTCTTCGACGTTGATGGCTGGCGGCCACTGCGTGGTGTGTTCGGACCAGTGGACACCGCTGAGGTCAATGCCGGTCAGGTCGGCGTTGCTCAGGTCTGTGGCGGTGAAATCGTCCAGGAGTGCGTGCAGCGAATCCTTGTCGAGCGCGAGGGGTTCCCGGCGGAGTGCTAGGCCGATGGCCCGGCCCACCTCGGCGGTACGAATTTCGACGATGAGGTCGAGGGCGCCGCGGACGCGGGCGCGCATGCGGTCGAGGTCGAGGGCGCGGGCGCGGACGAGGGCGCGGGCGAGGATGCGGTCGAGGTCGCGGACGCGGGCGCGTGCTCGGTCGAGGACGAGGACGAGGGCGAGGTCGCGGGCGCGTGCTCGGTCGAGGGCGCCGGCGAGGGCGAGGTCGAGAACGCGGGCGCGGTCGCGGGCGCGGGCGCGGTCGCGGGCGGAGTCGAGGGCGAGGGCGCGGTCGAGGGCGAGGTCGAGGGCGCTTGCTCGGTCGAGGGCGTGGTCGAGGTCGTGGTCGCGGGCGAGGGCGCGTGCTCGGTCGAGGTCGAGGTCGAGGGCGTCGGCGAGGTCGCGGGCGAGGTCGCGGGCGAGGTCGCGGTGGTCGACGCGGTCGAGGTCGCGGGTGCGGGCTTGGCTGGCAGTTTTGACGTCGGGGTTGTTGCGCAGGGTCATGCGGTCTGCGGGGCTGAGCGCGCGGAGGAGTTCCATTGTGTCGGTGTGGTGGGGCGGCGTGTCGTGGGTGTCAGCCGGTGGGGTTGGAGGGGCGGGGAGGATGGCGGCAAGGCCGGCTTCGGTGTCGAGGACGGTGTCGAGGTTGTCTGTGGCAGCGTCGTGGTGGGAGTGGAGGAGGATTTCGCGCAGGCCTGCCTCGGTGTCGAGGAGGTCGTCGAGGGCGTAGGGCAAGGCGTGCTGATGCTGGTTGAGCCAGTGATGCGCGGCCTGATCGTGGTCGTTGGGTCCGAAGTGGCGGGTCACTGGTCCCCCTCCCGTGCCTTGAGGTAGGCGGCTGCGGCGCGGCGGGCTAGTTTCAGGTTGGCGCGTACGTTCTCGGCCGGCAGGCCGAGGTGGTCGGCGATGTCGGTGGGGGTGAAGCCTGCCAGCGTCCAGGCCATGACCTGGCTCTGCTTCATCGGCAGACTGCGTAGCAGGGGTAGCGCGTCGTGCTGGGCCTCCCATTCCGCGATGGCGTCGGGGCGGGGCACCAGGGAGGTGGGTTCGGCTACGTCGCCGACGGGTTCTTCGACGGAGGCGACTTTGCGCACGAGCGCGCGTGAGGCGGCTTTGTGGACCCAGGCCTTCGGATGGGTGATGCGGTCCCAGTTCCGGTAGGCATCGGTCATGATCTCCTGGGCGATGTCTGCGGCCACGTGAACGGCGGCGCCGTGGTTGATCAGGAAGCCGGTCAGGGGGCGGATGTTCTCGCGGTAGAAGGCGGAGAACTCGTTGTCTGCCTGTTGCCGGGCACGGTGGCGTTGGCCTGGCGGGCCGGGGGGTGCGGGCGCGGCCGCAGGGCGGTCGACACTGTCCGCCGGGTCATGGGTGCTCACGCTGCCTGGTCCTCCCCTGGAACCGGAGTACGGGTGATCTTCACGTGCAGGCGGTGGCCGTCGCCGTCCCGGTCATCGAGCTCCACCTGGCCGTCCGATGCCACGGTCTCGGTGACCTGGAGAAGGTATCGCTGCCGCTGCTGTTCACGGCGTGCCCGCCAGCGCAGGCGGATCCAGAGCGCCAGCAGCGCGCAGGCCTTGGCGATGACGATCGAGACGATGACGGCCGTGGTCGGGTCCATCAGGGATCCCCCCTTGCTCGTACTACGGACCCGTCCTTGAGGCCGGGCAAGAGTTAAGGGGGCAAGGAGCTCATGATCGTGAACTCGTGGGCCGAACAATTGATACCGCGGGTCTTCGAACGCTCCCGGGCGGGCCGATCCCCATAGGGCTTTCGCCCGTCGGCTGCGGCAGCCGCATCAAGGCCGTGGTCGGTCTCATGGTCGTACCCCGACCACGAGCCCGACCACGGCCGGGACGGCGGTGTCAGCCCTGCAATATCGGGGTTCTAGAGTTTCGTTTGTGACGAAAATGCGGCCCGAGGGCAGACAGGGCAAGCCAGGCCGGAGTACCGGCCCTGAGACGCCGACCACCAGTGAGCGGCTGGTGGAACGCACCTGCGCATGGTGCGGTGAACCGGTCGCGTACAGCGGCCGTGGCCGGCCCCCGCGCTACTGCACTGCTGCGCACCGCCGACGCGGCTGGGAGCTGCGCACCGCGCAGGACCGGGCAGAGCGTCCCGTGGACGACGGCGGCCGGAACCAGGCACCGGTGCGGGAGGTCGTCCAGCGCACCATCGTTCTCCAGGAGGCTGCCCAGGCGCCGCCGGCGCCTCGCCCGGCACAGCGGCTGAGCGGCCAGCCCTACACCCTGCCCGAGGACGCCGTGGAGTGGGTGGAAGCACTGGCGGCCCTGCGCCGCAACGTGACCCACCCGCAGATCTACCCCTTCCGTGAACAGGTCGCCCGGGCCTGCGAACGGGCCGCCCTCGCGCTGCGTGCCAGTGCCCCCGAACCGACCCAGCCGGAGCCTGACGGCTCCTGATACAGGGTTGCTTCCCTGGTGGGCCCCACCGTTGCCTGGACGGTTGCGTCAGCCGTTGCACCGAGAGGTGCACCGAAGGTTGCACCCCACCCATCCCAGAAGCACGGATTGCACCAGGTCACACCACGTGGGCAAGCCCGCCTCGTACGCCGACACCTCTTCCTGCGCGACAGCCACAGGAAGAGGGACGCCGTCTCGCAGCCGCCGATCAGGGCCAGCTGTGCCAGGCGACCAGTTGGGCGGGATCCTGCACGGGCCGCCAGACGGGCGCGGAGGGCCCATCACGGAGCAGGTCGCTCAGCGGGGCCGCGAGGACGGGCACGTCGTGCAGGAAGCTGAACGACGGCAGCTCCCTGGCGGCCGCACGCAGGGCACGGATACGCGTCTTGGCACCGGTGGGGCCGGTGCCGTCCAGGACGAACAGCAGCCGAGGGAACAGGGGGTAACGCCGCCGCCAGTCCTCCAGTGCCGGTTCCTGGATGGTCGGTCGGCGCCCCGGGACGGTGGGCACGTAGCTGTGAAGACGGGCGTAGGCGGTCAGTTTGGCGGCGAGGCGTTCGGGGCCCATGGTGGCCCGGTCGACTTCCACGAACGCCCGCAGCATCGCCCCGTCGTCGTCGTCGGGACCACGCCGGTAGTACAGGAGAGCGTCAGGGATGACTGCCTCACCGCTGCCTATCGGATGGTGGACCTCAGGGATCCAGTCCAGTGGCCGGCACAGGTCGCCGTGGCGGCGGGCGTTTTGGAGGAAAGCGAGAGCGGTCTCGGTCACGGTCAGCGCGTGGCCGACCTTCAGCCGTACGGCGGTCGGATCGGACACCGTCCTGGAGGGCCGGTGCCCGCGCATCTCGGGCCACTCACAGGCGAGTTGCACGCCGTACCGGGTGGGGAACCACACCCGGGTCCGTCCGGCCCGCGGCAGGGTGATCCGGTCGACCAGCCCTGCCTCCCGCAGCCGGGCCAGCCGCCGCCTGGTCTGCTCGATGCGCACCCCGGGGGCGATCACCCAGTGCATCTGTTCGGTCGTGGCCATCCGGTACTGGACGAGCACCGCCAGCGCCAGCCGGTCACCCCCGCCCACATCCACGTTCACGTTCGTCATCACGGATTCGCCCGCTTCCTGTCCGGTACAACGCCGTTCTGACGCCGCGCGTACCGGACAGGCCAGCAGCCGGCCCCGACCAGAAACCCGACCACGAAGGCCCGACCACGGTCACGATGCGACAACGCCTCCGTGGACCAGGCCGATATCCCCGCCGACACCCCGGCCGACAACCGTCCGCACCCCCTGGCACGCATGACCGCGAAACTGCAGCTCACCACACCTGCCCGGCCATGGTCGGGAGGCCGACATCCCCTCTACGCCCCCGAGTCCACGCCCCACAGCAGGAAGAAAAAGAGAAGTGGGTGGGTGGGACAGGCCCCGGGCGGCGGGCGAGGGGATCAGGCGCCGCCGGTGTTGCTCGCGCGCGACGGCGAGGCCGCGCGCGACGCGGGGCGGACAAGCCAGCTGTTGGTTGCTCTCATGGGATCCTGCGCGGGCACCTGCGCATGCGTAGCACCTCAGGTCATTCGCCCGTCCCGCCGCCGACTGACCGGTCCGGGGCGTTCCGCTGGGTAGCGGAGCAACCGCCTAAATCGATGTCATGAGATGGCACAGCCTGCCCGGGCACTCTCCCTGCCCGTAAGGATCGAGGTCCTAGCTCTCCACTGATTGAGTAGCGATAGCGAGGTTGTTGCGAGTGCGCAGGGTGTCGGGGTGGTCGGGGCCGAGGACGCGTTCTCGTGCGGCGAGGATGTCGCGGAAGACAGGGAGAGCTGCGGCCGCACCCTCTGTGTGATAGATGGCGCCAGCGAGGTTGTTGCGAGTGCGCAGGGTGTCGGGGTGGTCGGGGCCGAGGACGCGTTCTCGTGCGGCGAGGATGTCGCGGAAGACAGGGAGAGCTGCGGCCGCACCCTCGGTGTTGTCGATGGCAATAGCGAGGTTGTTGCGAGTGCGCAGGGTGTCGGGGTGGTCGGGGCCGAGGACGCGTTGTTGTGCGGTGAGGGTCTCGCGGTAGAGAGGGAGGGCTGCGGCCGCCCCCTCGGTGTGATAGATGGCGCCAGCGAGGTTGCTGCGAGTGCGCAGGGTGTCGGGGTGGTCGGGGCCGAGGACGCGTTGTTGTGCGGTGAGGGTCTCGCGGTAGACGGGGAGGGCTGCGGCCGCCCCCTCGGTGTGATAGATGGCGCCAGCGAGGTTGTTGCGAGTGAGCAGGGTGTCGGGGTGGTCGGGGCCGAGGACGCGTTGTTGTGCGGTGAGGGTCTCGCGGTAGACGGGGAGGGCTGCGGCCGCCCCCTCGGTGTTGTCGATGGCGCCAGCGAGGTTGTTGCGAGTGAGCAGGGTGTCGGGGTGGTCGGGGCCGAGGACGCGTTGTTGTGCGGCGAGGATGTCGCGGTAGAGAGGGAGGGCTGCGGCCGCCCCCTCGGTGTTGTCGATGGCGCCAGCGAGGTTGTTGCGAGTGCGCAGGGTGTCGGGGTGGTCGGGGCCGAGGACGCGTTCTCGTGCGGCGAGGATGTCGCGGTAGAGAGGGAGGGCTGCGGCCGCCCCCTCGGTGTTGTCGATGGCGCCAGCGAGGTGGATGCGAGTGCGCAGGGTGTCGGGGTGGTCGGGGCCGAGGACGCGTTCTCGTGCGGCGAGGATGTCGCGGTAGAGAGGGAGGGCTGCGGCCGCCCCCTCGGTGTTGTCGATGGCAATAGCGAGGTTGCTGCGAGTGCGCAGGGTGTCGGGGTGGTCGGGGCCGAGGACGCGTTGTTGTGCGGCGAGGATGTCGCGGTAGAGAGGGAGGGCTGCGGCCGCCCCCTCTGCGTCATGGAGCGTTAGGGCGAGGTTGGCTCGGATGAGCAGGGTGTCGGGGTGGTCGGGGCCGAGGACGCGTTGTTGTGCGGCGAGGATGTCGCGGAAGACAGGAAGGGCTGCAGCTGGGCCCTCTGTGCTGTGGATGACTGCGGCCAGGACGTTGCGGGCGCGCAGGGTGTCGGGGTGGTCGCAGCCTAAGATGCGCTCACGGCCTACGTGGACGGTAGCCATCAACGACCGTGCTTCGCTGCGGTCGGTGTCATAGAGGACTTTGCCCAGCAGATACCGGGCGGTGAGAGTGTCGGGATGGTTCTCCCCCAGCTGGCGGGTGCAGTCCCTGTTGAGTGCACGAGCTTGACGTAGGGCCTCCTTCAGCGGTTCAACTCGCCAGCTCCAGAAAACTTGGCCGCTGCGCAGCCGCAGAACCTCGGGATGCACAGAGTCGAAGTGCTGCGTCGCAGCGCGAACCAGATCAGCAAGTAGCACGTATGCAGCGCTCGGTTGGCCTGCGCGGCCAGTGGCATCGGCATGAGCGCTGCGGGCCTGCAAAGTGACGGGATGATGGGAGCCGAAGGTATAGCCGACGGGATCAAGGAGCTCTGCAAGCTGGTCGCGTGCTTCCTCATGCTGACCGGTCGCGGCGAGCGCCTGCGCCCGACCGAGCCGGGAAAGGAGAACGAACCGTCCATCGGATGGCGCAGGACTGAGACGAGCAAGCTCGGCATACGCACGCCGACTCTCTTGCCCCAGACCGTTGTGATGCAGCCAAGCTGCCTGACGCAGACGGGCCAGCAGAGTCAGATCATGCACTGGTCCCAGATACTGAACACAATCCTCGTAGAGGGCACTGACCGTCTCCAAAGCACTTCGGATATCGCCGGCTTGCCCCACCCAGTAACTGTGAGCGTGGCGAGCCGCCAGCGTCGCCGGATGCCCTGGACCCAGAGCTGTAGAGGCGCGGGCAACAAGTTCCCCGGTAAGGCTCGACGCCTGCCGGGGGAAGCCCTGCGCGCCAGCGCGTGCGACGACGTCGGCGAGTCCATCAAGGTGAGGGTGGTTAGCCGCCCACGTCGCGAACTCCGCTGATACCTCCGGCGAGAGCACCACGTCTCCCGCGCCGTCCCACCCGCCCATCATCCCTACCCCGACCGGCTGCGCCTGCGGAACCGTACGCGGTGGCGCTGGTCGATGCCCCGATCCCTTCGTGTCCAGCGCGGTCCAGCGCCGCTCCCATTGCTTCAGATCTCGCTGCTGAACGCTGATCTGCCCAGTCCGCCCGTTCCTGTCGGCATACTCCACCAGAGCCGCAATGACCTTTCCCACAGGCGCCCACTCGCCGTTGCCGACACGCCCCGACCCGGGGCGGACATAACTGTTCGCTGTAGCGCGGGCCACTCCAGATCCCTTGTGTACTGTCTCCCACTTGGGCTTGCCAGCGTCCTCGTGCAACGCACGCAGATCTGCGCGGAATGCCGTCCACGAGTCGTCGAAAGCATCTACCTGATGCATGCAGCCCCCTTGCCCGTCGCATGAGCGAGTCAGGCGCATCTCCTACCAGGCCCGCATCCAAATACGAGCACGTCTGAGACATCTCGGATAGCTCAGAGCATCTCGGATATCCCTTGCCAGCAGGGACGTTGACTTCGATGTCCGAGTTCCCGGACGTCCGAACTCGGACGCGACGCACTAATTACATGACCTCGAACGAAGCACCTCAGGACAAGTCCGATCACTCCAACGACGACTCCGAACAGCAGCAGCGCCCCGCCCGCATGAAGCAGCGGATCGCGACGACCGCACGCCGCTGGGGACCCGCCCTCTACACCCTCGCCCGCATTGTCTGGCATCTCGCCACCGACGCCGCTCAGCAGTGACAGAGACCATGGCTGGTTCCTCTCCGAAATAAGCCAATAAACTGCAACAGGTCCCGATTCGGACAGCCACGGCGCCCCGTATACCCCGCGGGGCGCCGCGGCAGCTACCAGCGCATGCCGAGGACGTCGAGTGCTGCTCGCCGGTCCGGGCTGAGCTTGGCGGCCCTTCGGCGGGTGTTGTCGAGCCATGCCCCGAGCTTCACGGCCTCCTGATCGCCCTCCCCACCACCGCCCACGTTGATCATTTCGACGTGCTTGCGGGCGGGCCGCAGGTGGCCTTCGCGGTCCCGGAACTGGCGGGCGGCGGCGAGGTTGGTGTTCCAGCGTTCGTCCTGCGACCGCCGTACCGGCCCGGCCGCCTCGCCCTCCGCGGCGGGTTCGATGCCGAGCGTCTGTGAGTGGGCGTGTTGGTGGCAGCGGTTGTGCGTCAGCCGTGTTCGGTTGTTGATTGCCTGGTCATGCGCTGTGGGCGTGGGCTGGTCTGCTGTCATGAGGTGACCAAGTGGCTGCCGTTTAGTGGCTGGGGCGGGGCGGGTTGGCTGTCGTGGGGGTGGCTGTTCCTACCGGGGTTCTTTGTAGGCCGGTGCTGTCGGCATACCGCGACGGAGATCTGTCCAGACGCTCCGGGACGAAGCCGAGGGCCGCAGGAAGGCGCACAAGCCTGTCTCGCGGATTCGGCTGCTCACCGACGGGTGCGGCTCCGTGTAGTGGGGCCAGATGTGACGTCGGCCTGATCGTCGGCGCTGGTGCCTTTGGAGGAGCTTCCGGCGAGGATCGTCCCTACCGCTTCCGCTTGTGCCGTGCTGCGTTCCTCGTGCCGCTCTGCGGCCGCTTGGCGTTTGGGTGGATCGAGCGATGAAGCTCTGAGGGTGGCCGCAGGGACGACAAGCTGGCCGTCAGCGCAGCATCAAGCGGCCCGGTGTGCCCTTCGTAACAAATGTCGAGGAGCTCGCGGGTCGGTTGGTCGTAGAGGAAGACGACGCCTCTGGGCAGACCGAGCTGGTGCTTCTTGGCCCGGAGGTAGTCGCGGAGCCTTCTGTCGGTCTCGTCGGGGTCGGCTCCAGCCGGGCGGGTGGCCCACACGAACAGCCAGCCCTCTGCCGGGTCGACGCTGGCCGTGAGCGGCACGGTCAGGCTACGGCCCTTGGGGCTCGGATTGTCGAGGAGTTCATCGCCGTGGCGGGCGAACTTGCGCTGCACGTCGGTTGCCCCAGACAGCAGGGTGGCGCCGATGCTCAGCCATCCAGTGACATTGCGGGACTGCAACTCGTCGACCAGCGGCGCGAGCGGCGATGGCACCATTGCCGGCTTGGGCGCCAGTGCTGAACGCGCGCCGTCGCCCCCTTGGGTGTGGAACCACTGGTCCAGCGCATCGGTTCGGCTGGTCAGGAACGCAGGCTTTCGTGTTCGGTAGCGGCGCAGTTCGGCTGTGGCTGGCTCGGGCAGGAAGGGGAACGCCGCACGTACCTGCACCGGGTCGGGTTCCACCCAAAGGCCAGCCTCGAAGAAGTATAGGAACAGATCCATTTCGTCGGGCGCACGGAACATCACAGTGACGTCGGGGTTACGGCGCCGACGCAGGTACAGCAGGAACTCGGCCGGACGCGCCACCAGTTCGGTGATCAGCTCGAGATCGTGCAGGGACACCGTCCATGGAATGTTGCCCGCGGCCAGCAGGCCGGCCCGCACCAGCTCGGCGGTGGCAGTCAGGACCGTCGATATGTCATCGAGACTGACGGCGATGGTGTGGATCTCACGGATTTGGCTGAGGTCGATCCATCCCTCGTTTTTGCTGCGGAGGCCGCCGTCCCGCTCGATGGCGTCGCGCATGCGCCCGGCCTGTTCGGCTGCTTTGGTGATGATGCCGGTCAGGTCGGTACGGATCCGTGCCGTCTTGCCCCCGCGGGATAGCGCGCTCAAGGCGACGGCCTTGTCCTCCACGATGATGGCGACATCGTCGAGGACGATGAGGTGGTCGCCCTCGGCGCGCTTGGTGTACTTCGACGGGTCGGCGGCCTTGGCTTCATCCTCGCTCGCGGGTAGGTAGTACTCCAACCCGTCCCGGAATCGGGCGCCGGGAAGGACACGCTCCAGCGCGGCGTGTGTGCGGGATTCGAGAAGGTCTCCGCGGTGCTTGGCGTACTGGCTCCACACCGGGGCCGTCTTCTTCAGGTGTTCCTCGAGGTTCTCCCGCACAGCGAACACGTTCAACGCCGGGTGTGGCAGCATCAGACGCCCGTCTGCGCCCACGATAAGTGGCCGCGTTCGCAGTGGGTTCCTTCCGCTGGTGAACGCCTCGACGACATCCATCGGACTGTCCGTCCCCAGGTCCAAGCGGAACCGCTCGACAACGGCCCGGACACACTCTTCGGCCAGGCTCGTATGCGCAACGATGTCGTCGATCGTGACAGTGGCCTGCTCGGCAGGTGGCTCGAACATCGACGTGACGCTGAGCATGGCCTGTTCCGTCAGATGTCTGTCCGCCCGGCCTTCCTCCTCCGCCGCCATCGCGTCCAAGACCGCATTGCCCATCGTCTCGATACGGTCGTTCAGCCTGTCCTGCTGCAGGTCGTGGCAGGCGTCGAGGACGGCTACTGCATCCGTGGCGTCGAAGCCCAGTTGCGCCTGCAGGGCTGCGCGGACGCTCTCAACGCCGTCAAGGAGCGCCAGATTGGTTTCCTCTACCATTTCAGGATATGACGGATTGCGCATCCATACTTCGGCACCCCGAATGAACAAGGACACCATGGCGAGTTTGTCGGTCGGGTCAGCACGTGCGAATGAACGCAGCTGCGCAAGGTAGAGGACCTTGCTCAGTCCCTTCTTCGCGCTGGAGACGAAGTGGCTCATCTCCTGAAATCCGGCATCGGACGCGGCCGCCGTCCCTGTCTCCTGCCGGGCGGTCAGAGCAATCAGCGCCAGCAGTTCGACATAGACCGCGCCCGCTTCCGCAGTGACAGGTATCTCGCCCTCGCGGGCCATCGGCAGGAATTGCTGACGAGCCACCTCGATAAGCCGGATCGCGTCAAACCGCGGCACCTCCACGACGAACTCCTCGATCGCCGCGGTGAAGGCCGCGTCAGCCTCAGACGCAGGGTCGTCGCCAGTGAAGGAGGCCATGAGTGTGGTCATGGTGATCAAGGAATCCGCTATGACCTGCGCGTGCGGATCGAGCACCGGCGTCCCCGACACGGAACGGCGATGTCTCTTGTTGCGCGATTCGCGTCGCTTCGTGCGGGAGCCCATGGGGCACTTCACCACGCAATACGGGCGGCCAGCAAAGGGTTTGGCGTTGCACAGCCTCCACTGGCAAAAGCTGCCTGCGCGAGGCCAGGCGAAGTAGGGGCGGTTTGGCTGTCGTGGGGTGGCTGCTCTTAGGGGTAGACCCGAAGGGCACGGTCAGACCATCACGAGGTTTCGGGGGTGGTGGGGGTGGCTTGGGGCTGGTCGGGTCGGCGGTCGCGGAGTGCTTGGAGGATTTTGGTCTGGTGGTGGTCGGTGGGGGGTGTGGTGTCGGGGGAGGTGTTGAGGTGGGGTGTGAGGCGGGTGTAGAGGTCGGCGTGGGTGAACATGGCGTCGAGGCCGGCCCAGGTGTCGTTGTCGATGAGGGGGAAGGGGAACTGTTGGGGTGGGATGAGTGCGGCCAGGAGCGGGAGGAGCTCCCATCCGTGGTCGAGGCGGTCGCGTAGCCAGGTGCGGAGGCTGGTGGGGTCGGTGTGGCGCCACATCCAGATCAGGGTGTCGTCCTGCTCGGTGATGTCAGAGGCGGGCCGTCCGGCGGCTGGTGTGAGGTGTTCGGCCAGGCGGCCGGTGAGGGCGTCGCGGGCCTGGGCCGCCCACGGTTCCGTGGTCGTCACGTGTTCGGAGGCGGTGTCGTCGGGGTTGGTGGCGCTGTGGAGGGTTCGGGTGGCGAGGACTGCTCCGTCGTAGGTGGCGGCCATAGCGGTTACAGCGGCGGGTCGCTGGTCGGGAGGCAGGTCGAGGAGGAGGCCCGGGGTCAGGGAACGCAGCCGTCGATCGGACCCCAGAATGCCCATCACTTCCGGTTCGGCGGTCAGTTGGCCGTAGTTGTCGGCCATGGCCTGGAGCAGCGCGGCCGCGGGTACCGGGATGCCGTCGGCGCGCAGTTGGTCGATGCGTCGGACGATGCGGTGGGTGTCGTCTCTGAGCCGGGCCAGCAACTGTGCGGCCTCATCGCCCTCAGCTCCTGATGCCAGTTGGGCGAGGGCCTGCTGGAAGACGGCTTCTGGGAGGTCGTCGGCGGGGACGGTGAAGACGATATACCGGTCGAAGTAGTCCTGGCTGCCGATCCCGCGTCGGCGGGCCGTGGCACGGGGGTCGCTGCCGTTGCCGA
This sequence comes from Streptomyces aurantiacus, assembly GCF_027107535.1. Taxonomy (NCBI): domain Bacteria; kingdom Bacillati; phylum Actinomycetota; class Actinomycetes; order Kitasatosporales; family Streptomycetaceae; genus Streptomyces; species Streptomyces sp. Qhu-G9. The sequence continues at coordinate 187,064 of NZ_CP114282.1, read as the reverse complement.
CGGCCTGCTGGACTGCGGGGAACAGCAGGGCCAGTAGTGCGAGCATGCCGTCGAGGTTGTCCTGGGCCACGCCGGCCTGGCGCAGGCGTTCCTTCCATCGTTCGGCGTGTTCACCGGGTCTGGAGTCGCGGTGCAGCGCCGGGTCGGTGCTGGTGCCGGTCAGTTCGGCGCGGTGGCGTCCCAGCATCCGGTAGGCGCCGGGCTCGCTGGTCCGCAGGAAGGTGACGATCAGGAAGTCGACGATGTCGACCTCCCCGGCCAGAGAGCCGAGCGTCGCGCCGGCCTGGCCGAAGTAGCGTTTGATGGACCGCGGGGTCCTCAGCCGGTCCTGAAGGTGCCGGAAGTACGCCTCGGAGAAGCGCCGTTCCTGGTCCGGAGTCATGGACACCTGGTGGGAGTCCAGCAGGGAGTTGAGGAGTCGATTGGTCATGGCGGTGATGTCGCGGTCGCGGAAGGCCGGGAGGTCGAGCCGGACCTGGATGAGCTTCTCCAGGAATTCCTGGGCGCGCTGGTCGTTCGAGCCGACCAGGTCGGTCCGTTTCAGGACGTCCAGGAGGGTCTGTTCGTCGAAGCTGATCAGGTAGTACACGTTCGGCAGGTGGCCGACCAGGCGGATGAGCTTGAAGACGACCAGCAGTTCCTCGGGGGTGAGCCGGTCCAGATCGTCCATGATCATCAGGACCGGCAAGGCTGCCTGTCGCAGGGCCGCTTCGGCGGTGTGCTTGGCGGCCGAGGCGCTGGTGTCTCCGGCTATCCGGTCGGCTACGTGGTTGATCAGCTCTGAGGAGTCCAGGCCGAGCAATCCCGTGAGCTTGCCCAGTGGACTGATCGACTGGCCAAACGCCCCGATTTTCCCGCGTAGCTCGGACCACTGGTTCCCGCTGGGGAGGGCGGCGCGGATCTCGCTGAACAGGGCCAGCGTCAGGGATTCGAGGTCCGAGTACATCCACGGGTTCAGTTCAGCGACCGACCACCGGGTGGTGTTGGTGGCGCCGACCGTGTTCTTGAGATGCTGGATCGTCATCTGCAGGACGGATGACTTGCCAGAGCCCCAGGGGCCGATGAGTGCGAGGACTCCGGACTCGCTCTGCTCGCGCACCTGGTGGAGAAGTTCGACGGCATGCCGGGCGTACTGCTGGCGCCCCAGCAGGTCAGGAGCGTCGGCGCTCCCGTCGACGGGGTCATCGTTGAAGAAGCGTTCACCGGGCATCGGCCCATCCTGCCCGACAGCGCAGCTGCTTCGGCCTGGGATCGGTGACGACGTGCAGACCGGCTGCTGTCATGGGGTGACCGGGTGGCTGTCACGGTGTGGTTAGCAGGTCGTGGTCCCGGCTGCGTTGGGTTTGCCTGTTTCTGTGCGGGTGGGCGGCCGGGGCGGTGGGGTTGGCCTTGTGACGGTTTCGGGGACCCCGGTGGGGGAGGCGGTGTCGGGTCCGGCTGGTTCGGCGGAGGCTGGGCGGGTGGAGCGGGTGGTGGTGGTGCGGCGGCTGCTGGCGGTGGACCGGGGTGAGGGTGGTCTGTCGGCGTTGCATGTGCGGATCGCGGCCGGTTTGGCGGGGGTGACGGAGCGGACGGTGTGGCGGTGGCTGGCTGAGGGTCGCGAGGGGCGGGTGGAGGCGCGGCCGCGGCAGGGCGGGTTCACGGTGGGCGACGCCTTGTGGGAGGTGCTCACCCAGTCCGGCGGGAACGTCGCCGAGTTGCGCCGCAGGATGCTCCGGGCGCAGGACGAGGGCGTGCTGGAGCGCTGGGGTGTCGAGGTGGTGCCGTCGTTGGCGACGCTGCACCGTGCGGTCAAGGACGAGTTGCGGGCGGGCCGGGTGCTTCAGGTCGCCCGCGTGGCGTCGGGCCGGGTGGAGCCGAGCCGGTACGACCGGGCACTGGCCGAACTCGGTTTCATAGATGGTGCGAACGGTCCGCCGGTGGTGGACGGCCCGGATACCGAGCTGTCCGGTACGGATGGTGAGGAACGGTCCGGCGTGGTGAAGGGTGCTGCGCGTGTCCGGGTGTCGGGTGGGGTGCGTCTGTACGCGCCGGGGGCGCGGCTGGTGTCCACGCGGCAGGTGGCCGCCGTGGTGGAGGCGGTGGGGCACACGGTCGCCGCGCGGGGGATCGGCTGCGTGTACGGGGACACGGGGCTGGGGAAGACGGTCGCGGTCGAGCAGGCTCTGCATCTGCTGCCCGGCCGGGTGCCGGTGTGGCGGGCGGTGGTGGGGGTCGGGCCCGGGCTGCCGCAGGTGCGGGCTGCGTTGTGCGAGGCGCTGGGGCTGCCGTCGGGGTCTTTGACCCACCGAGCCGGACCGGCCGACCAGGCGCTGGCGGAGGCGCTGGCCGAGCCGGGTGTGCTGTTCCTCGACGACGCGCAGCGTCTGTCGCCGCCGGTGCTGGACTACCTGCGGCAGCTGTGGGATTCGCCGGACTGTGCGGCTGCCCTGGTGCTGTGCGGGGCCGGCAGCGAGCGGGCGCTGGCCCGGGCAGCGGCGATGCGCTCGAGGGTCCTGACCTGGCACCAGGTCAGCCGCCTCGACACGAAGGACGTGCCGCGGACGCTGGGTCTGTTCCACCCGGTGTGGGAGGACGCTGATCCGGCCGATCTGGTGCGGGCGGATGAGCAGACCGCCCGCGGCAACTTCCGTACCTGGGCGAAGATCACCTCGCATGTCTGCGCCGCCCGGGGCCGCGACCTCGGCGCGGGTGTGGATCGGGACGCGATCGACCAGGCCTGCGCCCGGCTCGGCCCCTACCCATGACGGCCCCTCTCACATGCCCGGAGCACACAGGTTCCGACGGCAGAGAACCTCACCCCTCTCGGCGAGGAGGAGAAGCGGCGCGATGACGGACAGCAGACTGCAGGACACCAACGGCGGTCAGGGCGTTGACGCGGGAGGGCAGTGGCTGCCACCGCCGGGGGATCCGGAGGGTGTGCTCGGGAAGCAGTCGCTGGTTGCGCTGCGGGCGCCTGCGGTGCGTCGCCTGCTGGCGCTGCGGGCCCGGGGCGGTCTTTCGCGGCAGCACGTGCGGCTGGCGGGGGAGTGCCTGGGGGCATCGGAGCGCACGGTGTGGCGGTGGCTGGCCGAGGCGTCCCAGAGCCCTGCGGCGGCTGCGCACCCCGGAGCCCGCCACACGAGCAGGTTCGAGATCACCGCGGAGATCCGGGTGCTGCTGGCGTACTGGCACGGCAACGCCTCCGCAGTCCACCGCCAGCTCATGGAGCGCGCCGCGGCCGAGGCCGGAGACGTACGCGCGCAAACGTCCGGCGCTGCCGTGCCCGTCCCACCCGGCCTGGTGGCTGTTCCGGGCGGGGCAGCCCTGTCGCAGGTGCCGCTGCTGGATCCGGTCCCGTCCCTGTCGACGTTCCTGCGCGCGCTGCGCCGTGACCTGACGGCGGGGGAGCGCGCCGGGTTCGCCACCGGACCGGAGGCAGCACGCGCCCATGACGTATTCGGCAAGCGACCGCTGTCATGGCGCAACTACGCCTGGGAGACCGACCACGTCCAAGCCCCGCTGCTGGTCGATACCGACGGCGACCTGGTGCGCCCGTGGATCACCTGGTTCATCGACACCGCCACCAAGGTCATCACCGGCACCGCTGTCACCCCGGGCCATCCCTCCCGCGCGTCGGTACTGGCCGCCTTGCGCGCCGCAGTGGTGCGCGACGAGCCCTACGGCCCCGCCGGAGGAGTGCCGGAGCTGGTGAGGATGGACCGGGGCAAGGACTTCCTGTCGGCCGCCGTCACCACCGCGCTCGGCGCGATGGGAGTGACGGTCAAGGACCTGCCCGCCTACAGCCCGCATCTGAAGGGAACGGTGGAGAACCTCAACCGGGCCGCGGACCGGATGCTGTTCGCAGCCCTGCCCGGCTACACCGCCGGGCCCACCGGGCCCCGCTCGGAACGGCGCGGACGTACTGCTGGGGCGGTGTCCGCCCTGTCGTTCCAGGACTTCACCGCGGAGGTCCTGACGTGGACGAACTGGTGGAACACCGCGCACCGCCCGAAAGCCCTGTCGGGCCGTACGCCACTGGAGGCGTGGCAGGCCGATCCGACCCCCGTCACCGACATCCCCGCCGCCGACCTGTGGGCCTTCACCCTCGAGGACGACGGCCGGCCCCGGAAGCTGACCAGCCACGGCGTGAGCTGGCGCGGCCGCACCTACACCGCCGCGTGGATGACCGGCCAGGCCGGCCGCCAGGTCCGTGTGCGCTACATGCCCCATCACGACCACGAGATCGAGGTCTGCGACGCCCGAGGCCGCCACCTCGGCCCGGCGCACCTCGCGGACGCGGCCACCCCCGAGCAACTGCAGGCGCTGCGCGAGGCACGCGCGGAGCGCGCCCGGCGCCTGCGCGCCGACGCGAAGGCCGCCGAACGCCTGCGCCGCCAGCGATTCGCCCCCACCACCAGTGCGGAGCCCGCCCAGCGGCTGGGAGCCGTCACGGCCGCCCAGGCCGACCGCGAACTCGCCGCCGCCGACTACACCGACGTCGCACGGCTGGCACTGCCCGACCTGATCCCGCCCGCCCCGCCTCCGGCGCACTGGCGCACCCCGCCCGCCCTCGCTGCCGGCACAGCACCGCCCCCGCCCGCCTCCGTTCCAGCCGACCCGTCGGCGGACGTTGTGCCGGAGCCCGACTCCCGATCCGCAGGAGACGCCTGATGACCGCGGCCACCTACCAGTACGTCGACCTGCCCGACGCAGCCGTCGTCACCACCCGCGCCCTGCTCACCGCACGGGAGAACATCACCGACACCGTCGCCGCACGCGCCATGATGTGCATCCACGGCGGCGCCGGCCACGGCAAGACCCTCGCCGTCAACACCTGCCTGCGCGAACTGGAACCGGGCGAGGACGTCCGACGGGTCACCTTCCGCGCCCGCCCCACCGCCCGGGCCGTGCGCTACGAACTGTTCACGGCCCTCGATCTGGCCGGTGAACCACCGCGCCACCCCAGCGAGTTCGACCGCCTGCTGAAAACTGCCCTGGCCGAACGCCCCCGAACCTTCCTCGTCGACGAGGCCCAATGGCTCAACGGGGAAGCATTCGAATACTTCCGCTACCTGTGGGACGAACCCTCAACCCAGCTCGCCATCATCTTCGTCGGCGGCGAGGGCTGCCACACAGTGCTGCGCCGCGAACCGATGCTCTCCTCCCGCATCTTCATCTGGCAGCACTTCACCCGCCTCACCCCCGGCGAGGTCCTCGAAGCCATCCCCTTCTTCCACCCGATCTGGGCCGACACCGACCCCGACGACATCACCTTCGCCGACCAACACGCAGCCCACGGCAACTTCCGCGCCTGGGCCCAGCTGACCGCCCACACCCGTACCGCACTCGCCCGCACCGGCCGGCCCCGGGCGGACCGGGAATTGCTGCGCTGGGCCTTCAGCCGCCTCGCATGACCGGCATACAACCGTCTCCCGTACCCGCCCCTCCACCCGGAACCTCCGCCAGCGGCCGCCTCCGTGCCGACGAAGACCTGCTGCGCCAGGCCTCCAGCAAACTCCGCACCCACCAGAGCGCCTGACCGTGCTCACCTGCCCCCACCCGCCGCCCCCGGTGGTGGTTTTCGACCCCGGCGACGACGCCGCCCACACCCGCGCCGCCCTGACCATGCACCACCCGGCAGCCGGCCGCGCCACCATCCACCCCACCCCCGGCACCGATTCCACGCTCACCCTCGCCCACAACCTCCTCGACGCCCTCGGCAAGACCACACCCGTCCCCGGCTACCGCGCCACCCACCCCGCCCCGGCCTGGACTCTCGCCGCAGCCTGGATCCTGGCGCTGCCCGTCAGCCGCCTGACCGTGCTGCGCGCACACCTCCTGTCGGCCCGCAGCCTGGACGACCTGCTTGCCCTGCGCGCCCGTACCGGCGTGCGCCTCTACCTGGTCTGCCACCAACCCAAGCTTTCCGCCGCCCTCGAGCGGGCCCTGGCACGCACCGGCTACGACATGGCCGACGCAGGCGCCGTCCTGAGCCAGGACGACCACACCCCACCGCGGACACGGCAGGCCGCTGCGGACACCGCAGAATGGATCAGCCTGCCGGCCCTGACCACGCTGACCTCGCGCCGAGCGCGGTGGTGACGGCGGCCGACAGGAAGTCCTTGCCCCGGTCCATCCTCACCAGCTCCGGCACTCCTCCGGCGGGGCCGTAGGGCTCGTCGCGCACCACTGCGGCGCGCAAGGCGGCCAGTACCGACGCGCGGGAGGGATGGCCCGGGGTGACAGCGGTGCCGGTGATGACCTTGGTGGCGGTGTCGATGAACCAGGTGATCCACGGGCGCACCAGGTCGCCGTCGGTATCGACCAGCAGCGGGGCTTGGACGTGGTCGGTCTCCCAGGCGTAGTTGCGCCATGACAGCGGTCGCTTGCCGAATACGTCATGGGCGCGTGCTGCCTCCGGTCCGGTGGCGAACCCGGCGCGCTCCCCCGCCGTCAGGTCACGGCGCAGCGCGCGCAGGAACGTCGACAGGGACGGGACCGGATCCAGCAGCGGCACCTGCGACAGGGCTGCCCCGCCCGGAACAGCCACCAGGCCGGGTGGGACGGGCACGGCAGCGCCGGACGTTTGCGCGCGTACGTCTCCGGCCTCGGCCGCGGCGCGCTCCATGAGCTGGCGGTGGACTGCGGAGGCGTTGCCGTGCCAGTACGCCAGCAGCACCCGGATCTCCGCGGTGATCTCGAACCTGCTCGTGTGGCGGGCTCCGGGGTGCGCAGCCGCCGCAGGGCTCTGGGACGCCTCGGCCAGCCACCGCCACACCGTGCGCTCCGATGCCCCCAGGCACTCCCCCGCCAGCCGCACGTGCTGCCGCGAAAGACCGCCCCGGGCCCGCAGCGCCAGCAGGCGACGCACCGCAGGCGCCCGCAGCGCAACCAGCGACTGCTTCCCGAGCACACCCTCCGGATCCCCCGGCGGTGGCAGCCACTGCCCTCCCGCGTCAACGCCCTGACCGCCGTTGGTGTCCTGCAGTCTGCTGTCCGTCATCGCGCCGCTTCTCCTCCTCGCCGAGAGGGGTGAGGTTCTCTGCCGTCGGAACCTGTGTGCTCCGGGCATGTGAGAGGGGCCGTCATGGGTAGGGGCCGAGCCGGGCGCAGGCCTGGTCGATCGCGTCCCGATCCACACCCGCGCCGAGGTCGCGGCCCCGGGCGGCGCAGACATGCGAGGTGATCTTCGCCCAGGTACGGAAGTTGCCGCGGGCGGTCTGCTCATCCGCCCGCACCAGATCGGCCGGATCAGCGTCCTCCCACACCGGGTGGAACAGACCCAGCGTCCGCGGCACGTCCTTCGTGTCGAGGCGGCTGACCTGGTGCCAGGTCAGGACCCTCGAGCGCATCGCCGCTGCCCGGGCCAGCGCCCGCTCGCTGCCGGCCCCGCACAGCACCAGGGCAGCCGCACAGTCCGGCGAATCCCACAGCTGCCGCAGGTAGTCCAGCACCGGCGGCGACAGACGCTGCGCGTCGTCGAGGAACAGCACACCCGGCTCGGCCAGCGCCTCCGCCAGCGCCTGGTCGGCCGGTCCGGCTCGGTGGGTCAAAGACCCCGACGGCAGCCCCAGCGCCTCGCACAACGCAGCCCGCACCTGCGGCAGCCCGGGCCCGACCCCCACCACCGCCCGCCACACCGGCACCCGGCCGGGCAGCAGATGCAGAGCCTGCTCGACCGCGACCGTCTTCCCCAGCCCCGTGTCCCCGTACACGCAGCCGATCCCCCGCGCGGCGACCGTGTGCCCCACCGCCTCCACCACGGCGGCCACCTGCCGCGTGGACACCAGCCGCGCCCCCGGCGCGTACAGACGCACCCCACCCGACACCCGGACACGCGCAGCACCCTTCACCACGCCGGACCGTTCCTCACCATCCGTACCGGACAGCTCGGTATCCGGGCCGTCCACCACCGGCGGACCGTTCGCACCATCTATGAAACCGAGTTCGGCCAGTGCCCGGTCGTACCGGCTCGGCTCCACCCGGCCCGACGCCACGCGGGCGACCTGAAGCACCCGGCCCGCCCGCAACTCGTCCTTGACCGCACGGTGCAGCGTCGCCAACGACGGCACCACCTCGACACCCCAGCGCTCCAGCACGCCCTCGTCCTGCGCCCGGAGCATCCTGCGGCGCAACTCGGCGACGTTCCCGCCGGACTGGGTGAGCACCTCCCACAAGGCGTCGCCCACCGTGAACCCGCCCTGCCGCGGCCGCGCCTCCACCCGCCCCTCGCGACCCTCAGCCAGCCACCGCCACACCGTCCGCTCCGTCACCCCCGCCAAACCGGCCGCGATCCGCACATGCAACGCCGACAGACCACCCTCACCCCGGTCCACCGCCAGCAGCCGCCGCACCACCACCACCCGCTCCACCCGCCCAGCCTCCGCCGAACCAGCCGGACCCGACACCGCCTCCCCCACCGGGGTCCCCGAAACCGTCACAAGGCCAACCCCACCGCCCCGGCCGCCCACCCGCACAGAAACAGGCAAACCCAACGCAGCCGGGACCACGACCTGCTAACCACACCGTGACAGCCACCCGGTCACCCCATGACAGCAGCCGGTCTGCACGTCGTCACCGATCCCAGGCCGAAGCAGCTGCGCTGTCGGGCAGGATGGGCCGATGCCCGGTGAACGCTTCTTCAACGATGACCCCGTCGACGGGAGCGCCGACGCTCCTGACCTGCTGGGGCGCCAGCAGTACGCCCGGCATGCCGTCGAACTTCTCCACCAGGTGCGCGAGCAGAGCGAGTCCGGAGTCCTCGCACTCATCGGCCCCTGGGGCTCTGGCAAGTCATCCGTCCTGCAGATGACGATCCAGCATCTCAAGAACACGGTCGGCGCCACCAACACCACCCGGTGGTCGGTCGCTGAACTGAACCCGTGGATGTACTCGGACCTCGAATCCCTGACGCTGGCCCTGTTCAGCGAGATCCGCGCCGCCCTCCCCAGCGGGAACCAGTGGTCCGAGCTACGCGGGAAAATCGGGGCGTTTGGCCAGTCGATCAGTCCACTGGGCAAGCTCACGGGATTGCTCGGCCTGGACTCCTCAGAGCTGATCAACCACGTAGCCGACCGGATAGCCGGAGACACCAGCGCCTCGGCCGCCAAGCACACCGCCGAAGCGGCCCTGCGACAGGCAGCCTTGCCGGTCCTGATGATCATGGACGATCTGGACCGGCTCACCCCCGAGGAACTGCTGGTCGTCTTCAAGCTCATCCGCCTGGTCGGCCACCTGCCGAACGTGTACTACCTGATCAGCTTCGACGAACAGACCCTCCTGGACGTCCTGAAACGGACCGACCTGGTCGGCTCGAACGACCAGCGCGCCCAGGAATTCCTGGAGAAGCTCATCCAGGTCCGGCTCGACCTCCCGGCCTTCCGCGACCGCGACATCACCGCCATGACCAATCGACTCCTCAACTCCCTGCTGGACTCCCACCAGGTGTCCATGACTCCGGACCAGGAACGGCGCTTCTCCGAGGCGTACTTCCGGCACCTTCAGGACCGGCTGAGGACCCCGCGGTCCATCAAACGCTACTTCGGCCAGGCCGGCGCGACGCTCGGCTCTCTGGCCGGGGAGGTCGACATCGTCGACTTCCTGATCGTCACCTTCCTGCGGACCAGCGAGCCCGGCGCCTACCGGATGCTGGGACGCCACCGCGCCGAACTGACCGGCACCAGCACCGACCCGGCGCTGCACCGCGACTCCAGACCCGGTGAACACGCCGAACGATGGAAGGAACGCCTGCGCCAGGCCGGCGTGGCCCAGGACAACCTCGACGGCATGCTCGCACTACTGGCCCTGCTGTTCCCCGCAGTCCAGCAGGCCGTCGGCAACGGCAGCGACCCCCGTGCCACGGCCCGCCGACGCGGGATCGGCAGCCAGGACTACTTCGACCGGTATATCGTCTTCACCGTCCCCGCCGACGACCTCCCAGAAGCCGTCTTCCAGCAGGCCCTCGCCCAACTGGCATCAGGAGCTGAGGGCGATGAGGCCGCACAGTTGCTGGCCCGGCTCAGAGACGACACCCACCGCATCGTCCGACGCATCGACCAACTGCGCGCCGACGGCATCCCGGTACCCGCGGCCGCGCTGCTCCAGGCCATGGCCGACAACTACGGCCAACTGACCGCCGAACCGGAAGTGATGGGCATTCTGGGGTCCGATCGACGGCTGCGTTCCCTGACCCCGGGCCTCCTCCTCGACCTGCCTCCCGACCAGCGACCCGCCGCTGTAACCGCTATGGCCGCCACCTACGACGGAGCAGTCCTCGCCACCCGAACCCTCCACAGCGCCACCAACCCCGACGACACCGCCTCCGAACACGTGACGACCACGGAACCGTGGGCGGCCCAGGCCCGCGACGCCCTCACCGGCCGCCTGGCCGAACACCTCACACCAGCCGCCGGACGGCCCGCCTCTGACATCACCGAGCAGGACGACACCCTGATCTGGATGTGGCGCCACACCGACCCCACCAGCCTCCGCACCTGGCTACGCGACCGCCTCGACCACGGATGGGAGCTCCTCCCGCTCCTGGCCGCACTCATCCCACCCCAACAGTTCCCCTTCCCCCTCATCGACAACGACACCTGGGCCGGCCTCGACGCCATGTTCACCCACGCCGACCTCTACACCCGCCTCACACCCCACCTCAACACCTCCCCCGACACCACACCCCCCACCGACCACCACCAGACCAAAATCCTCCAAGCACTCCGCGACCGCCGACCCGACCAGCCCCAAGCCACCCCCACCACCCCCGAAACCTCGTGATGGTCTGACCGTGCCCTTCGGGTCTACCCCTAAGAGCAGCCACCCCACGACAGCCAAACCGCCCCTACTTCGCCTGGCCTCGCGCAGGCAGCTTTTGCCAGTGGAGGCTGTGCAACGCCAAACCCTTTGCTGGCCGCCCGTATTGCGTGGTGAAGTGCCCCATGGGCTCCCGCACGAAGCGACGCGAATCGCGCAACAAGAGACATCGCCGTTCCGTGTCGGGGACGCCGGTGCTCGATCCGCACGCGCAGGTCATAGCGGATTCCTTGATCACCATGACCACACTCATGGCCTCCTTCACTGGCGACGACCCTGCGTCTGAGGCTGACGCGGCCTTCACCGCGGCGATCGAGGAGTTCGTCGTGGAGGTGCCGCGGTTTGACGCGATCCGGCTTATCGAGGTGGCTCGTCAGCAATTCCTGCCGATGGCCCGCGAGGGCGAGATACCTGTCACTGCGGAAGCGGGCGCGGTCTATGTCGAACTGCTGGCGCTGATTGCTCTGACCGCCCGGCAGGAGACAGGGACGGCGGCCGCGTCCGATGCCGGATTTCAGGAGATGAGCCACTTCGTCTCCAGCGCGAAGAAGGGACTGAGCAAGGTCCTCTACCTTGCGCAGCTGCGTTCATTCGCACGTGCTGACCCGACCGACAAACTCGCCATGGTGTCCTTGTTCATTCGGGGTGCCGAAGTATGGATGCGCAATCCGTCATATCCTGAAATGGTAGAGGAAACCAATCTGGCGCTCCTTGACGGCGTTGAGAGCGTCCGCGCAGCCCTGCAGGCGCAACTGGGCTTCGACGCCACGGATGCAGTAGCCGTCCTCGACGCCTGCCACGACCTGCAGCAGGACAGGCTGAACGACCGTATCGAGACGATGGGCAATGCGGTCTTGGACGCGATGGCGGCGGAGGAGGAAGGCCGGGCGGACAGACATCTGACGGAACAGGCCATGCTCAGCGTCACGTCGATGTTCGAGCCACCTGCCGAGCAGGCCACTGTCACGATCGACGACATCGTTGCGCATACGAGCCTGGCCGAAGAGTGTGTCCGGGCCGTTGTCGAGCGGTTCCGCTTGGACCTGGGGACGGACAGTCCGATGGATGTCGTCGAGGCGTTCACCAGCGGAAGGAACCCACTGCGAACGCGGCCACTTATCGTGGGCGCAGACGGGCGTCTGATGCTGCCACACCCGGCGTTGAACGTGTTCGCTGTGCGGGAGAACCTCGAGGAACACCTGAAGAAGACGGCCCCGGTGTGGAGCCAGTACGCCAAGCACCGCGGAGACCTTCTCGAATCCCGCACACACGCCGCGCTGGAGCGTGTCCTTCCCGGCGCCCGATTCCGGGACGGGTTGGAGTACTACCTACCCGCGAGCGAGGATGAAGCCAAGGCCGCCGACCCGTCGAAGTACACCAAGCGCGCCGAGGGCGACCACCTCATCGTCCTCGACGATGTCGCCATCATCGTGGAGGACAAGGCCGTCGCCTTGAGCGCGCTATCCCGCGGGGGCAAGACGGCACGGATCCGTACCGACCTGACCGGCATCATCACCAAAGCAGCCGAACAGGCCGGGCGCATGCGCGACGCCATCGAGCGGGACGGCGGCCTCCGCAGCAAAAACGAGGGATGGATCGACCTCAGCCAAATCCGTGAGATCCACACCATCGCCGTCAGTCTCGATGACATATCGACGGTCCTGACTGCCACCGCCGAGCTGGTGCGGGCCGGCCTGCTGGCCGCGGGCAACATTCCATGGACGGTGTCCCTGCACGATCTCGAGCTGATCACCGAACTGGTGGCGCGTCCGGCCGAGTTCCTGCTGTACCTGCGTCGGCGCCGTAACCCCGACGTCACTGTGATGTTCCGTGCGCCCGACGAAATGGATCTGTTCCTATACTTCTTCGAGGCTGGCCTTTGGGTGGAACCCGACCCGGTGCAGGTACGTGCGGCGTTCCCCTTCCTGCCCGAGCCAGCCACAGCCGAACTGCGCCGCTACCGAACACGAAAGCCTGCGTTCCTGACCAGCCGAACCGATGCGCTGGACCAGTGGTTCCACACCCAAGGGGGCGACGGCGCGCGTTCAGCACTGGCGCCCAAGCCGGCAATGGTGCCATCGCCGCTCGCGCCGCTGGTCGACGAGTTGCAGTCCCGCAATGTCACTGGATGGCTGAGCATCGGCGCCACCCTGCTGTCTGGGGCAACCGACGTGCAGCGCAAGTTCGCCCGCCACGGCGATGAACTCCTCGACAATCCGAGCCCCAAGGGCCGTAGCCTGACCGTGCCGCTCACGGCCAGCGTCGACCCGGCAGAGGGCTGGCTGTTCGTGTGGGCCACCCGCCCGGCTGGAGCCGACCCCGACGAGACCGACAGAAGGCTCCGCGACTACCTCCGGGCCAAGAAGCACCAGCTCGGTCTGCCCAGAGGCGTCGTCTTCCTCTACGACCAACCGACCCGCGAGCTCCTCGACATTTGTTACGAAGGGCACACCGGGCCGCTTGATGCTGCGCTGACGGCCAGCTTGTCGTCCCTGCGGCCACCCTCAGAGCTTCATCGCTCGATCCACCCAAACGCCAAGCGGCCGCAGAGCGGCACGAGGAACGCAGCACGGCACAAGCGGAAGCGGTAGGGACGATCCTCGCCGGAAGCTCCTCCAAAGGCACCAGCGCCGACGATCAGGCCGACGTCACATCTGGCCCCACTACACGGAGCCGCACCCGTCGGTGAGCAGCCGAATCCGCGAGACAGGCTTGTGCGCCTTCCTGCGGCCCTCGGCTTCGTCCCGGAGCGTCTGGACAGATCTCCGTCGCGGTATGCCGACAGCACCGGCCTACAAAGAACCCCGGTAGGAACAGCCACCCCCACGACAGCCAACCCGCCCCGCCCCAGCCACTAAACGGCAGCCACTTGGTCACCTCATGACAGCAGACCAGCCCACGCCCACAGCGCATGACCAGGCAATCAACAACCGAACACGGCTGACGCACAACCGCTGCCACCAACACGCCCACTCACACTTCACTGCTTCTTCAATATCGGAACATCGCACGTAGAATTCCTCCTCTTTCGCTGGGTCCCGTACATTCTCCGCCAAAATCTGTGATGCCCATTCAATAATGCATTTGACCCAGAGGTCATAAGTTCCAAAAAGGCTTTCGGCTGCATCGTCAACAGATTCTGGGCCTTCAAGTCCAATTGCAGCGTAGCTGTGCCAAAGGTCTCTGGTTCTATCCAGCATCTCTGTCTCACGGCCAGAGAATGTGGCATCTGCTTCTTCGAGTTCAGACGGATCTGCATCGTCGGAGATGCTGTTCAGTGTCAACTCTGCATCTACGCATGCTGCCCGAAGAATGTTCGCTGCTGTGTGGAAATCGGCGTAGACACGCTGCTGTCGCCGCTTTTTCTCCTGTGAGTGAGCTTCAGCTGCCTGAATCTTGACCGCTTCAATCTGGGCTCGTGCCCCAACTTCTGCTTGCTGCCGAGCAGCTCGGGATGTGATCACCGAAGCGACGGCGGAAGCCGCCACACCGATACCAGCAGCCCATAGAGCTGCAACGCTCTCAGAGATTTCCACGGACAGATCTGCTGGAGGTGTCGGGCGAGGCAGGGGCTGCGCGACCTACTCCCAGGGTGCGCCGGGTTCTCGGTGGTGCAGGGGGGAGGTGTCCAACGACCCCGCGGGTCCGCAGCTCGCCGAGATCTGCGATGCGGACCCCGGGGAGCTCGTCAAGAAGGTCGGCCTGGGTGGCGCGGATGCCCTGAGCCGGAGCCTCGGGGCCGGCGCCGAGCGTGCGGCGGGTGGTCACGGCGATCATCGTATGGCGCCAGCGCAGCACCCACCGGAAGTTGCGTCAGGCGGCGAAGCCGACGTTGGTGACGTACTCGTACTGGCCCCACTGCGATCCGAGGTCGACGACTTGGTCCCCCCACTCGCTGTCCAGCTCCTGGCTGTCGCCAGGCTTGGCCCACGCGGCGATGCTGCGGTCCCACTGACGCACGCGCCCCGCGGAGGTCTTTCGCGGGCTAGACCTCGATATATGCGACGACCACGACGGTGCGCAGCGCGGTCACGAAGTACAGGATCCGGACGGCTTCGACGTCGTCGGTGTACTGGCGCAGGAGTGATGCGCCGGCGGTCGCGGGCAGCGGGTCGCCGATCTCGGGGTCGACGCTGACGACGACCAGGGCGCGGTCGAGGGCGTGCAGCTCGGTCTCGGAGGTGATGGCCCCCAGCTGTTTCGCGGCAGCGTCGGAGAAGGCGATCCGGGCGCGCCGGCCGCGGTGGTGAGGGGGCATCAGGCGACGGCCGGCCTCTGCTTGGCGAGACGGGCCAGGTGCTGCTCACGCAGCTCTTCCCACGGGGTGCACTGCTCGGGGTCGGGCAGGCCGTTGGCGGCGATGTCCTCCAGGATCGCGGCGAACTGGTCGGCGCGCTCCCGGGCTTGCGCCGCGACAGCGCGAACGGCATCGGCCGTCGCGGGCTCCAACGGCTGCGGGACGGCGGCGGCGGGGGCCGGCTGGTCGCTCATCGGTGCCTCCAGCGGGGAATGCGGCAGAAGCACCACGGTAGCGCCGGGCGGACGGGGCGGGGACCTCGTTCGGCGGCCCCGGGTCCTTGATTGCTGTGCTTGGACATTCGTGACCCCGAGCTGTACGCAGCGCTGACGACGGAGGCGACCGGTTCGGACGCGGTACGAAGGTCGCGACTGGCGGCGGTGCAGACAGGGTTGATGCGGAGCGGTTCCGGCGGGTGCTGTCGTTCCACGGCCAGGTGAGTGATGCGGGGGCGATGGTGGCGGCCGTGCCAGTGCTCGCCGAGGCCGACCCCGACATAGCGATTCAGTTCAGAGCGGCAGAGCGTACGGCCGCCGCAAGGCGCAGGTCGGAACTTCCAGTCCGTCAGGCCGTTGCGTTGCGGGCTTCAGCCGCTGATGCCGAAGGTGTGCAGCCACCACAGGCCCGGCGAGGTTACATGGCCGCCACAGAAATGAATGAAGCCTACGATCATGCCCCAAAAAGAGAACACACAGGAACAAACAAAGGGGATGTTAATTCCATCATCGTCTTCGCTGATCTCACTTTCTGCGAGGAATAGGAAAAAGTAGCCGATTGCCACCATGATAAGCAAGCCAACAATAGTGAATAGGAGATCGGCCACTGCTAGCGGGGCGAGGCCCCACCACGGTGGCCCTTTTTCAGAGGCGCATGCAGCTGCGAATGCCGCGCCGTTCAAGTAGACAAAGACAGGGGCAAGAAGACATATGAGCCAGATAACGCCTATGGCAAACTTCGCGAACGTCGATAGTTTGCTGGACGCAGGGGAGAGCGTCGGGTTGGGGGCTGCAGGGGTCGGCTGTTCTGGTAGCGGCGACCCCCAGCCGGCTTCCGCCAGTCGGTTCTTTTCATGCTCGGCGCGCAGTGCCGCCTGCCAGAGCGGAGGCATTTGGGCTCCAGCGTCGCGGGTACCGGTCCGGAAGGTGGCATGCGCGGCGCTGGCCTGCGTTGACACCCCGGGAACCGTCTTCTCTTCGGTGAGTCGACCGACCTGCCCACGCAGGACTTTGATCTCTTGTCGCAGCAGTCGTATCTCTTCCTGCTGGCGTTCCAGATCGGTGTTCATCTCACGTACAAGGTCGCTGGCACTGCCCAAACGCCTTTGCTGATCGCTTGCTGTCGTGCGCAGGGTGTCTCGTTCGGCTTCGGCCGTTTCCGCGCGCTGCCGTTCCTGCGTGAGTTCCTCGTTCAATTCCTGCAGCTGCTGATCCATGCCGGCCAACTGCTGGGCAGTGTCGCTGCGCATCCCTTGGATCGCTTCCCGAACGGCGCCGTTGAGGCTGTTCCGTGCGGTCTCCTCCACATGAGCGAGTTCATCTTTGAGCCGTTCGATCTGCTCGTCGGCGTAACGGAGCCTGACCGTGATCGAGCCTTCTTCCTCAGCCTGTTCACACAGCTTAAGAAGGTTGTCGAGGTCCGGCAGCGACTGCCCCCTGCGGGTGGCAAAGTCCGCCACGCCTTCGATGAACGTCTTGGGGGCGATCCGCCCTCCGTTCAGGAAGCGGCTCACCGTGGATTCGGCGAAGTGGAGTTCGGCAGCCAGACGCTTCTGTGTGACCCCTGCCTCTAAGAGAGGCTGCACTGCTGCTTTGAGGGCTGCAGCATACCGGCGGGCCGCGTCATTGCCAGGTTCTACGCCCATGCGCGCCCCCTCCACCCCACCCCAGGTCTACATGATGCCGCGTTCTGGTGCCCCGCTGCATGTGGTCGGGCTGATTTTCCTGGCGCGCGGCGGCTCGCCCTCGATTGTGCTGCGGGGCAGTGCGTTGCCGATATCCGGGAACAGGGTGTTCCCGCTTCCGCAACGTCGGGATCTGTCGAAGCTCGAAGTCAGACCCCCGAATCGCTCGGGGAGTGAGTCGAACCGGAGAGCAGCCATGGCAACGAAGCACCGCACGACCGGACCGCGGCCCTTTCTTGATCTGCGGATCGGCGGGGTCCGCCTGACGGTCCAGCGCATCCCGTACACGGTGCTTGTTCTGGCGACCGGTATCGCCGGTTCCCTGGGGAGCGCAGTGTGGCTGGGCCGCTGACTCCTACTCCAGCTACATGCTGGCGTCTGACGTGCTTGGGGTACGTCAGGCAGTGAATCCGATGTTGGTGACGTACTCGTACTGGCCCCATTGGAATCCGGGGTCGACAATCTGGTCGACCCCGGCGTCATCGAGCTCCTGGTCGTCGCCGGCCGACGGTGAGCTGGTCAAGCTCGGGGCGTTCTTGGACAACACCCGCAAGAGGGCCGCGAAGCTGAGCCCGGAGCGCCGCGCGGCGCTCGATGAGTTGGGGATGCGCTGGTAGACGATCCCGTGCAGTTGAAGAATGCCCCGCCCCGCAAAGCTCGCGGAGCCTGGCACGACGATGAATCCCGGGGAGGCGTAACGACCGTTTTCGCCTCCCTGGATCATTGGAGCGGAGGAATCGAACCGGTCGCGTCGAGGAAGGACACCACGTCGTCAGAGAACGCCGCGCCGTCGAAGGACATCAGGCCGTCAGAGAACGTCGCACGGTCGAAGGACACCAGGCCGCCGGAGAACCTCGCGTAGTGGAAGGGCACCGTGCCGCCGGAGAACGCCGAAGCGTCGAAGGACACCCTGCTGCCGGAGAACCTCGCGTCGAGGAAGGACACCGCGCTGCCGGAGAACGCCGCACGGTCGAAGAGCACCGTGCCGCCGGAGAACGTCGCATGCTCGAAGAGCACCATGCCGCCGGAGAACGTCGCGTCGAGAAAGGACACCGCGCTGCCGGAGAACGCCGCACGGTCGAAGGACACTGTGCTGCCGGAGAACGTCGCGTCGTCAAAGGACACCCTGCTGCCGGAGAACGTCGCGTCGTCAAAGGACACCGCGCTGCCGGAGAACGTCGCACGGTCGAAGGACACCATGCCGCCGGGGAACGTCGCACCGCCGGAGAACGTCGCGTCGTCAAAGGACACTGTGCCACCGGAGAACGTCGCGTCGCCGAAGGACACCCTGCCGCCGGAGAACGTCGCGTCGTCAAAGGACACCGCGCTGCCGGAGAACGTCGCACGGTCGAAGGACACCATGCCGCCGGGGAACGTCGCACCGCCGGAGAACGTCGCGTCGTCAAAGGACACTGTGCCACCGGAGAACGTCGCGTCGCCGAAGGACACTGTGCCGCCAGAGAAGGTCGCGTCGCCGAAGGACACCACGCCGCCGGAGAACACCGCGCCGCGGAAGTCCATGTCACCGTCGATGGTGACCCCGGTGAGATCAAGGTTGCAGCCCTGCCAGGTGCGGTGAGTGCCTCGTGGGATGCGGTAGTGGTCTCCAATAAGACGTCATCTCATTTGGGTGACTAGACTTGTGGCGTGTCAAAGATCGTTGAGCGGCTGGTGCCGGACGAGTTGTGGGAGCTGTTCCAGCAGGTGGTGCCCGAGGCGCCGTCGCGGCCTCAGGGTGGTGGCCGGCGTCGGCACGGCGACCGTGAAGTGCTGGCCGCGATCGTCTTCGTGGCGACCTCGGGCTGCACGTGGCAGCAGGTGCCGACCGCCTCGTTCGGCCCGTCCGGCGCGACGGCCCATCGACGCTTCACCGAGTGGACGAAGGCCCGTGTGTGGGCCAAACTCCACCGCCTGGTCCTCGATGAACTCGGATCCCGCGGCGAGCTGGACTGGTCCCGGTGTGCGATCGACTCGGTCAACATGCGGGCCCTGAAAAGGGGGAGCTGACAGGCCCGAATCCTGTAGACCGGGGCAAGTACGGGTCAAAGATCCACTTGATCACGGAGCGGACCGGACTGCCCCTGTCCATCGGCATCTCGGGCGCCAACACGCACGACAGCCAGGCATTGATCCCGCTGGTGAAGGGCATACCGCCGATCCGCTCCCGCCGGGGACCCCGGCGACGCAGACCCCACAAACTCCACGCTGACAAGGGCTACGACTACAACCACCTGCGACGATGGTTATCCAGCCGAGGAATCCGGCACCGCATCGCCCGCAGAGGTATCGAGTCCTCGGCCCGCCTGGGCGCCCACCGCTGGACCGTGGAGCGCACGATGTCCTGGCTCGCCGGATGCCGACGCCTACACCGCCGCTACGAACGCAAAGCCGAGCACTTCCTCGCCTTCACCAGCATCGCCTGCACCCTGATCTGCTACCGCAGACTCGCCAAATGAGATGACTTCTAAGGCGCAGGATCGTGTGCCGGACCTCGCGTAGTGCGCGGTACCGGTGCTTCTTGTCCTGGTGGGTTTCGCGCTGTTCTTCGGTGGCGGTGTCGGCGGGCGGATCGCCGGGGTCGGGAGAGAAGGGGAGGCGGAGGTAGGCGCACAGGACGTCGATGCAGGTCTGGCGCAGGTTGTCGTCGGGGGCGTCGTCGGCGAGGCCTGCGAGGGCGTGGATGCCGCCGAGTCGGACAGCTGGGGAGTCGGATCCGAGTTTGTCGACGGCTTGGGAGAAGCGTTCGGTGTGGAGGCGGGTGGCTTCTCGGTGGGCGCCGGCCTCGTCGACGCGTTGGCGGCGGTAGGCGACGACAAGGGCGACGAGCGCTCCGGCTCCGGCGACCACCCCGAAGGAGAGCTTCACCAGATCGAAGAGCGTCTTCGCGTCGAGCTTGGCGGTGCTGTCGATCTCCTGGAAGTCGAGCAGCACCACCAGCCCGTAGAAGACGCCGCCCGCGACCAGGACCGCGGCGGCGAAGGTGAAGGTCAGCGCCCGGCCGATCCTCGACAGCTGAAGCTCTCGTTCGTTCGGCGATCGCGGCCTTTGCCTGGGTGCCATGAAGACGAAGACAAGGCTCGGGGGTCAGCGGTTGCAACCAGCCACCTAACAGTGCGCCCCGGCCGCGCTCACACGACCGGCCCTCAATAGCTTCCTGCCGAGCGTCCCTCGCATGGGCTCTGCCGGGCACAGCGCGGAGGCCCCGCCGACGCGCAACAAGAGGACGGCGCCTCGATCCCCCGAGGCACGCCCACCCCGTCCCCGCCCCTCCCTTTCCCTTTTTCCTGGCTGACGGGGGCGTGGGGGTGTGCAGAGGGGGATGTCGGGCTGACGACCAGGACGCAAGGGCGTGGTGAGCTGCGGATACACCGTCAGACGTCGGAAGAGTGCGGACAGTTGCGGGCCGGGTAGTCGGCCGGGTTGTCGGTGGGGTTGTGGGCTTGGTCGGGGGTGGTGTTGTCGCTTCGTGACCGTGGTCGGGCTCTGGTGGTCGGGATGGTGGTCGGGGCCGGCTGCTGCGCTGGCGGAAAGACGCGGCACCCGGGAGAAGGGGGGTGCTGCTGTGGGCCGGCAGCGGAGGTTGGGCGATGGTGAACGTGGATGCGGGTGGCGGGGACCGGCTGGCATTGGCGGTGCTGGCGCAGTACCGGATGGCGACAACGGAGCAGCTGCACCTTCTGACCGCCCCCGGGGTGCGGATCGAGCAGACACGCCGCCGCATGGCCAAGCTGCGTCTGGAGGGGTTGGTGGATCGGGTCACGCTTGCGCAGGCCGGCCGGACGCGGGTCTGGTTCGTTACCGAGTACGGGGCGCGGGTGGCCGCGCAGTTGCCCGAGTTGCGGGGCTGGCAGGCGCCGCGCCTGGCGTCGGACAGGACGGCGGTGCGGCTGAAGGCGGGGCACGGGCTGACGGTGACGGAGGTGGGGCTGGCGTTCGTGCAGGATGCCCGGCGCCGCGGTGAAGTGTGCCGGCCCTTGGACTGGATCCCTGAGGTCTACCACCCCCTCGGGAATGGCGAGGCGGTCATTCCTGACGGGCTGCTGTACTACCGCACCGGCAGTGATGAGGAGTGGTCGATGCTGCGGGCGTTCGTGGAAGTCGACCGGGCGACCATGGGGCCTGAGCGCCTGGCAGCGAAAATCGGCGCTTATGCCCGGCTCCACAGTTACGTACCCGTGCCGGTCGGACGGCCCCGGCAGGCGTTCATGGAACCGCTGGAAGAGGCTTGGCGGCGGCGCTATCCGGTGTTTCCGCGGCTGCTGTTCATCCTGGACAACACCGGCGTGGCCGGTATCCAGAACCGTGCCCAGGCCCTGCGCGCAGCGGCCCGGGGTACGGGTGTGGCGGGCTTTCTGCGCGCGGTTCCGGTCCTGGTCGCGGCGATGGCCGACCTGCTGCGCGACGGGCCTGCAGCGCCCGTGTGGCGGCCGGTGCAGGACCTGAGTCGGCACGTGGACTGGACGCACCGGGAGACCTGACCGCCGACCTGACTGTGTGTTGTGGTCGGCCCCGACCACAGCCCCGACCATGCAGGTCAGCGGGGTGCACCGAGGCGGTGGTTCGAACAAGCGCAAGCCTTCCCCTCACACACCGGACGCGGACCGGACTACCTGATGCCGATGTGGTCACCCGGCAACCGTGGGGTTCGGAGAGCAGCCCCCACGGAGTCTCCCGGGCCCCGGCCTGGGGGACTTTCGTGCGGTAGAGGAGCGTCCTTTGCGCACGACAGGGCAGAAATACCGCTCAGCAGACCCGGCCCGCAGCCGCTCTCACTCGGCGCCCCAGGACCAGGAGATCACCGCTGTCGGAGAATTCCGTGACGGTGTGTCCCTGCTGGACCAGCAGGCCCGATACCGCCGCCTGCACGATCGCCTGCATGCCGTCGCCCAGGGCTCCTCGCTGCTCCTTCGCCAGAGCGGCGAACCCGTCCGATGCCGTCCACCTCACCAGCACCCCGGCCGGCACGTCCGTCACCGCAAGCCCCGGCCCGCCATCCTCCGCCTCCCCCACCAGGTGAAAACCCGCCTGGATCAAGGCATGCCGAACCTGCACGAGCAGGTCGGACGGCACAGATGGCACAGGGCCCGCCTGCCCAGTCCCGGCGCGATCAAGCCCACCAGGATGAGACGGGAAAAGGACCGCCACTTCGACCGGCACGCCCACCTCAGCAGCCAGGCCTGCCTGGCCCGCCTGCTCGAGGACCAGGCGCCCGGGGGGCGGGGCCCTCTCATCCTGGCCACGAAGTCGTCAGCGGGCCGGACGCCAGATGCGAGAGCCGTGCCCGTCACGGACCAGCGCACCGCGCTTTTCCAGGTTGCGCAGGTGGTAGGCGACCGTGCCTTTGCTGCGCAGCCCGACCATCGTGCCGATCTCCGTCAGGGTGGGGCCTTCCCCGCGGTCTGCGATCGTCTGCCGGATGCAGCGCAGGATCTGTTCCTCCCGCTCGGTCAGGTGCGCAGGCCGCCGGTTCACCACTGCGCATCCCTGCTCAGAGCCCGGGCCTGATTGCGCAGCTGCGCACGCGCGGCCGGCGCGCTGCCCGGGCCCGACCAGAACGGGTGCCACCACAGGCGCGTCGACAGCATCAGCAGGCGGCGCCGGAGCTCCGTGTGCGCAGGGGTGGGGCGGGGTGCGGCGAGGTCGTCGTAGGTGCGGATCCAGGCCGCCTGGAGGCGGACCAGGTCGTGGGGGAAGGGCGCGGATTTCATCCCGCCACGTTATCGAACTAGAATTCGAATATGCGAGTGGCGGGCCCTTCGCGGCCCGCCGGATCCGGAGCGAGACCATGTTCGACGACCTGCCCGCTGACCTGGCACGACTGCTGACCTTGAGGACCTGGCACGCCATGTGGCTGCAGCGCATCGACGACAAAATCGCCACCGTCCAGCAGCGGGAAGCCGAGCAGGAACGCGGGCGGCAGAGACGGCCCGCGGAGCCGGAATGGTTCGCCGAACTCGGCATCGGCGACGGACGCCCGCCCATCGAGGTCCATGCGGGCGGCTGCTACGCGGCGGGCAAGCGACGGCGCCCGGTCGTCCGTGACGAGGCCCGCCGGCTCCTCGCTTCAGGAGTGCAGGCGTGCAGCCATTGCCAGCCCGACACCGCCCCTGGACATCCTCGACTTACCCGTCCGGCCGGCCCTCGCCAGTGCGGCGCACTGACCGGGCCCCGCCCCCCTGCGCCTCCTCGCCTCGCTCCCCGCGTTTCCCTCCGCTCTCTTCCCTCTGGAACAGGACGTCCCTGATGACCAGCAGTGCGTTCCCGCCGCCGATCAGCGAGCCGGACCCCTCCACCTTCACCTGCTCCGGGAGCCTGGTCGGGCCCTGCTCCGGCTGCCAGCGCAGCACCCACAAATACGGCAGCGGAGGACTGCCCATTTGCCAGTGGTGTCTGACTCCCGTCCAGGAGAACTGGGGTACCGCTGTCCGCTTCAACAACACCCGCACACAGGCCGGCTGACCGACACGACCACGCAGATGCGGGCGCGGCTCAACGGCGCGCTGACCTGCATGGTCGGGTCTATGGTCGGGGTGCCCCAGACCTGTGGTCGGGCCTGTGGTCTGGATGCGCCCACGGCCGACTGCGGGCTCCGACGCCACCGTGATGGCGCAGCGGCCGGGTGGAAGGCATGCCCCGTGACGTGGACCCTGCCCGAGCCGATGCTCACCCAGCCGGTGCCCAGCCCCGCCCTGCCACGGGCCTGCGCCGCAGAGCCCAAGTGGGACGGTTCGCCAGACACTTGGCTGTGTCTCATACGGTGCGACTAGAGATCTTTAACCATGGAGGTTCCGGGCTGGTGACAGCTCATGTGGTGTTCGCTATGTCTTAGTCATGAGGTATCCCGACGGTGGCGGGCTGACTCCTGAGGAACGGGCCCGACGCGAACAAGCCCGGTTAGCAGCAGCTGATTTGATCGAGGCTGGCGCCAGCGACCGTGAGGTTGCCCGGCGTTTCCGGGTGACGCGGATGTCGGCGAACCGCTGGCGCCGAGCCCTGGCTGCGGGCGGGAGGGAAGCTCTGGCTTCGAAGGGGCCCGGTGGTGTCCGCTGCCGTTTCACCCCCGGCCAGTTACGGGAACTGGAGGGCCTGCTGGACGCCGGCCCGGCCGCGCACGGCTGGACCGAGGATCAGTGCTGGACCTTGGCACGGATCGCCGAGGTGATCCGCACACGGTTCGGTGTCAGCTACACCCTGGCCGGGGTCGACCTGCTGCTGCACCGAATGGGATGGAGCGTGCAGATGCCCTCCCGCCGGGCCACCGAGCGCGACGAGGCGAAGATCGCCCAGTGGAAGGACGAGCAGTGGCCCGCCATAAAAAGACTGCGGCGGACCTGGGCGCCTGGCTGTGCTTCGAGGACGAGGCAGGCCAGGGGCTGAGGCCGCCCAAAGGCCGGACCTGGGGACGCAGGGGCCGCACCCCCGTGGTGCGGGTGACCTCAGCCGGCACCCGGCGCGTGTCCATGGCCGCGCTCGTCTGCACGAAACCCGGCCGCCCGGCCCGGCTGATCTACCGCACCCTGGTCGACCGAGGACCGCGCAAGGGCCGCCGAAAGGGGTTCACCGAGACCGACTACGCCCGGCTCCTGGACGCCGCCCACCAGCAGCTCGGCGGTCCGGTCGTGCTCGTCTGGGATAATCTGAACACTCATGTCAGCGCCCGGATGAGACAGCTGGTCGCGCAACGCCCCTGGCTCACCGTCTACCAGCTGCCGCCCTACGCACCAGAGTTCAACCCGGTCGAAGCAGTCTGGTCACACCTGAAACGGTCCCTGGTCAACCTCGCCAGACACGGCATCGACGAACTGACCGCGCTCGTGAAGACCCGGCTCAAACGGATGCAGTACCGGCCCGGCCTCATCGACGGATTCATCACCAAGACCCGGCTGGACTTCAGCCTGCCATAGCCCCAGCTATCGAAGATGTGCATGGCTGTTATGGCGACGCTGCGCCCACGACGGTGCGCGTAGTCATGCTGGACTGTGACTTTTGGTTCGCCGTCGCAGCCGCAGACGGAGACCTTGAGCCGGGAGAGACCCCGGACTTGAACGAGGAGAGTCGCCTCTACTACGTGCGGTATCGGCCAGGATGGCCTGCCCCCGGGTGTTCATTCTGGCCGGACTCGCAAGGATTTCACACACTTGCGGAGGCGGTCGCCGCTGCAGAAGCCGCCGTTCCAGGTCCGATTAAGTGGCGGTAGGCGAGCCATGAGAATCTCTAGCGCCTCGATGGCGGCAGCCCACGGACCCCGTCCAACTTCGCTCCATCGAGCTTCACCCCCGTGAGGTCAGCGCCGGTGAGGTCAGCGCCCGTGAGATCAGCGCCCGTGAGGACAGCGTTGGCCAGGTCAGCGTTGGTCAGTTTCGCGCGGGCCAGTTTCGCGCGGGTCAGATCAGCGCCGGTCAGTGTCACGCCCTCCATTGTTGCGCCCTCCAAATCCGCGCACGCGTGTTCGCTCTTCTCGGTCACGCCCGTGGCTGTGAGCTCCACGCAGATGAACGCGTCGGTTAGATCTGCCTCGGACAAGTACGCGCCAGCAAGATTCGTCAAGAACAGTTGCGCCTCGCGGAGGTCAGCGCCGTCCAGTTGCGCCTCGCGCAGGTCCGAATTGGCCATCGCTGCGCCACGGAGGTCCGCTTCAGAGAAGACCGCTCCACGTAGGTCGAGGCTGCGTCCTTTGATGAACCTAAACTTCACCCCGCGTAGATCGGTGCGATTCATATCGATCGCCGTCCCCTTGTCGCGGCCGGGGAGGCGGTCGGCCAGCACGTTCATCGCGGCTTGGATATCGGTTGGCGCCGAGTGCTCTGTCGGCTTCGTCTGTGTCGGCTCGGTGCCACTCGCCGGAAGGCGGGCGTGCTGGCGTACGTAGGCGGCTAGGACCGAGACGACCGTGGGGTGGTCGCGGGAGGAGTCCTGCATGATGCGCTGTAGGGCGTAGATTCCTCCCAGGCGCACGTCCACGGACTCTGATCCCAGATTAGTGATCGCGGCGTTGTACCGGTTGGTGATCTGTCCCTGCTCACTGATCCGTAGTTCTTTGCTGGCCTGCCCCACCTGCATCCAGGTGAACAGCAGCGCGGCTAGGCCGTGTTTTAGAACGGGGTTTGTTGCCGCGCCTGATGCCGTGATGATCTCGGTGTGGGACGTGGGGATCTCTCGGATGAGCAGTGGGCAGTGCTGGAACCGCTGTTGCCCGTCGCGCAGGTCGGCAGGCCGTCAGCATGCCGGCGGAGGCTGATCGATGGGATCCGCTGGCGGGTACGGACTGGTGCCCCATGGCGGGACCTGCCGGGTCAGTACGGGCCGTGGCAGACGGTCTACGGGCTGTTCCGTCGCTGGCAACGCACCGGTGTCTGGGCAGCAGTACTGAGCGGGCTGCAGGCCAGGGCCGATGCCGGCGGGCTGATCACGTGGGAGGTGAATGTCGACTCCACGGTCTGCCGGGCTCACCAGCACGCGGCCGGCGCCCGCCGGGACGGGAAGACTCAGAAGGAGCCGCCCGGCGGGATCGTCGCCGAGCCGGACGATCACGCACTCGGCCGGTCTCGAGGCGGTCTGACCACCAAGATTCATCTGGCGTGCGAACAAGGCCAACGGCCCTTGTCGTTGCTGGTCACGGCAGGGCAGCGGGGTGACAGCCCGCAGTTCGTGGCCGTACTGGAAGGCATCCGTGTGCCCCGGCTCGGCGCGGGGCGACCGCGCAGACGGCCGCTGCGGGTCCGTGGTGACAAGGCGTACTCATCGCGCGCCAACCGCGCCTACTTACGCCGACGCGGGATCCGGGCCACCATCCCGGAACCGGCCGATCAGGCCGGCCATCGCAGACGCCGCGGCAGCAACGGCGGGCGACCGCCGGCCTTCGACCGCGAGGACTACAAGGCCCGGCACGCGGTCGAGTGCGGCATCAACCGGCTCAAGCGCAATCGGGCGGTGGCCACCCGGTTCGACAAGCTCGCCGTCCGCTTCGAGGCCACCGTCCACATCGCCGCCATCAACGAATGGCTGTGACTTGGCGCTTCCGCACCGCATGCCATCCTGGCGGCGGCAACCCGCAGCACGTCGGCACAAGGGAGACAGCGGACCAATGGCGGCTGAGTACTACTGCGCCGACAGCGAGAACGGCCATCACATCGACGACCCGTCCGAGGACGCCCTGTTCGACCTCATCAGCGAACTGAACGACGCGGACAACACGTTCGTCGTCATCCAGCCCGACCAGGACGACCCCGCCTGGTTCGCCTCCGTGGCCGTCCTCGACGAAGGCGGCTACGAGACCGTCCGCCGCGACACCGCCCGCCGCGAACACGAGGTCACCACTGACACCAGCATCGGCCGGATCGCAGGCGACCTCATCATTTGGCTGGCCGCCCGCGACTTCCCCGGACAGCCAACTCGGCAGACCAGCCCGTTCTAAAACACGGCCTAGTGCAGCCAGCCCCGGCAAGCTGACCGCCACCAATCCGACCCACTGCATGCGGTTGCCGCCTGTGGGACCACTCGCGGCCAAACGCCGGTTCCGTTGCCGCCGTCGTCGTTCAGCAGCACGCCGATCTGCGATCCGCCGGAGCCGTCCGACGCCAATGTTCCTGGTCACCTTCCCCATGGCACGCCATAGGGCCGAAGCAGTTACGGCGCCACACCGCCAAAGCACACGAACGGGCGTTCACAGGCCGGGACGTGAGGTCCACACCGCAAAGCACGGCACGGTGAACCACCGACCGAACCGTCACAGGAGTGGAGTGCCGGTTCCTGGCCAGCCCGTAACCCCGGTCATTGAACCTCTTTAGCTGGTGTTTTGAGGCTGGCTACGACAGGTATCGCATTTGCAGGACATCTGTCGGGAACGACTCAGCACCTGAGTACTCACCCTGGCCCTTGGGCGCCGCAGCCACGGACAGTCAGCACGCCAAGGAGACCCTGAAGCGAGGTCCTATCGCGCGGCCGACTAGCAGCCGGTTTCAGCTGACTGGCCGTGGAGATAGCGGGACTGTTCCAGAGGCGTGAGAGTGGTGTCGATGGCCTGGCAGATGTTGCGGATTGCGCGGGCCGGGTCGGGCAGGTCGGCTTTCCACAGCCCGACGGAGCTGCCCGTGCTGATGGCCAGGGTTTGTCCGTCCGGACTGAACGCCACTGATGGCAGCGGGCTGGCCGGCAGGGTGCTTCTGATCTGACTGGTGGCGAGGTCCCACAGCTGGACTCCTCGTACGCTGCCTGCGGCCAGGGTGCGTCCATCGGAGCTGAAAGCCAGCGACGCCACCGCACTGCCGACACGGAAGCTGTCTTGCAGCCGGCCGGTGCGCGCATTCCACGTCTTCACGACTCCGTTGCTGCCGCTTGCCGTGGCCAGGGTGTGCCCGTCCGGGCTGAACGCGAGGGACTGCAGGCCGCCGTTCGGCTTGATGGAGTTCTGTGTGCGGCCGGTTGCGGACTCGAGCAGCGTGACCTGTTCGTCGCTGGCCCCGATCCCTGCGACGGCAAGTGTGCGGCCGTCCGGGCTGAACTCCAACGTTCTGACGGATCGGCCGTGGTCGGTGTGGACGGTGTGCAGTGCACCGGTTGAAAGGTGCCAGATCCTGACCGACCCCTTCCCGCCGGCGATGGCGAGCCGCGTCCCGTCAGGACTGAGGGCCGCCCTGCTGCTGCCCAGGGCACGGCTTTTGAGAAGACGGCCCGTGGCGACGTCCCGGACCTCGATCACCCCACCGTTCTTTATGGCCCTGACGGCCAGGGCTCGCCCTGTCGGGCTGAATCCCACAGCTCCGAGGCGCCAACCCGGGAAAGGCAGCTGCTTTCCCCGGAGTGCCAGGCCGGTGTCGAGCGCCAGTGTGGCTGCATGATCACCGGTTCTGACATCCCAAAGCCGTACCGCCCCACGGCCGGGCGGGCCTTGGTGAACCGTGGCCACCGTGCGTCCGTCCGAACTGAATGCCATGTCGTCAACGGACGTGCTGGCACGGCCTCGCAGAGTGGTCTGCGGTAGATCAGCGGTAAGGCGGTGAACGCGGACGGTGG
The DNA here is from genome assembly GCF_027107535.1 of Streptomyces aurantiacus. Taxonomy (NCBI): domain Bacteria; kingdom Bacillati; phylum Actinomycetota; class Actinomycetes; order Kitasatosporales; family Streptomycetaceae; genus Streptomyces; species Streptomyces sp. Qhu-G9. The sequence continues at coordinate 158,058 of NZ_CP114282.1, read as the reverse complement.
GGTCCAAGTTGCCGGTGACCAGGGTGCGGCCGTCCGCGCTGAGGGCCACTTTCAAGGACCCGCGTCCGTGATGCCCGGCGGCCACGGTGGTCTGCGCCGTGCCGGAGGCGGTGTTCCACAGCCGTACCGTGTCCCCACGAACCGGGATGGCGAGGGTCCGCCCGTCCGGGGCGAAGGCCACCTTGTTCCACCCGATGGGCGCATCCCTGATCGTGCGCCGGAGGATGCCAGTGGCCGTCTCCCGCAGTTGCACCGAACCGTCGGTGCGGACATCCGCGTATGTCCGTCCGTCAGGGCTGAAGACCACCGCCTCGCCCTCGCCTTGGCTGTCGTGTGCGGTCCGGGTGCGGCCGGTGCCGACGTCCCACAGCTGCACCCGTCCGTTGCGGCCTGCCACGGCGACCGTTCGTCCGTCCAGGCCGAATGCGACCGCCTCTGGGTCGCTGGTGAAACTGTGCCGTAGGCGGCGGGTGGCCACATCCCACACACGTACAGCCCTCGCGGAGGAGACGGCCACGGAGCGACCGTCAGGGCTGAAGGCAATCCCGCGTACCGAGCCGTCGGGGACGGCGATGGTTCTGAGTTCCCTGCCGGTGACTGGATCCAGTAGCCCTACCATCCCGTCGGCGCCACGGACGGCAGCGACAGCGAGGGTGCGTCCGTCGGGGCTGAACGCCATGACTTCGCCGCTGTCGTAGCCGGCGATCGTGTGTCGGAGCTGCCCCCCTGGCAGACTCCAGATCCGCACCTTGCCGTCTCGGCTGTTGGCGGCGAGGGTGTGTCCGTCCGGGCTGAGGGCGATGGAATCCACGGGTTTGGTACCGCCGGTGAGGCGCTTGCGCAGCGGTAGGGCCGCGGCGGCATAGAGGGCAGCGGTGGCTTCGCGGGTCGGGCTGGTCCGGTAGGCATGGACGGCGAGCAGTGAGGCGAGGTCGGGGTCGGAGTCCAGCAGTGCGCTGGACTGGGCGGCCAGTTGCCGGGACTGGGCGAGGTGTTGGGCGGTGACCGCGCTCTGCCACTGCCCCACGGCGAGGCCGGCGGCGACGAGGGCGAGGCACAGGGCGGCGGTGACCGCGGTGAGCACCAGCCGGTACCGACGGCGGCCCTTCTGCTCGTGGTTGCGGCTGGCGGCGAGGAAGGCGTGCTCAAGGTCGTTCAGGTCTTCGCGCGCTGCGCCGCCGAAGTGTTCCTGGGCGGCGGCGAGCCGGCTTCCCCGGCACAAAGCGCCCTCTTCGCGTCCCAGTTCCTGCCAGGCGTGGGCCGCTTCGGTCAGGTTCCGGTGCACACGCAGGCGTTCGCGGTCCTCCTCGATCCACCCGCGCAGCCGGGGCCAGGTCGTGATCAGTGCCTCGTGGGCTATCTCGACCGTGCCGCCGTCCAGGGTGAGCAGCCGCGCCCCGGCGAGTGCCTCCACCACCTGGCCGGTGTCGTCCTCGCCGGTGCCCGGCAGTTCCGCGCGCTCGACAGAACGGCGCGTGTCGGGGGTGCCGTCGCCGGGGGCGACCAGGCGCAGCAACACCCGGCGGGCGGCGGCCGCCTGGTCTTCGGTGAACCGGCCGTAGACCTTCTCGGCGGTCTTGGTGATCGCGCCGTCCAGGCATCCGGCCGCCTCGTACCCCGTCATGGTCAGTGTCTTGCCGCGGCGGCGGTGCCAGGTCTCCAGCAACGCGTGGGACAGCAGCGGCAGCCCGCCGGGCGCGTCGGTGACCTCCTTGACCAGCCGAGTGGTCAGGGCGCGTTCCACGGTCAGTCCGGCGGCCGTGGCCGGCTTGACGACAGCGTCACGCAGTTCTGTCGGGCTCATCGCTCCGGCCAGGAGGTTGGCATCGCGCAGTGCCTCGGCCAGGTCACGGTGCTCGGCGCAGCGGCCGTAGAAGTCGCCTCGTACGGCCAGCAGCACCCGCAGGCGGCTTTCGGGCTGCTGGGCTGTCAGCAGCAGATCGATGAAGTGAGCGCGCTCGGCCGCATCGTGGCAGAGGGTGAAGACCTCTTCGAACTGGTCGACGATCACGAACGTGTCCGCGACGGTGCTGCCGTCGCGGGGAGTTGCGGGTGTGAGGAGGGGCGCGTGGCTGCGGGCGGGGCGTTCGCCCGGGGTGAGGATACGGATCGTGGCCGGACGCAGGTCCGGCTCCTGAGCCTGCCGTAGGGCGGGTATCAGGCCGGCACGCAGCAGGGAGGACTTGCCGCTGCCGGAGGGACCGAAGACCGCGGCGAACCGCCGGCGGCGCAGCAGGTCGACCAGGTCGGCGGTGAGCTGTTCCCGGCCGAAGAACAGTCTGCTGTCCCCGGTCTCGAATCGTGCCAGGCCACGGTACGGCGTGAGCGATCCGTCATCGTCCCGGGAGCCGTCACCGGCGGACTCCTCCACCGCCTCCTTCCACCGGGCCTCCCAGTCCGCCAGGTCTCCACCGCACGCCCCCACGTAGGCCAGGGCCACCGGCAGCGTCGGCAACTGCTCGCCCGCCGCCGCCTGGGAGAGCGTGGTCACCGAGTAGCCCGCCCGCTGGGCCAGCGACCGGTAGGTGATTCCGGCCGCCTCCGCCCTCAGCTTGCGTAACCCGAACGCGAACCGCTGCACCGGACCTGCCGCCGGATCCACCGGCACCTCACGACGCCCCGCCACACCTTCACCCCCTCCAGCCGCCCCTGCACCAGAGCGGGCAGCCACCCATGCGTCTCCATGACATCAGAAGGGTTCGCGTACCCCGTCATTGTTCGGCCGCCGGATCGGTACTGCCGAACAATGCTGCAGCCGCTGAACTCGGTGATGTGAACAGCGCGGCCTGCCTTCCGGCGCCGGCATCTGCCTCACGACAACGCCACGAACACCTCACCGAAGAGGACGCTGCCCACGCATGGAATCCCCACCTCTCGTGCCCGCCTCACCGGCGCGTCCGCCATCCATTGCATCGCGATTACTGGATGCCATTGCGACGGCAGGTCCGTCGCGGTTGGGCTGGCTGGACGCGTTGCGCGGTATCGCCGCACTCGTCGTGGTCTTCGACCACTCGTCGTACACCTTCATGGCCGACTTCCGGCGGGAGTTGATGCCGCAGTTCAACACCAGCCGGTACGGCATCATGGTGTTCTTCCTGGTGAGCGGCTACATCATCCCCGCGTCGCTGGAGCGCCGGGGCTGCGTCCGGACGTTCTGGATCGGACGGATCTTCCGCGTGTACCCGCTCTGGGCGGCTGTCCTCACGGTGCTCCTTGCCCTCAACCTCCTGGGCATCGCGCAGCTGCGTGACTTCGGTCAGCAGAGCGCGGCCGCCGTGGCTGTCGCCCACGCCACCATGCTCCAGGAGTTGCTGGGGACACCCAGTCTCCTGCTCATCCTGTGGACGCTCTCCTACGAGATGTCCTTCTATCTGCTCGTTGTCGCTCTCTTCACGGTCCGTCTTCATCAGAAGTCTGCGGCGGTCGCGGTCATCCTGGCCGTGCTCGCCGCTGTAAGCGTGACGGTAGGGGTAGCACTGCCGACCTCTGCCCTGTCCGGCCTGGCCGGCAGCGGCCCGCTGATCGCCTTCGCCTCGATCACCATGGGGGTCGCCATCTGCTGTGCGAGCGCCAGATCACCCGCGCTCCGGGTGTTCGGGGGCGTGCTGGGCGGCGTGCTGGCGCTCGCACTGATCGCGTTCAACAGCACGGTCCCGCTGTGGGAGGGCCTGGTGTTCCTCGCCGTGATGTTCCTCGGCACCGCCGTCTACCGCGCCGCCAACGGTCAGAGCACCTGGCGCCATTCGGCCGACACCGCCGTCGTGGTTGTCGCCTGTGCCGTGGGGAGCGCGTACTGGTACGGCGACGACGAGCACTTCACACGGCGCGGCTGGATCGTCGCATTCCTGCTGGCTGTACTCACCTTCGCCGCCGGACTGCTGTCCCGCCGCCGGCGCATACCGCGGCTACTGACCGGATTGGGAACGATCAGCTACTCGGTCTATCTGATGCATCCTGTGCTGCTGGCGGTGATCGACAGCACCATCGGCCGGCGGCGGCAGGACAATCTCGCGCTCGAAGCGGCGTTCTTCACCGTGTTACTGCCTCTGTGTCTGCTGACCTACCGTTACATTGAAGCGCCTGGCCAGGCCTTGGGCCGCAGGTTGGCCCGCTACATGCAGCCGCCGTGATGAGCGCCCGTTCCGCACCGCCCTGCCCTCGGGGTCGCCGTAGCGGTTGGGGCAGTCGTTGTGGCGCTGCTCCACGGACTAAGTCATCCGTCCCGGCCGCGACTGTCGCCGAAGCAACGCGTGGGCCTCGTCGTGGCCCTCACCTCAACCTCTGCCGGAGACGCGGGCATCACCTACGCTCCTCCTGGTCACGTCTGACGCAGGGATGCCGCCCGGGTTCGCTAACCAGGTGGCGTCTCGCACTATCGATGAGGCTTTGCGCTCCCAGCCATGGCTGGGAGCGCAAAGCCGATGCGGGTGCGGCTCAACGGCGCGATGGCACAGCGGCCGGGTGGAAGGCATGCCCCGTGACGTGGACCCTGCCCGAGCCGATGCTCACCCAGACGGTGCCCAGCCCCGCCCTGCCACGGGCCTGCGTCGCGGAGCCGAAGTGGGACGGCTTCCGGCCGCCCTCTCCGTCGACGGCGGCCATCTGGGTGCTGCGCTCCCGGCGCGGCACCCAGATGGCGCCCGCCTTCCCGGGGGTCGTGGCCGGGGCCGGACAGCTGCCTGACGCCACCGCCCTGGACGGCGAACTCATCGTGTGGAACATCGCGGGGCGTCTGGCGTTCGAGCAGCTGCAGAACCGGCTCCCCCCGCGCGGGCCCGCAGCCCTCCAGGCCGCCGTACAGCAGCCGGCGCACTTCCCGGGCTGTGCGCGAGCACGGCATCATCGAGGCACTCACCGAGGCCGGCATCACCTGCTGGGCAGACAAGGGCTACCAGGGTGCAGGCGGCACGGTCCGTCTCTTTTACCGCGGCCGATGGGACAGCCTCTCCACCGGTCAGCAGGCCGTCAACCGGTCCCATGTGAAGATCCGCGCGCTGGTAGAGCAGGCCATCGTCACCCTCAAGTCCTGGCGCCTCCTCCGTAAACTCCGCTGCTCGACGACCCGGATCACCAGCCTCGTCCAAGCCGTCCTGGTCCTCCAGCTCGCTGCCACGGGCTGAGATCAACCCGCAGCATTCACCAAGTCCGTCAAGTCGGCCTCGGTCGTCCCGGCCTGCAGACGAACGTCGAAGTTGTAACCCTCATCGCAGAACACCAGGTCGAGGTCCATGGGTGTCAGCCCGCGGAAGACGGTCGCCAACCAGATGGCGTCTTCCTGCCAGACGTCCATGTACAGGCAGGTACCGTCCTCGTGCAGATACGCCTCACCGGGGCCGTTCTCCGTCTCGAACTGCCATATCAGGCTGCGCACTTCGCTGCGGTGCAGCGAGTCGATCTCGACCCCGGACCACCGGCTACGGATCGCGTCGGTCAGCGCCTTCCGATCGATGCCCCAACCGCCCGCATCACCCTCGACCACCGCCAAGAACGTCATAGCCAGGGTCTACCAGACGTCCGTGACACAGCGCCGATTGGCTGTCGCCTGAAGTTGGAATGGGCTCAGTCAACTGGTCTGCGCCTGAGCTGTCTTCACACGCTCAGGGACACTAGCTGGGACCGGGACCGTGCCCTTCTCGGGCCGATCCGGGGGTGAGTCCGGATCCTGCCAGGTCCACGGGTCGGCGAGAGAGCCGTCCGTTTCGAACCCGAGGCGCATGTAAGCAGCCGGGGATTCGTTGCGGATCCGGGCCAGTCCTCCCAGAGCGCCAAGGTGCCCGGCGTCGACGGCGAGCCGGTACATCCGGGCTGCGCCCTGCTCGTCGCCCTGCCATTTCCGCATCAGGGCGACCCGGGCCAGCGCGTACGGGGCATCGCCTTTGGCGGCCTCGTAGGCAAGGCGCTCCGCTTCGTCAAGGCTGCGTTGCCAGCCAGCGGACAACGCTCGTCCTGTCAGAGGATGGATGACGCGGCGGAACTCACGGACGTGCCAGGCCTCCGGGTCCGAGGGCGGTGCCGGCATTCAAACCAACGTGTTGATTCCCGGCAAGCCCTAAGGGGATCGGAATTAATTTGGAATATCACCAGATGTAGCGAGATCTCGCAAGTCTAATTTTAGCCATTCCTCCTGACTTGATCGCCGCCTCGTCCTTGACCGGATGGCGCCACTATGATCGAATCGCCGCTCCGGTTCGCACGGAAAAGTTCGAGAATTACATTCGCGTGGTCCCAGCATTCAGTCACTTCAGTCACCGGGAGGATCGTTTTGAGATTCAGACGAGGGAGCGCTGCGTTTGCTGTGGCGCTCACGGTCATGGGAGGAATGACTGCGGCCGCCGCCACGCCGCCCGACGATGCTGGCCTATCTGGCACGTCACCATCCACTCTACAGAAGGAAAGGGAAGCAGCCCTCAACGGGGCGCGTGTCGTAGCGAACCGCGCCAATGCGGAAAAGCGAAAAACCTGTGAAGAAGTACAGCATGAGGCTGCCGCCGACGGTAAAAAGCAGGCGATGTGCGTCGAAATCGTGGATGCTGCGACAGCTCGTAAGCGTCTCAATTCGACGAGCGCAGACTCGGCAGACAGTGCTGTCTGGTGCGACGAGAATGAGGCGGGAAAGGTATACGTCACTCGCGTGTCCATCTGCGAGAATCAGGTGCTCCAGGTGATGCTCCTCAATACCGAGACGGGAGCGCCGCTCGGTATCGCGTTCCTGACGGTCAAGCAGGAGGTCAACACGCGCGAGGTGGACGGCAAGCCCCTGCCTCTGGCTGGATCGTTCCATGAGGACTTCTACATGCAGGTGCAAGGCGCTTCCGGCGCGCTTGCAGCAGGCTTTAACGTCGAGATCGACTCAGACTGCGCTCCCACGTCCCAGTGTCAGCAGGGTGAGGACCCCTGGACCGGACCGGTTCCCGTCACCGTCCTGTCCGAGCTGGAGGGGACCTGGAACCGCGTGTGGAAGGAACCGGTCGGTAACGCCACCATGCTGCTGGGTTACAAGGTCACGGTCTCGCAGGGTGGACACAAGGCCAGTCACAGCTGGGGCGTCAATGAGTCCGCCGCCTGGCAGGTGCGCTGTGATAAGCAAATCGGCACAGCCATCGGCTGCATCGTTCCAGCTTTTCTTCCGACGTTTGTCGTGGACTACCTAAAGTACCCAGGTGGTAGTGACTACATCCACAACGCGCAACTTTACATCAAGACGCAGCCAGGACGCTGGAGGGATAACGATAAAGGTGTGCCCCTGCGTCGCGAGGCTGACGATGCGACGGCCACGAAGAATCGAAACAAGGTATGCGATAGCACATTCAAGGTCGAGGATTGGTTCGACGGCAAGTATCAGATTCAGTGTGACGAATATCCCTTCGCTCGAACCAAAGAGAGCGGGGCACAGCTAGGAATCGCCTCGGGCAGCGAATGTAAGCAGTTCATGCTTGTTCCAGGCTATCCCGATCAGGAGCCTAAAAAGAATCACATTCAGGGCTCCTATCGCCCGAACGGACCGGCCAACTGTGCCAGGGCAAGCATGATCAAAGCGGATAACGAAGGAATCGGGGGAGACCTCGGTCGGTTCTATGTCCAGAATCGAATGCTCGATAACGACGCATTCTGGGTAGACGCCATGTCGTGGAGGGATTATTGCGGGTGCTGAGGTAGCCCCTACGGTGGACTCTCCGCTGCCTTTGCGGTGAGTCCACCGACAAGTTTCCTATCGGTGCAAAGAAATGGTTGTCAACGGTTGAACTTCAATGGTTCTTGGCACTTCAAGGTTAAAGCGTCCCTCCAGTTGCGCCAGTATCGCAGAGGCGGGATCGTCGGATAGGTCCAATCCTTCAGTCTGGATTCCTTCGCCTCCTCCCGCGTCGGGATGAATGGGATCGAATGAGTTGATCAGTTCCCCGTGGAGTGCGTACTGCACCCACGCGGCCATATTCACCGTCCGACTGAATGAAATGTAACGCCCGTCCCGGGAAGCCTCTCGCGCGATTGAAGAATCTGATAGGAACGACCCGAATGACTGAATCGCGAATGCCCATCCGTTGGCACTCCCCACGCGAATTACCTCGGCGTCGGATCGCAGAAAGCCAGTCTCTTTCAACTCATCTTCGTTGAGATCGTAAGATTCCAGATCGTTCTCGTCAGGATATCGGCTGGCCAGATCAATCGCCTCCGCTTGTTCTCTTGTCAGCATAAGAGACCGGTCCGGGCTCCCCCCAAGCCTGAAGATGAAGTCGTTGGGTGTTACTTCTTCGCAGAAGGCCACGCAGAACCCGTTGCTAAAAGAATTCGGAAGCCATTGCACTCCGTCACTCATGTATCTCCTCGTGAAAATTCTCGCCTGCCGTGACCTCTTGGCTCACAGAGGCATCCTGCCCTGTCACGGCGGTCTGTGCGACCTACGCGACGACCAAGTGTCACCGGACGTGTTCACTAAGCGCTTGCAGAAGAACAACCTGCGGGCGGGCGGCGCGCTGACCTGGGATGTCAAGCTCAGATGCCTGCAAGTTAATTCTCTGCAAGTCCAAAGAACGCGTCAAGCCACGGCTCCACCCAGGGCTTCGGCGTAGTCGCATGACGTCCGGTTCGTGATCATCCGAGGCCGAGGAAAGCGAGGGGGCGGCGAGGGTCGCGGGCGTTGCGGCGGAGGCCGGCCGCGATGTTCTTCACTCCGGCCGTGCGAAGGGCTCCGATGGCGAGGTTGCGCCAGGTGGCCATCGCGCGGGGCGCGTTGCCGGTCCGCAGCTGGGAGGCGTCCTCGGCGAAGGTGGTGTCGCGGACGTGGTGCAGGGCCTCGATCTTCCAGTGGTCGCGGACGAGTTCGGCGAGCTGGGCCGCGGTGGCCTGCTCGGCGGTCAGGCTGGTGACGGCGTAGACCGTTTTGACGGTGGTCTTGCCGGTCTTGCGGTCGGTGCGCCGGCGCTTGATCTGGACGGCCTGGCGGGCGCCGGGGAAGAGGAGGCTGTTGACGGTGGCGGCCTTGATCCGGCGGATCTCCGAGCGGCCGTGGCCGATGCCCCGGGTGCGTCCCTGAAGCGGGATGTCCTTCCAGGGAAGGGACTTGAGCTGCTGGCGCAGCTTCTTCTGGTTGCCCTTGACGATCACGATGTAGTGGGCGCCCCGGCCGAGGAGGTAGTCGGCGTGCTCGCGCTGGGTGTGCATCGCGTCGCTGGTGACGACGGTTTCTGCCAGGTCGGCGACAGTGTCCAGCAGCGGCTTGAAGCAGGTGATCTCGTTCGTCTTCTCGCCGACGTCCAGCTGGGCCAGGACCAGGCCGGTGGTGTGCTCGAGTGCGGCGAGCAGGTGGATCTTGCGGCCCTTCGCTTTGGCCGCGCCGCGCAGGCTCTTGCCGTCCACTGCGAGGCCGCGCAGCCCGGTCGCCTTGGGGCGGCGGTCGGCGAGCCAGCGTCCGACCGCCCGGTCCAGCGCGTCGCCGTCGATGCGGGCCAGTAGCCGCCGGACCGTCGTTTCCGCAGGCAGGAACCGCTTCGGGAACAGCGGGTCGAGGCGTATGTCCAGGCGTTGAAGGATGTGCGGCGGGGCGTCGGCGATCCACTCGCTGACGGCCAGTACAGAGGTCGCCCCCGCCAGAACCGCGCAAGCGGTCAGCGCGAGCACGGCGGCCAGAGCGTGCCGTACGCCGCGTGGGTCTCTCGGGTCGGGCACCTCGGCCAGCCGATCCAGCAGGCGCGGGACCTCGTCGGACACGACCTCGGGATACTCGCGGAGCTGGTCAAGGGCAGGCGGGATCAGCGATGATGCGTCGGCAGGCACGGTCTTCCACTCGAATCACGGGGCGTAGAGAACTCCATGATCTTGGAAGCCGTGCCTGTCACGTTCCAGGGCATCGCCGAGCTGACAGAACATCACGAACCGGGCGTCACGCGACTACGCCGAAGCCCTGCGGCTCCACCCAGTTCGGTGAACCGCCGCATCTCCTCTGGTCCCCCGAAGATGTGTAAACTGTCTTGCCGCCGCCGCAGCCGGTGCTTCCTCAAGTCAACCCGCTTAGCAGGCAGGCCCGGTTAATGCGCTGTCAGGTGGCGAAGCCGACGTTGGTGACGTACTCGTACTGGCCCCACTGCGAGCCGAGGTTGACCACTTGGTCCACCCAAGCCTCCTCGAGCTCCTGGTCGTCGCCGCGTCGTGGATGCGGTCCCACCGGCGGATGTTCATCGTGCGGAACTCCACTGCCCGCTGATGGGGCCGGTCGACGCGCGCTGGTTGACCGGGGGGCTCCACGCGCAGGCCCTCTCCGGTGGCCCCTACATGGCAGCCACCGCCGGTGATCACACGCGGTCCGTGGTCACAGGAGTCGCTCGGCCCATAGGAAGCCGAGGCCGATCAGACCGGTGCCGATGCCGTAGCAGGCGCCGCGCCACATGTGGGCCAGCGCAGTCCGCCGGCGGCGGACAATCCAGTGCATGGCCGGGCTGCGCGGTTTCATCCCCGCGGCAGGCGGGTGCTGGCTAGGGTGCATGACAGGACGTGCCTTTCTGGGCAGTGTCGTGGTGGGGAGTCCGCCTGGCCGGGGCCTTGGAACCGGTGGCCAGGGCAGGACTCCCCCTCTTCTGTGTCCGGGGCCGGGCGGGTCAGCGTTCCGCGCCGAATTCCCGCAGGCTGGCGACCAGTTGCCGGTCGGGCCGGGCGACGATGACGGACGCGCCGGGGGTGCGCGCGGCGAGCCGGTCGACCTCGCTCTCCAGGCGGTCGCTGGGTGCGAGGGCGCGTGAGCCGTTGGTGCGTACGTAGCGGGCGAAGAGTTCCAGGCCGGTGAGGAACGCCTGGTCGGGCGGGGTGGTGTCGGCCATGGAGTGGGTGAGCTGGTGGAACCAGTGCCAGGCGCGCCTCGATTCGCCGAGGGCGAGGTGGTGCAGGTGAAGGCAGTAGGCGGCGGCGCGGCTGCCGGCTCCTGCGGCGAGCTGCCACCAGAACTGCGCGGACTCCTGGTGTCCGGTCAGGTAGAGCAGGCAGGCGAAGACCAGGGCGCCCTCGACGTCCAGCTCGTCCTCGGTCAGCGCTCCGCAGTCCGGGCCTTCGGCGATCTTCGCGACGTGGGTGGCGGCGTCGGGCTCGTTGAGAACCCACCGGCAGACCACACCCAGGCGCTGGGCGGCCTGGGCGGAGCGGGTGACTTCGGTGGTGGGGGTGCGGCGGGAGGCGTCGGCTGCCAGCCGGCGCAGGCCGGCGGCGACGTCGAAGCGCCGCGGTGCGGAGACCGGGATGCGGGCCTCGGCCAGCAGGGTGTCGATGGTGGTCATGATCCTTCTCCCTTCTTGGGCTTCTTCCGGTCGACGGCGGGCAGGCCCAGCCGCAGGCGCAGGCGTTCCTTGGCGCGGCGCAGGTGGTGGCCGACGGTGCGTTCGTCGATCCCGATGTACCAGGCGACTTTGGCGGTGGAGTAGCCCAGGACGTGGCGCAGCACGATCACTTCGAACTGCCGGTCGGGCAGTTCGGCGATCGCCTCGTACAGGCCGCTGCTGGACTCCATCTTCTGCAGCTTTTCCCGGGCCGTGGTCAGCGCCTTGTTCAGCGCCTGGGCGATGGGGCCGTTGATGACGAAGGCCGGCGCCCGCCCCTCCAGTTCCAGGCGGTCGTGGACGGCCCGCCGGACGATCGCCCACGCGCCCTGCTCGAGGCTGCCCGCGCTCAGCAGCTGCGTCCAGCCGGCGTGGATCTCCAGGAAGACCTCGTGTATGACCTCCTCGGCCGCGGCCCGGGTGCCGAAGTGGACTTCCGCGTAGGCGTGGAAGGGCTCCTGGTGGCCGAGGTAGAAGGCCTCGAAGTCCAGGGGCAGTTCCAGCGGCACGTACATGGACTGCGACAGCCCGGCGCCGTACTCCTCAGGCTGGGCGCCGTTCGGAGCGTCGTCGTACCTCACACGTGCCTCCCATGGACAGGGGACATGAGCGAAGATCCTCTCGTGGGGGTTCAGCAGGGACCCGGCGCCAACTCGCCTGCGCCGACAGGCCGTTCGGCCTGACCCCTACCTAAGAAGTCATCTCATTTGGCGAGTCTGCGGTAGCAGATCAGGGTGCAGGCGATGCTGGTGAAGGCGAGGAAGTGCTCGGCTTTGCGTTCGTAGCGGCGGTGTAGGCGTCGGCATCCGGCGAGCCAGGACATCGTGCGCTCCACGGTCCAGCGGTGGGCGCCCAGGCGGGCCGAGGACTCGATACCTCTGCGGGCGATGCGGTGCCGGATTCCTCGGCTGGATAACCATCGTCGCAGGTGGTTGTAGTCGTAGCCCTTGTCAGCGTGGAGTTTGTGGGGTCTGCGTCGCCGGGGTCCCCGGCGGGAGCGGATCGGCGGTATGCCCTTCACCAGCGGGATCAATGCCTGGCTGTCGTGCGTGTTGGCGCCCGAGATGCCGATGGACAGGGGCAGTCCGGTCCGCTCCGTGATCAAGTGGATCTTTGACCCGTACTTGCCCCGGTCTACAGGATTCGGGCCTGTCAGCTCCCCCTTTTCAGGGCCCGCATGTTGACCGAGTCGATCGCACACCGGGACCAGTCCAGCTCGCCGCGGGATCCGAGTTCATCGAGGACCAGGCGGTGGAGTTTGGCCCACACACGGGCCTTCGTCCACTCGGTGAAGCGTCGATGGGCCGTCGCGCCGGACGGGCCGAACGAGGCGGTCGGCACCTGCTGCCACGTGCAGCCCGAGGTCGCCACGAAGACGATCGCGGCCAGCACTTCACGGTCGCCGTGCCGACGCCGGCCACCACCCTGAGGCCGCGACGGCGCCTCGGGCACCACCTGCTGGAACAGCTCCCACAACTCGTCCGGCACCAGCCGCTCAACGATCTTTGACACGCCACAAGTCTAGTCACCCAAATGAGATGACGTCTAAGTGATTTAGGGGCCGGAACACTCATGCGTCCCGCAGAAAATCACTGACGGTTCCCACTCGGCAGCACTGTGCAACCTTCAACAAGCACTGCTAGTCACCCTCAGTAGTCCCCTGACCAGGCCTAACCCACCCGCGCGAGGCTGCGAACAACTCTCCGTATCGCCATCGTGTTCTACGTCACACACCTGCCCCACCCGGCGCACCCGCCACCCCACACGCCCCCGCCACGCCCCCCATGCGGCTTGCCCTCCCCCGGCTGCGAGGCCCTCGCTCCTCGTCAGTGCGGCCATCGCTGCCGTCGTTCAGGTGGCTACGCAGTGGAGAGGCACGCTCTAGGAATCCACGAGGTACGCCTTCTCTCCAACCATCATTCGGAGCGTCGGAGGGCCCCTTGATGTAGGGGCCTCACCAGATCACGCGGTGTTCCTGGCGGCTGGGGTACCACTGCCGGACCTTGTGCATCCGCACCGGCCACCGGTGGTGATACACCCGCTTCATCTCCCCCGCCGGATCCGAGGGGCGAGGCGAGGGCGCGGCGAGCCGGATGACGCGTACATCGGGGTCCCGGGGCAGGGAGCTTTCATCACCGGGCAGTGTGCGGGCTCCGGCTCCGGCCTGGGAAGGGCCGGCGGCTGTGACGCCCTGGGTGATGAGCCGCCACAAGGCGAACATGTAGCGGCCCACGAAGTCGTCGTAAGGGTCCTCGACTTGGCCGCCGCTCCACTCGCCCATCTCGGGAACAGGTTCGGAGCGCCACTGGGAGGCCTGGGTGAGGGCCTTTTGCAGATGCCGGTGCTGCTCGGACAGCCCGGCGAGAGTTTCGGAGCTCTCCTCCGCCAGGCAAGCGTCCCCTCGCATCCCGTACTCGCCGTCGGGCACCAGAGGAGGCAGCGGGCTGCCGGAGGCACGCGCCTGGGAGACGGCAAGGCGCCAGTCGGCCGGCTGGACGGGCCCGTCGCGGTCCATGAACGTCGTCACCCGCACACCCGGATACTGGGCAGCGGGCAGGATCTGGTGCTGGGTGATGAACTGCCAGCCGAACGCCCTGGTGTCCGACAGGTATCCGGTGCGGTTGACGACCACGACCGGCTCGGGCAGCACCAGCAGCCCACCGAGGCCTGGATCCCCCACGCCCCGGAACATGCCGGGCTCTACTGCGCGTGGCCGCCCAGGTCGCCGACGGAGCGAACCCGGGGCGTTCACGGTGACATACGCCGACGCAGTGGGAGGCTCGCGGTGTCCGGCTGCCGCCGCTGGTTCGGCAGCAATCGTGAGCACGAGGACCGCTACTTGCGATCATCGGCGTGGCGGGTGCCTACTGACGGTGCGGCATCGAGGCGGCCATTCAGTGGCGCACCTGGCGCCCGACCCCAGTGACGCAGAGCCGGGCGCCGACTCACCTTGCGTTACTCACGCTTCTACTGCGCCTGAGTTCTCTCGATAGGCGTGGAGCTGCGATGAATAATCCGACAAGAAACCGACTCCGAGCGTAGGCCGGATAATGCGCCATCGATAGATACTCGGCCATCCATTCTTCCCTCCAGCGCGTTCCATCAGGAATGGTCGCCGCTGCAAGTTTCAGCAGTGAAACACCGAGAAGGCTCACGCGCTGATTTGTAACGGGTGAATGCGTTCCCAGGATGTACGTGCATTTGGTTTCGAAGGCGCGCCGCAGCTCTAGCGCTTCAGAGTCGGCCAATGCACTATCCTCCAGGACAGCCGAAATTTCTTGGCGGACCCGAGGAACCAGAGCGTAGCGGCGGGCTCCCCCTTGTTCCCGGTGGACTGCATCCGGCGCCGCTTGCTGCACCCTCTTCAGGGCGTGGTTCAGACTTTTGGATCGTTTCCCTGGGGGAACTACCAGGTCTGGAGTGTCCGGTTGTTTCCGGATACGGGACCGCCTGCGGTTCTGCAGCCAGGGAGGGTCTTCGAAGTCGGCCAGAGATAGTCTGCGCCATGGAATGACAAAAACAACGAAGAGAATCATGATCGTCGCACAGAAAATCAACTGGTCCATGCTTCCCCCTCAGGCGCGTACCGAATTGGTACCCTGCGTTTTGCCATTGCAGCCTGAGCCTCAGCGGCTCCGTTGACGCTGAAGCGGTAGTACCGGCGGATTGGGCGTGCCAATCCCGGTTCAGTCTCGTCTTGTTCTTCCCAGGAACTCTCCAGCCAGCCATGCGATTCCAGCCGTGCGAGAACCGGGTATACGGTTCCGCTGAGGAGGCCGGTCTTTTCACATATCTCGAAGCCGTAGTGCGCTTGGGTGGGGTCCTCCAGGAGAATGTGCAGAACGGTTGAGGTTGCCGTGGTTATCCTGATGGGCACCGCACAGGTCCCTTTCTGGCCATACGCGACGCGACTTCTCATTGGGAGCCGCGACATGGTTTATCGAACAGGAATCCGCACCTGGCACGAGTGTTCCATTTCTGCGTATCGCCACCTGGAACCGCCCAAGAGTGGAAGACGTCGCTGGAAGTGGGTACTCCCCGCCATACGCCGGTGGGGAGTACCCACGGCGGTGTTTCTACGCTGCTACGCCGACTGAAGTTGGGCGGCGCGCAGGAGTGTCCCTGGTGGCGTTACTGCCGAAACGGCACCCGGTTGAACCGCTCCGCGAAGAGCCTCTGTCGCTCCAATTCACCGTCCGGGGAGCGCACGTAAACAGCCGCACCCTGATCAACAGCGTCTGCGAGCATCGCGTAAATCTGCAGTGCACGGTTGATGGTGTCGGTCTTGCTATCGCCCGTCAGCGCAGCAGCGTGCTCCAACGCATGCGACGCTGCCGGCGCGAGGTTCACGGTGACGCGTTCGAAGCGGCCTCCGCTGCGCCCTTTGGCGTCAGGCTTGCTGCCTCCGGCCATGGCTTCATCCTCTCCTCCCTGCGTCTTTTCACCCCCGGAACGGACTCGATCGCTCGAAGCGGTCGGTATGGGCATAGTGGTCTCCTGTCATGCCGATGAGCATCCTGATGAGCGGCACAGCAACGACATACGCATGCCATCGCTGCACCTCTTACCCAGATGGTACAGCTAAGATGCAGCTTCCGCGCACTATTCAGGCTGATCGATCATGCGGACAGAGAGGCACCTTCCGCAGGCACATGCCTCGCCACATCTAGGAGCGCCTCCCCCGACCAGCGCTGATGCGAATCTTCCGCAGCCATCGCACCGGTGAGTAACAGCACAAGTACGCGAAGGGTATGCTGTACGACGACAGTCGATGCAGTTCACAGCCATACAAGATCAGAACGAAATCTGTTCCCGCATAGATCATGACGAGATAGGAGCCGCCAATGGCCAGTGCCGAAGGGTCCTCGGGTCGGTGGGATGAGGTCGTCGAGACCGACCTGACCCGCTCCGAGGGCCTTCCCTCCCAGCGCGGCCGCTCGGTCGACGGAGGGGGGATAGCCAAGCTGCAGCAGGGCAGCGAGGCCGGACTCAACGTCAGCGGGTGGTTCCGGGATCCGTTCAACGTGGCCTCACACGACAGCGGATGGACCGGCGCGGACGAAAGGTCGCCGACGGACCGCCGGCTCTTGGCGTTACTGTCGGCCGCTCTGGGTCCCCTCTTCGCCGTGGTGTTCGGCTGGGTGTTCTTGGAGAGCGCGGTCCCCGACACGCATGTCTTCGCGTTGTCGGGACTGATGGCCGTCTCTGGCATCGCACTGAGCTGGTACCTCGTGCTGCGGCCAGGTCCGAAGCGGGACACCTCGGCGGAGGACGCCTCCGAGACGTTCTAAGACGCAAGGTCCCGTGCCCCAGCAAAGAAGGCCCCCTTTCGGGGGCCTTCTTTGCTGCAAGAAAAACGGCCCCGCAAGGGGGCCGTCGTGCCGGGCTGAGCCCAGCGGGTATGAGTCCAATGTAGTGGAGCAGACCCCCCTATGTCGAGTTCTACATAGGGGAACTCGAGGCGGACGCCGATTCGACAATGCATACCGCAACACCGGCATCATGATGCGGAACCTGACGCGTACCGAGGAGCCCCCGTGTCCGCCTTGATCGTTTACATCGATGGCTACAACCTCTTCCACGGCTTGCGCGCCAAGTACAAGGACGACCGGTACCAGTGGCTCGACATCACTGCCTTAGCTGCCTCACTGCGCAGGCACGAGAAGTTGGTCAGTGTTAAGTACTACACCGCTCCGCTGCAGGGCAGCTCGGACGCTGTGCAACGGCAGCAGACCTACCTGTCAGCCTTGCGTGCGGTGAGCGGGGAGACCCTCACCGTCTACGAAGCCAGGTACCAGTCAAAGACGGTCACCTGCCGGTGCGGCCGGCAGTGGCGCACCTATGAGGAGAAGGAGACAGACGTCCACCTGGCCGTAGATCTTGTAGCCGACGTTGCCACCAAGGCTGCAACGTCGGCTGTCATCATCAGCGGTGACAGCGACCTATGCCCGGCTGTCCGCCGCGCCCGCGAATTCAGCGAGGAGGTACGGATCGTGGCAGCCTTCCCACCCAAGAGGATCTCCAGCGAACTACAGCAGTTGCTGCCTGGCTCCCTGGTCATCGGACGGGGGCGAATCAAGGACGCACAGCTACCCGACACCGTCCATGACCCAGCGACCGGCGCGGTGTTCCACCGACCTAGCAAATGGCGGCCGAACGGCAACCGATCGCAGATCCCCCACCGCAGAGGAACCGCAGACAGTAACTGCGCCCACCCGGCATCCCGTTAGTAGATGCACGGCTTGCAGTCCGTAACCGTTAGGAAAGGTGTTCGAATTCCCGACTCAGCGGAGCGAGCTCCTCGATCGGGTCACTACCGCAAGCCATCCGCCCTACCAGCGTGCCTGGCTGAAGTACCTGCGCGAGCACATCCTCTTGCCTACAAGCGGCTGGCTGCTGAATTTCTTTGATCATTCACAGCTGTACGGAACTGTAGTGAGCCGCAGAGCGTCGATGAGTTCATGGTAGATGGATCCGTAGTCGCGGCTAGTGGCGCCCGCATGGTTGGTTCAGCCGCGGGCAAGGCGCTGTCGTCCCAGCGGCAAAAGACACGTTTCGGCGGACGCGAGGAACGCCGAAACGCTTATGCTCGACTGTTCGATGCAGCCATCCAGCTCGAGACAGAAACCTACAACCGCCCCCTGCGCGTCCGGATTTCGCATCGCGTCCGCCCCGCCGTTCTGTACAAGCTGCGCAAAGAGATCAACCAGGCAATGGCAGAAGTAGCAATGATCGGAAACCCTGAACCGGCCATGGTGGGCGCCCGCTACTCAGAACTGGTCTATGAACTTTTAGACGACTATCTGCACGGAAAGCCATGCTCGGAGAAACTCCGATCAAATCTGGACCGGGCACGCAGCGCATTCGTCTCTGCTTGCCGCCACGACTTGATTTACGTGCCGCGGTGGTGGCACATCTGGCGCCCCGATTGGTGGCGGGTGTACTCGAAAGACCGCAAGGTGCGCAAACACCAGAGGAAACTGCTCGACAACGTTTACGAAACGTGGCGCACAGAAGACCGCGAACGCCACGAACACCATCGCCAGGAATTGGAATCGCGACAAGCAACAAAGCTGGATCACACGGGCCAGTGAAGAGACTGAACGATACAGGTTCGGCTGTCGTCGCATCTCAAAATTACGGAACAATGTCACCGCATCACCCGCCAGGCTCCGCCACCCCGTTACTCCATGACGGTCACCAACGGCGGTAAACCATGGCTGAATGAACACTTTTAGTGGCGAAGCCGTACTTCTCGTTGCGGCACCGGCGGGATGGCGCACCATGGAAGACGGACGCCTCCCCCGGCGTCGCACCTTCCTGTCTGGAAGGCCGCGCGGCTCCCGTGTGCTGAAGAACGACCGATGGGGACCGCCCCGCTTCCGTCCAGCCGCCCACCCGCTGGGCGGAAGCGGACCCAGAGCAGACCCCGTTCTCGCACAGCAGCCCCAGGAACATGGCCACGGCGGCACCGGAGATGCACTGGGCATTGACCAATGCCGACGACGACGTAGAGCTCATCGTCCATCTCGCACAACGCCAGTACCTGGCCGAAGACCCGCTTCCTGAATAGCAGCTACGACCTGGCCGCATCGCCCAGTTCCTGGTCGTCGCCAGCCCCGCCCAAGCGGCCGCCGATCCGGTCCCAGCGGCCGACCTGGGAACTCACGGGGACAGCCCGGGCACGTGCAGAGTGTGGCCGTCCATAGAACCGGCTGCGGGGCTTCGGTGTCCTCTTCTACGGTGAGTGATTCCGCAGTGGGCCAGACCGGGCTCTGCTGGGGCCGTGGGTGGCGAGGGGGACTTGGTGGAGATTGAGTTGGCGGATGCGGTGGCGGCGATGCGGGACGAGCTGCTCGAGGCCGCCGCGCGCGGGGCGGGCCAGGAGCTGGCGTTCAAGGTCGGGCCGGTGGAGCTGGAGTTCGCCGTGGAACTGCGTGCGGACGCCAAGGTGAAGGCTGGGTTCAAGGCGTGGGTGGTGAGCGGTGATGTGGAGGCGGGTGTGGCGCGGGCCCGGACCCACCGGGTGAAGATCGCGCTCACTCCGCAGCAGCCGGGCGGCGGGGATCTGCTGATCCAGGGCCGGCCGGACCGTCCGCAGGGGCCCGGCGATGTGTCGGGGCACATCGCTCCCTGAGACCGGTGGGTGCGGGTGAGCGGTTGAACTGCGGGCGGGTACGGGGGTGCTGTTGAGGTGGAGCGTGCACGGGTCGTCGCTGTCCAGGGGCCGGACGGCCCGGGATCCGGCTATGTGATCGCGCCGCGGCTGGTACTGACGTCCGCTCATGTCGTCCCGCCGTCGACGGGTGCGGTGTCCTTGTTCCGGCCCGGGCAGGCGGACAGCTGGGACAGCGTGGTGGTGTGGCGCGGCACGCCCGGCGGCCGGGACGACGCCGCGCTGGTGCGTATCGAGGACCCGGCGTGGGTGCCGCTGCCGGGGGTGTCGGTGCGCTGGGGCCGACTGGCAACCGACCGGTCCGGCACGCCGTGCGAGACCTGGGGACTACCGGAGCTGGTGCAGCGGGCGGGGCAGGCGGCCGACACGCTGCAACCGTCCGGCACCCTCAATCCCGGCGACCGCCAGGTCGGCAACCGGTACGTGATGAGCCTCGGCCAGCACCCGCCGGACTCCTCCACGGGCGGTGCATCTCCGTGGGGCGGACTGTCGGGAGCCGCCCTGTTCTGCGGCGATCTACTGGCCGGCGTCATCGCCTCCGACCCGGCCGGCCGAGCCCACGCCCACCTCGAGGCCGTGCCCACCTATGTCCTCCTGCATGACCAGAGCTTCGTTGCCGCGCTCACCGAGCACGGTGAGAACACCGGCAGCGTCCTGGAACCGGTCGAATGGCAGCACCTGGCCGAAGCCGCCGACCCCGCCACCACCGGGCCCGCCCGCTCCCCCGCCGCCCTGCTCCGCGCCCGCCGCCAGATCGTGCCCTTCCGCGGCCGCACCGAACTTCTCAGCCAACTCGAGGCCTGGACCAAGGAGCCCGGTTTCGGGGCACTGCTGCTCCACGGCCCCGGCGGGCAGGGCAAAACCCGTCTGGCCCAGCACCTCGCCGACACCCTGGCCTCCGAGCGCTGGGCCATCTTGTGGCTGCGCCCCGACGCCACGCCCGAAACCCTCCACGTCCTCGCAGCCGCCGCGGTGCCCCTGCTGGTGGTCGTTGACTACGCCGAAACCCGGTCCCCGCAGACGATCGCGCTCCTGGAAGCAGCCGCCCGTCACCACACCAGCAGCGGATTCAAGGTACTGCTGCTGGCCCGTACCGCCGGCGACTGGTGGACCACTCTGCACGCCACCAGCCCGCTCGCCGAAGACCTGCTGGACGGCGCCGACATCATCCTTCTGCCTGCCCTGGAGCCTGAACCCGGGCAATCCCGCACCAAGGCCTACCAGGAGGCCGTGCGCGGCTACACCCACCATCTGCCGCACGTACGCGGCTGGCAGCACCACGACTGGCCCGCCCTGGCCGCCCGCCTGCAGGACCAGACACACGGGAGCGGATCCGCTCGCCTCCTGGACCGGCCCGGCGCGGAAACAGTACTGACGCTGCACATGACAGCACTAGCCGACCTGCTGGAAACCGCCGGCCCATCCGCAGTGGCGGATTCCGGATCAGAGGTAGTGGCCACACCGCCGGAGAAGCGAGGCGTTGAGGACCGGCTCCTAGTCCACGAAGAACGCTACTGGACCAACGCCGCCACCACCCGCGGGCTGCACCCTCAACTGACCATGGTCACCCTTACCGACGCGCTCGCCGCAGCGTTCCTTCTCGGCGCCGACGACCGCGACCAGGCCGACGCCCTCCTGGAGCGCGTCCCCGGCCTTAACGGCCAGCCAAAGGACCGGCGGGGAGCAGTCCGAGACTGGATTGCGGCCCTGTATCCTCCCGCCGCCCCAGGCCGGCCATGGGACGCACTCCAGCCCGACCGGCTCGCCGAACGGTTCATCGGCCGCCGCCTCGAAGCCGACCCCCACCTCGCCGACACCTTTCTCCCCGACGCCACCACCCACCAAGTCACCCAGATGTTGACCGTCTGCACCCGCGCCGCAGCCCACGCCGTCTTCCACCACCGTCTCGACCAGCACCTCACCGCCCTCTGCGTCCGCCACGCCTACGCCCTCGCCACACCGGCCATCAACGTGGCCACCCAGACCGAAGCCCCCCAACCACTCCTCGACGCCCTCCAGCACATCACCGACATCCCCGACATCGGACTGGCCGAACTGCAACAGCTCGCCAACGTGTTACCGGATGCCAGCCATAACCTCGCTCCCTGGGCCGCCCACCTCACCCAACTCATCACCGAACACCACCGCGCCCTCACCCACACCAGCTCCGACCACCTCCCCGACCTCGCCATGAGCCTGAACAACCTCTCCATCCGGCTGGGAGATCTGGGGCGACGAGAGGAAGGGCTGGACGCGATCACCGAAGCCGCACAGACCTACCGCAAACTCACCAAAGCACAGCCCGACGCCTACCTCCCCGACCTCGCCATGAGCCTGAACAACCTCTCCATCCGGCTGGGAGATCTGGGGCGACGAGAGGAAGGGCTGGACGCGATCACCGAAGCCGCACAGACCTACCGCAAACTCACCAAAGCACAGCCCGACGCCTACCTCCCCGACCTCGCCATGAGCCTGAACAACCTCTCCATCCGGCTGGGAGATCTGGGGCGACGAGAGGAAGGGCTGGACGCGATCACCGAAGCCGTGGAAATCCGCCGCAAACTCGCCAAAGCACAGCCCGACGCCTACCTCCCCAACCTCGCCATGAGCCTGAACAACCTCTCCAACCGGCTGGGAGATCTGGGGCGACGAGAGGAAGGGCTGGACGCGATCACCGAAGCCGTGGAAATCCGCCGCAAACTCGCCAAAGCACAGCCCGACGCCTACCTCCCCAACCTCGCCTCGAGCCTGAACAACCTCTCCAACCGGCTGGCGGATCTGGGGCGACGGGAAGAGGCTCTGGACGCAATCACCGAAGCCGCACAGACCTACCGCAAACTCGCCAAAGCACAGCCCGACGCCTACCTCCCCGACCTCGCCTCGAGCCTGAACAACCTCTCCATCGACCTGGGAAACGCAGAACGACGGGAAGAGGGGCTGGACGCGATCACCGAAGCCGTGGAAATCCGCCGCAAACTCGCCAAAGCACAGCCCGACGCCTACCTCCCCAACCTCGCCTCGAGCCTGAACAACCTCTCCATCGACCTGGGAAACGCAGAACGACGGGAAGATGCTCTGAAGGCAATCACCGAAGCCGTGCAGATCTATCAGGACCTTGCCAGAGCACGGCCGGAGGTCCACCAAACTGAACTTGATGAGGCTCTCCAAATCCTGGCTTGGCTTCAGAGCGACGTTAAGTCCGATCTTCCTCGGTTCGTGATCGGTCGATCGAGGTACTGATCGTCGGGCAGGCCATCCGCTGGGCATATGCATGCTGAGATGCGGGCATGGAGCGGCTGGCCCGGTTGAAGCGGACAGTCAGGTAACGGGCGACATTCTCCGCACGAGGCTATCGGCCTGCTCCATGCGCTCCACTTGTCCAGTCATGCACGGTGAGCAACGTGCATGGGCCGTATAGCGCCTATCGGCTACCCCCCAAGATACCCAGGATGTCCAATCGATGCGTGGCTCGGTGACCGTAGGCTGCCATTAGCGCCGTGAGAGCCGAGATAGCTATGACTACCGGTTCCATCGCAGAGGGAAGACTTGCGACTTCCACGATTTTTAATAGGACAGCCGTCAGGAGGCACGTCATTGCTCCTGCTGCGAGTAGTCTCCGGGCCTCGTGATCCTGCACGGGCTGGATGTCGCCAATCTGTTCTTCACTGAGGAGCGCCCCGACTCGTCCTTGGGCATAACGTTCTGCGATCGTCAGCAATGCACTTCCAAGTTCCCGAACTGCACTATCTGGGTCAGTGTCGAGCCGGGCCTCCAAGTTCTTCAGCACTGCGGCCACCTGGCCAGCGTGACGCTTCACCTGGCGTTGGCGAGCCGAGAACAACGGCACCGTGCCACGACAAGTATGACTTAACAAGATTACATTCCGCGCACGCGTCAGTTGAACCGGAAGAGCAGTCAGCGCTTTATCGCGACGCCAACCACGGTTTTTATACACTTCGGAACACCCGATAACTGCTTCAGTCAAGGACCACAAAGCATTGTAATTATGCCATCGAGCACGCCGGTTATCGAGTGCGGAGCGTGACACGAACTGCCGACCCAAACGAAATAGCAAAGGAGTGACGATACAGAATGCGACAAGCCCAGCAATAATGGCAACCGGTTCTATACCGTCGGAAAACGGATCGGGTCCTACTGCGAAAAATGCCGGGACTTCGCCTTCCTGCCAAGCGATCTCAACACCTTGCAGAGTAATAGCCAACAAAAAGGCAGTCAATACCATCCAGCCGAAAAAACAAATACAAACACCGCACAGCACCTGGACTGGCAGAATAAGAGCAAAAATTATCCATCGCCGATTCATGAGGATCCCGTGCTTCACGATAAAAGCAACAGGACCAATACCCAGACGCTCAGATGCCCTACACAGATCATTCACGCGGCGGATCGCTGTGTCCCGCCATCGCTGTTGCATGTCGAGACTGCTGCGTATGCCCATGAATGTGAATAGTGCACCAGTCATGGCTGCCATGACTGGTCTACATCAAGATTTCTCCCACGGCTTCAATGTCGGGCCCTGCGTGATGACGATGTTCAGGCAGCGAAGCCGATGTTGGTGACGTACTCGTACTGGCCCCACTGCGAGCCGAGGTCGATGACCTGGTCCACCCAGGCTTCGTCCAGCTCCTGGTCGTTCCCGGCCGCCCATGCGCCGACGATGCGGTCCCAGTTGCGGACGTTCATGGTGCGGAACTCGACGGCGCGTTGGCGGGGCCGGTCGACGCGGGACTGGTTGATGGGGTGGATTTCCACGCGGGTGCCGCGGCCGGCGCGGTTGAGGCGGGCGAGCAGGTAGCGGGCGACGTTCTCGCGCCGCACGGTCCGGTACGCCTGCTCGATCGCGGCGAGGTTGCGGCGGGAGGGTGTGCGGGTGCCGGCCTGCCAGGCGCGCAGGGTGCGGTCGGTGACAGTCAGTCCGGCCGCACGGGCCGCTTGGCGGGCGTGGGTGCTGCGGGTGAGGTAGTGCAGCCGGGCGAGCAGGCCTCGCCGGGCGGTGACCGGGGTGGCGATGTAGCCGGCGCGGGCGTCCAGCTGCCGGGCGACGGCTTCGTGGCCTTTGACGCCGTGGGCGCCGTACTTGCCGAACTCGATGTTCCGCTCAGGCATCGGCTATTCCGAATCCAGAGTGGTGGATCACTGTACCGGGCTGTGAGCGCCGTCTAGCGTCAGCGACGATCTACAGAGCGCGCCAGACAACCGGACTACGTCAGCCAAAGGGGGATTCGTCCCCCTGCTTTGGCCGTTGGCCAGCAGGGTGGAGAACCAGCTGCGCTGCAGCGATGTCCTCTTCTACGGTGGGTCCTTCCGCGACTGCGGTCAGGCAGACGCGGCCGTTTCGTGAGGGGATATGCGTGGAGATCGAGTTGGCGGATGCGGTCGCGGCGATGCGGGACGAACTGCTGGCGGCCGCGGCCCGCGGCGCGGGCCAGGATCTGGCGTTCCAGGTGGGGCCGGTGGAGTTGGAGTTCGCGGTAGAGCTGCGCGCGGACGCCAAGGTCAAGGCCGGTTTCAAGGCGTTGGTGGCCACCGCGGATGTGGAAGCGGGTGTGGCCCGGACTCGGACGCATCGGGTGAAGATTGCGCTCACCCCGCAGCAGCCGGGCGGCGGCGACCTGCTAATCCACGGCCGTCCGGACCGTGAACAGGGCCCCGGCGACGTTTCCGAGCACATCGAGCCCTGACGCACCTGACGCAACGGCCGAGCAGCTCGTACAGGACGGGGGTGTGGGGTGGAGCGCGGACGTGTCGTCGCCGTACAGGGCCCCGACGGGCCAGGATCCGGGTATGTGATCGCGCCGCGGCTGGTGCTGACGTCGGCTCATGTCGTACCCGACGTGGACAAGACGGTGACGCTGTTTCACCCCGGACGGCCCAAGAGCTGGACGGGCACGGTCATCTTGCGCGGCAGGCCCGGGGGCCGGGACGACGCCGCGCTGCTCCATATCGGCGCCGCGGACTGGGAGCCTCCGGCCGGGCCGTCGGTGCGGTGGGGTCGCCTGGTCACCAACCGGCCGGGAACAGCGGGCGAGGCCTGGGGCATCCCCGATCTTGTGCAGCGGCCCGGGCGGGCCACCGACACCCTGCAGCCCTCCGGCACCCTCAACCCCGGGGACCGGCACGTCGGCAACCGCTACGTGATGAACCTCGACCAGCACGCTCCCGCTTCCGCCCCGGGCGGTGAGTCGCCGTGGGGCGGCCTGTCGGGGGCTGCTCTGTTCTGCGGAGACCTGTTGGCCGGCGTCATCGCCTCCGACCCGGCCGGCCGCAGCCACGGGCACCTGGAGGCCGTGCCCGCCTACGTACTGCTGCACGACCCCACCTTTCGCGCAGCACTCGCCAAACACGGCTTCGTGAACACTCTGCTGGAGCCCGTCGAATGGCAGCACCTGGCCGAACCCACCGCCGCCGCCGGTCCGGTCCGCTCCCCCGCCGCACTGCTGCGCGCCCGCCGCCAGATCGTCCCCTTCAGCGGCCGCACCTCACACCTGCAGTACCTTGACGCGTGGACCAGCGAACCAGGCTTCGGGGCTCTACTGCTGCACGGGCCCGGCGGCCAGGGCAAAACCCGCCTCGCGCAACACTTCGCCGACCTGCTCACGGTCCAGCGCTGGGCCGTGCTGTGGCTGCGCCCCGATACGGCGCCCGACACCCTCGAAGTCTTGGCGGGCGCCGCGGTCCCCCTCCTGGTAGTCGTCGACTATGCGGAAACCCGGCCCGATCAGGTGGCCACGCTCCTGGATGCTGCTGCCCGACACAGTGGCAGCAGCCCGTTCAAGATGCTGCTGCTGGCCCGGACCGCTGGCGACTGGTGGCAGACCCTGCAAGCCAGCACCTCCATCGCAGAGGACCTGCTGGACGGTGCAGGCGTCATCGAACTTCCCGCACTCGGACTCGAACCGGAAGTCTCCCGCAGCAAGGCCTACTTGGAGGCCCTGCACGCTTACGCCCGCCATCTGCCGCAAGTACGCGGCTGGCAACACCATGACTGGCCCGCTCTTGCCGACCGCCTCACCCACATCACCCCCGCAAAGACCAGGCTGGGCCTGGAGACGGCCCTCAGCCTCCACATGACCGCCCTCGCTGATCTTCTCGACCAGCCGCAAACCGACAATCACGCACCAGTCGAAGGCGGGGCAAAAGCTGCAGAGGCATCGGGCGTTGAAGACCGACTACTAGCCCATGAACGCCGCTACTGGGCCAACACCGCCGCCGCAACCCACGGGCTGTATCCGGCACTGACCATGGGAACTCTCACCGACGCGCTGGCAGCTGCCTTCCTTCTCGGAGCAGAAGACCGCAGCCAGGCCGACGAGCTTTTGGACCGTGTCCCTGGCCTCGCCGACCAACCCGAGGACCGACGCCGCGCCGTCCGCGACTGGATCGCTACCCTCTACCCACCCATCACCGACACCCGGCCCTGGGACACTCTGCAGCCCGACCGCCTGACCGAACGATTCATCGGTCGGCACCTGCAAACCGACCCTGACCTCGTCGACCGCCTCATCATCGGCGCCACCGCCCACCAAGCCACCCAGCTCCTGACCATCTACACCCGAGCGGCCAGCCACTCCGTCCTCCAGCCCGACCTTGGTCAGCACCTCACCGTCCTGTGTACGCGCCACGCCACCACACTCGCTGTCCCGGCCATTCGTGTGGCCACCCAGACCGAAACACCCCAGCCCCTCCTCAACGCACTGCACCAGATCACCGATCGCCCAGACGTTCAGATCTCAGACTTGATGCATTTGGGAAATGAGCTGCCCCGTACCAGTCACAACCTCGCTCCTTGGGCCGCCAAACTCACCCAGTTCATTACTGACCGCCATCGCACGCTCGTCGAGAACGATCTCGCCCATCTGCCTGGCTACGCCACGAGCCTGACCAATCTCGCCATTCGGCTGGGGAATCTGGAGCAGCGGGAGGAAGCGCTCGTTGCGGTCACCGAAGCCGTGAACATCCGCCGAGAACTGGCCCAAACCCAACCCGACGCCCACCGCCCCGGCCTCGCCGCAAGCCTGAATGTCCTCTCCAACCGGCTGAGCGATCTGGGACGACAGGACGAAGCACTCGCCCCAGTCACCGAAGCCGTAAAGGTCTACCGGGAACTGGCCCAAACCCAACCCGACGCCCACCGCCCCGGCCTCGCCGCAAGCCTGAATGTCCTCTCCAACCGGCTGAGCGATCTGGGACGACAGGACGAAGCACTCGCCCCAGTCACCGAAGCCGTAAAGGTCTACCGGGAACTGGCCCAAACCCAACCCGACGCCTATCGCCCCGACCTCGCCACGAGCCTGAACAACCTCTCCAACCGGCTGAGCGAACTGGGACGGCAGGACGAAGCACTCGCCCCAGTCACCGAAGCCGTGAACATCCGCCGAGAACTGGCCCAAACCCAACCGGACGCCTATCGCCCCGACCTCGCCGCAAGCCTGAACAACCTCTCCAACCGGCTAGGCGAACTGGGACAACAGGACGAAGCACTCGCCGCGGTCACCGAAGCCGTAGAGGTCTACCGAGAGCTCGCACGAACACAACCGGATACCCACCGCCCCCGCCTCGCCGGAAGCCTGAACAACCTCTCTGTTCATCTGGGGGGTCTGGGGCGGCAGGAAGAAGCACTTGTGGTGATCACCGAAGCCGTGAGCATCCGCCGAGAACTGGCCCAAACCCAACCCGACGCCTTTCGCCCCTACCTCGCCATGAGCCTGAACAACCTCTTCGTTCAGTTGAGGAACGCAAGCCAGCCGGAGGAGGCGCTCACTGCGGTCACCGAGGCTGTAGAGGTCTACCGGGAGCTCACACGAACACAACCCGACGCTCACCGCCCCAACCTCGCCACGAGCCTGAACAACCTCTCCGTTCATCTGGGGAGTCTGGGGCGGCGGGAGGAAGCGCTTGTTGCGGTCACCGAAGCCGTGAACATCCGCCGAGAACTGGCCCAGACACAGTCCGACGTCCGCCAAAGAGATCTTGACCATTCCCTTAAGACACTGACCCGGCTGCAGGACGATGTCGCAGGTGGATCAGATTCCTACGCATAAACCGAGACTAGTGCTCCTGATGCGTAATATATGCCTTTTCGCATACTTTTTCAGAGTGGGAAGGCCATCGACCGGGAGGCTCGCCTACCTCGATACGACCCTCGCGCACGGTGAACTGCGTGGTGGACACGCCCAGCCCGTCGCCATGCGCCGGGTCCGCCCCAGGGCGGCGGATGCCGTCAGACTTGCTGGCGGTGGGGGCAGATTGCGCTGGTGCCATCAAGGGCGTCCTCACAACCGCTTCTCATGCACGTGGCGTGCATGAGAAGCGGTCTGCGGGACGCATCAGGTTGCGCGACGGAGGGGCACGACGACGCATTCACCCAGTCGCTTGGGGTCGATCCGGTAGTACTTGATGTGCCCGAGTCTCTCGGTCTCCTGAAGCCAGCCGGCTTCGATGACCTGCTTACGAGTGCGCGAAAAGACGGTGGGCGCCATGCCTACGAGCTTGGCCAGCTTGGCTGCAGTCTCGAGTACCGCACCGGAGCGGTCCGTCGGGTGCAGGGCGTACAGCATGACCACGAGGCGCTGGTTGGCGGTCATGCCGGCCGTGGCCTCGAGCAGCTCAAGGTTCGTCTGCTTGTCGGCGTTGGTCACTGGGCCTCCCACAGCGCTGGGGTCTTGTCGACCAATCCGGGGATGTCGGGCGGGTTGCACGTCTTCACTGCTTCCCGCTGCTCAAGCCCCGTGCCGTGGAAGGCGATGTAGGGGCTGATTCGGTAGAAGTTGTAGTTGCCGATGCGCCCTCGGACAATCAGGATGCGGTGTTTGGCCAGCTTCCTGTTGATTTTTCCGACAGCGTCGGTTGACATCCCTACCTGTCGGGCGATGTCCGCTCCAGTGGCCCGGAGCGGTTCCAAGCCTTCGGGCGAGACCCCGATCCACCACAGGACGAGGAACTTCTGGCTGGGCGTGAACGCCTTGGATTCCGTGATGGCCGCGACGCGCGTTTTGTCGACCTGCGTGTGCCTGCCGGAGAAGGCGTACGGCGCATAGGGGACCGGCTCACCTGTATCGGCGTCGACCAGTCTGCGTACTGCTCCCAACGGGCCCTCCGTGCCTGGGCATTGACGGATGGTTCATGAGGGGCGACCGCCAGGCCGCCCAGATGAACTTAACGTACATGAGCACAAGGTCAATTGATCCTGCCTGGGAGTCGTGTCGTCCCGCTCCTTCCCCGACTGGCGGCCGGTCCGGCGGGGTCCGTCCCAGCTCTCAGATATGCACCTCACGTCAATGAACAGCGGTTCCAGGAACGCCTACCCAGACCCTGGAACCTGGGTAGCAGCTCTGACAGCAGTGGTGCCCAGTTCCTTCGAGCCTGCTCCCAGCTCTATGAAGCGCGATGCCAGATCTGTGAACCGGCGTGACACTGCCAGGGAAACCGGGCAGGCAGATCAGGGAATCGCTCTCTGCGGCGGCCCGAACTGCCAGCCAGTCCCCCGGATCTTGATCAGCCCGTGCATTTCAGCAGGTCAGAGGGCTTCTGACAGGTGCGCTCTCTTACCTAAGGGTGAGGGCGCAACCCGGTGTCGCCGGAGCATGCAGCGGTTACTGAAGCGATTACGTCCCGGCTCGTGGCCTGTACCAGTGTTTACTCCGGCTGAACCAAGACCACACACCGAACACCAAGCCCGGCATGTGCACTCCGGCTGACGTGAGTGCTCGGACTCAACGATGACGGCTCCCTTTGGCAAGTCGGCCGGTCACCTGCACACATCCCTGTTGCTTCCCGGCGCGGACGGGCCTGCGCCACTCTGAAACCGTTTCGCGCCGGGAAGTGACGGGGCAGCGGGGTCCAGGGGCCGGCGAAGGCCCCTGGTACCACGCAGCCCGACCACTTCCCCGATGCTGTCGCAACCTCACACCCCGTCACGGCTTCTGCCCTGACGGTCTGGGGCTTCGGTGACCTGCAGGTGAGCTGCGACCTGCAGGAGATCTCTGGGAGCGGTCCCTGCAGGTGAGAGAAGGGAAAACACTCTCACCTTCACTCCTGTCACGATTCCCGCTGTACGGCCCTGCCGCTTTCCCTTATGGTCACCGCTTGTCCTTGTCCGAGCCGGTCAGGGCGCCGTCCTTGCCTCAGTGGAGCACGGTGTTCGCGCTGTTCCAGTTCTCCACGACCTTGGAGGCCGCCGTGGCTCTCGCGCCGCAGGCCGGGGCCGGCAAGGTAGTCGCACGCGAAGATCGTGCGCACCGCGCGGCCGAGCTCTTCGAGCGCGGGTGGCTGGGGTGTGGGGCAGAGCCTCACAAGGGTTCTGGCCTGGCCTGTTCGAGCCTAGCGTGATCACACGGGGTGATGCTTCTCTAACCCAGTGTCAGTGGCCGCTGCAACGATGGGCAGTTGTGCGGGGACACACGACGAGGGGGAGAAACGGTGCCTTGGGTCAAACCGTATGTGCGCTCTGACGGGACGCCGGTTCGCGGGTACTCCCGCTGGGCTCCGGGAGCGCGCCGGGACGTGGCGATATTAGCCGTGGTCGGGCTGGCTGTCGTCGGCATGGGCAACGGCGGGGGTGCCGGGTCGAGCCGGCGCGACGGCGAGTCCCCTCGTCCGCTTACGACGGCGCAGTATCCGATCAAGTTCGAGACCAGTACGACGAAGGTGAAGCGGCCCCAGTCCACTGTGTCGTATCCGATTCCGTGGGCATCTGGCGGTGCCCGGTGACGCGGCGGCGGACCCGGCGAAGGGGCAAGCGTCAGCAGCACGCGAACGAACAGCTCCTGATGGCCCTGGGCGGGGCAGTCATCGTCATCGGGCTGTTCGTGACGGTGGTCAACTGGCTGCTGGCCCACTGGTGGGTGCTCATCGCTGTGGTGGTGCTCGCGGGCCTGGCGGGCGCCGGCTGGGTGTATCAGCGTCAGCAGCGGGCGCGGTGGGAGCAGGTGCAAGCGCGTGCTCTGCGCTATGCGCTGCCGCAGCTGGATGCCCTGCACCACAGGGAGTTCGAGCATGCGGTGCGGGAGCTGATGCGCCGGGACGGCTGCCGGGACGCGGTCCGGGTCGGCGGGGGCGGCGATCTGGGCGCGGATGTGAAGGCGACGGACCCGTTCGGGCGGCGCTGGGTGATCCAGTGCAAGCACCGTCGTGGCGGGGACCGCGGCTCGGCGGTGGGGACTCCGGATCTGCAGGTACTCAACGGGACGGCTCGTCCGGTCCACGGCGCGGATGTGGTGGTGCTGGTGACGAACGGGCGGGTCACGAAGCCGGGCGTGACCTTCGCGGAGACGCAGCGACTGCACCTGGTGGACCGACGCCTGCTCGCGATGTGGGCGGCGGGGTCACAGCCGCTGTGGGAGCTGCTGCGGGCGGTGCCGCCGCCGCATCGTCCCTCGGCTCTGTCCTGAGAGTGCAGCAGGGAGATCAGCGACCGGACCGCCTCTTCTCCCGCAGCGCCGGTCTCCCCGGAAGAGCAACGTCCCACTGACCGGGGGACTGGCGCAGGACGCGCAGCATCGTACCGAGCGTGGCCATCGTGTTGTTCGCCTCCACGG
This sequence comes from Streptomyces aurantiacus, assembly GCF_027107535.1. NCBI lineage: Bacteria > Bacillati > Actinomycetota > Actinomycetes > Kitasatosporales > Streptomycetaceae > Streptomyces > Streptomyces sp. Qhu-G9. Next base: position 126,028 of record NZ_CP114282.1, on the reverse strand, counting down.
TGGCGTGCGCGACACGCTCGACGGCCTTGACCGCATCGTTGTAGGCGTGGCCCGGCTCGGGGTGCAGGGCGTAGGCAGCGGCGTGCGCACGCTTGAGATGGTCGTCGGCAGATCCGCGGTCCGGCTGTCCAGCAGCGGCACGGACGGCCGTGCCGAGCAGCGCGGGCTCTCAGACGAGAGAACTTCCAACAGGGCGGCAGCGTTGTGGCCCTCTGGGAAACCTTCGCCAGGGACCTGACACTCTCCTTGTGACCGCCAATACAACGCCGATCGAACCAGGAGCAGCCTCGCCGGAGGGCATACGGAAGCTGATCTCACCAGTTCGTTACGTCCTGTGGGATCTTGACGGTCCGATGTGCCAACTGTTCGCAGGGCACCCCGCGGGCAAAGTGGCTCATGAACTGGTCGCTTCCATCGAAGAGGGCCGCCAGCCCGAACTACTGACGATGGAGGAACGTCTGCTTAAAGATCCGCACGCCATGCTGGTCGGCATCAGCCGACGACATCCCGGCAGCAGGCAGGTCGCGAAATGGGAGGACTGGCTCACCGAACAGGAACTGCTGGCTGTACGCCGTGCCCTTCCGACACCCCACGCGTCGGACCTCATCAAGGCATGGTCGGATCAGGGCGCCCGGTTCGCCCTCGTCACCAACAACTCAGCTCGGGCAGCTACCGCCTATCTCAGCAGCCAGGGCGTTGCCAGTCACTTCCCTCATGTCTACGGGCGCACACGCGACCTCAGCCTGATGAAGCCTCATCCGCACTCCCTGCTGCAGGCACTCAACGCAATGAGGGCCGCCCCCTTTGAGACGTTGATGCTCGGTGACGCACCAACGGACTACGCGGCGGCGCAGGCAGCTGACGTGCGCTTTATGGGCTACGCGGACGACGCACTGAAGGCTGACGCTCTCCGGCAGGCAGGCGTGGAAGCGTCATGCATCGTGCGCTCTCTGAAAGAGGTCTGTGACGCGCTCACATACCAGCCCTGAATGCCGCCACCAGTAGGAAGAGCAGGACCCCCCACCAGAGGACCGAGAGCAAGGCTTCCAGCATCTGCCGGAACCTCGTCATCAGACGTTCGCGAGTCTCCTTGTGACACAGCGCGATCAGTGTGAGTACCAATGCCTCGAGTGCAAGGCTCACGACTCCGTACCATGATTCACCCTGCCTCGAGACGGCAAAGTTCCACACTAATTCCCAGAGGACCATACATACCACCGTCCACTTCGGTAAATTTGGCTACCACTATGCCAATTGGACTGTATTGCTCCCTGTCGGTATCCCCGCCCAGCTTGATCCTGTAACTCGCAGGTCAATTGGACCAACAGACTGGCGCAAATTGGTGCCCTTGCTGGTCCCGTGCGATACGGTCGGTATGTGAGTGACGGACCGAGCGGTGGCCGCGGAGCAAGCCAGTACGTGCTGACGGAACTGCGTGCCCGCCTGCTTGCCAAGGCGTACCCATTCAACAGCAATCTGCCGACACAACGCGATCTTGCCGAGGACCTAGGGGTCTCTCGGGCCACCGTGCAGAAAGCTCTCGGACAGCTCGTAGAGGAGGGCTGGATCGAGTCACGACAAGGCAGCGGTTCGCGCGTGATCAGGAAGGCCCCGGCTGCGTCCGCCACCGGCGGTATCTCTCGCATGCGAACTGCGGAGCTCGGATGGTTCGTCGAACAAGCCCTGCAGCAAAACGAAGTCCAACTTGACGTCTACTGCCTCACGTCCGAGTCGCTCGACATCCATCTTCGTCTTCAGGCGGAGCGCATCCTGACAGGGGCGACTCAGGGCCCAGGAAAGATCAAGCTGCGCATCATGCTGCCCACCGAGGACTTGCTGCTCCCCTTCCCGCGCAACGATGGTGACCCTGGTGACGCGCGCGTGGTGCAGCGCTTGCGGAAGATCTCTGCCCGATGCTTGTCCTCTGTGGAGGACACCCTCCAGAACCTGCGCGCCAACGGCTCGGTCCGAGATATCGGTTTCAGAGTCAAGTACGTTCCGGTGGCGCCGATGTTCAAGTCGTACCTGCTCAACGGGAGAGAGCTCTTCCTGAGCATGTACACGGTGGAGAAACGGCGCATCCCGCTGGGCGATGAGGAGGTCGACGCACTCGACGTCCTCAGCGTCGGTGCCGCCGGAACGTACTTCAGCAAAAACGACGAAGCGGACGATGCAGAGTCCGCGTGGGTAGAGAAGCAGCAGACCTGGTTTAACTCCCACTGGGAACACACCTGACAGAGGGATGCCTCCCTCTGTCCAGATGTCCACCCACTGCCGTGGCTGAACCCGTTGGGGGCCGCCTTCGTTGCGATGCAGTCAAAATGGCCTGCTGCCGGTTCTGCAGGTCTAAGGTGTGCTCACATTTGCTTTGAGTGACATGAGCGGCTGGCGAAAGCACGTCTTGCTCTAGGTTCCCCCCCAGGAGCAGCGTGCCCGTGAGAGTCGATGCCATCGACGAGTTTGTTTGCCAGGCCCAGCGGTCCGGCGCAGCCAGCAACGGCTATCACAATCTCAACTATGTCTTCCCGTTGTCCGAGCGTGCGGCGCAGCTCACCGGGACCGAGCAAGGCGCTCCTGTCCTGGTCAGAGTTCCGCAGGCTGAATCCGTCCGTGTCGTCATCAGGACCTGGCCCAGCGAAGCAGATCTACTGGAAGCCCTGAAAGACCTGCTGCCCCATGTACCGCGCTGTCTGGCCAGAACTGCAACGGCAACCGTCCTCACCTACGTAGCGGGCACCCCGTTCTCCCGCTTCTGCCCGGCCGGCAAACCCGTCGACCCCTTGCAGATCTCGGATATAGCTCACCTTCTGGCTCAGACAACCGCTGTACGCCGCGAAGCACTGCCCCCGCTACCCGACTACTGGCCTCAGGACGACGAGGACAGCCAGAGCTATCTGCAGACCCTGGCGCTGTCGGCCGACCGCCAAATCCGACAGCCCAATTGGCCCGTGTACGGCGATCTCTTCAACGCCCTGGGCGTTGCTGAAGACGTGCTGGTCCGACTGGCCGAGCGCGTACCAGGCATGACACACCGTCCGTACAGCCTGCTTCACGCAGATCTCCACCGCGACAACCTGGTCGTCACCGAGCACGGCACCCCCCGCCTGATCGCAGTCGACTGGGAACTCGCCACCTACGGCGACCCCCTGCACGACCTCGCCACACACCTGATCCGCATGCAATACCCCGAGTCCCAGAAACAGGAGGTGATCGATGCATGGGCTGGAGCCGTTGACTCGGTCACCCCAGCCGCCCTCAAGGGTCTAGACACGGACCTGGCGCACTACATCGCCTTCGAGCAGGCTCAGTCGATCTTCCCCGACGTCATAAGGGCCGTGAATTCCCTGGCATGGAGTCCATACCCGGACGACCATGACGAGCGCCTGAACGAGGCCGCGTCGGGCGTGCACCGGGCGCTGGAGGATGCCGCCAAACCCCTCGGACTGAAGGACATTCCCAGCCTGCCCAGGGTGAGAGACCTCCTGCACCAGTGGCAGGCACCCTCTCCGGACACCTGGTCGCCGCCCAGAACAGTCCAGCCAACTGAGCACCGACGTGAAACCCCAGCACCCTCGCCCCTGGCCACAGGCCGGAGGCAAACCCACCGAACTGCCAGAAGCTGACGTCCCCCACGGCGAACACCTGGCCGACCCCACACGCCGTCCCGCACCTGGTCAAAGGCCGCCCGCGCGGCCCCACCCATGAGGACAACCGTCCGACTGAAGCCCATGGAACACCCCGCCGAGAGGCCACCGCCCTCCGCTCCACTTGAGCTGGACTGTTGCGACCACCACTAGAACCCAAGCCTCCCCAGCCGACCGGGGCTTCGCACCCTCCGCAGCGCGACCACGTCGTAGCAGCCGCGCCCTACAGGGTGCCGTCCTTGCGGTAGCGCCCGACGACCCTGCGCAGTTCCAGCGCTACTTCAGCCCGGTTGAGGCGCTTCGCCCGGGCGTAACGGGTGACCTCGTCCTGCACGGCGGCTGCGGCATCGAACCAGATGCGCCGTTGTTCGGTGCGTTCGGCGTGGTCCTCCAAGTGTTCAAGCCTTCGGCGTTCACGGTCGGAGGCCCGTTGCAAGGCGACCATGCTTGCAGGCAGGCCGGTCCGGAGATCGCTGACGTGCGAAGCGGCCGACGGGCTGAGCGCGTTGCCAGAGATGCCGTGCTCCGCACGCGCAGCTGTCGTCTCGACTGCCGGTGCTGCGGGCTGGAGGGGAATCAACGATGCCGGGCGTGCAGGATCCGGCAGAACCGGGGCCGCTGCCGCGGTCGCGGTGGCAGCGTCGACTCGGCAGGTGGGGCGGTTCGGGCTCGCGGTGGCCGCCGGCCGGTCCTCTTCCTGCAGCGGAGGCAGACGGGTGTCGTCACCGTGAAGGTCCTCGAGGCGGTCACGGTCGACGCCGGTGACCCAGAAGCGGTGCACCTTGGTACCGACGCGGAACTGAACCGGCACGATGCTGCCTTCGGCCGTACGGCGCACCAGGTCGTCGAAGAGGACATCCCGCGGCTTGGGCGTGGCATGAGCCTTGCCACAGCGGCGCACGCCGTTCGGGCAGGGATAGTCGGCGTGGACGTCGCAGATCCAGAAGTCCATGGCACGGAACCCGGACACGACCCTCAGATCGCCGGTCCGGGCGATGATGTAGGCGGGCAGCTTGTCACTGCGGGTCCACTGCGTGTCGTTGCGGTAGGCGTAGGCCGCCCGGTCGGTGTGCCAGGCCGGTGTGATGCCGTTCTTCTCGGCCTTCGCGGCGCGGGCGCGGACACTGCGCGGCCCCTCACCGCCGGCAGTGGACAACTGCACCTCCCAGCCGATACGGCGCCCGTCGACCCCCTCGACCAAGGTGTCCGTCTGGATCCAGCTGCGGCCCACCCGGGTACGGACCTCGCTGTCGCCGCTGAACCCCGCCTCCTCAGCAGCCCGCAAAATGCGCTCCTGGTACGCCTTGTGCTCGTCACTCATGGGCGTGATGTGGCGCTCTTCGTCCTCACGGCGCTCGTGGACCGCCTCGCGCCGGCCGTTGCGCATCCGCAGATGCATCCACGCCACGACGCCGGCCTCCTGGCACACTCCCCCGCACTGCAGTTCCCGCTCCGCCACCGGCACATTCCGCGCCGCCAGCATCTTGTCCATCCCGTAGACCATGTCCCACAGATCTTCGTACTCCGGATGATCAAGGTCACTCTTGCGTAGATCAAGGTAAATCCGCAGCTTCGTGTGCCAGACCACGTTGGCCACCCACTACCCGCCTCTCCATATGAAATACCGTCAAAAACAACGGTACGAGGCACCACTGACATCGGGCAGGGACGGAAACAGCCGTTCTGCGCCCGGATCCACCGATCGACGGCTGTGTGGGTCCGCTGCGCAAGCTATCGAGGAGTGATCGAGGAGTGGACGCAACGGCTGGGATGAAGCCGCCGTCGCAGAACCGTCGACGGTCGCGCACTGCGGGTCTGTCGAAGATCTTGTGATCGGGCCCGTAGCGCCGGGGCAACCTGACACCATGCCAGGCATGCAGTTCGCCGAGCTGTGAGCCCTTTCTTCTCATTTGGCCGGCGCCCTGGCCGAGTGCGGTGACCTTCGGCCCCTTCACGGCGCCGTGGCGGAGCTGAATGGCGCGAGCCAGATCATTTGAGGAGGCCTCGGATTGACACAGGAACAAAGCAACTCCTCCGACTCCCGCTGGATGGTTGTCGCCGGCCAGGACGGGCGCACGGTGCCTTCCGTGGTGATGACCAGATGGCAGTGGTACAAGACTGCTTGTGCCCGCCATCGGTGGCGGTACATGGTTACCGAGCTGCTGGGACTCGTCAGCGCCGCTGCCGTTCCGGCAGCGGTTGCGATGCGGCTGGGGTCGTCCGTCATCGCCGTACTGGGTGCGATCGTCGTGGTCGCCTCGGGAACACGTGTGCTCTTCGGTTCGCACGACGCCTGGGTCGAGTTCAGTCAGATCCGCTACGGCATCGAGCGCGAGATGGCGCTGTACCTGAATGCCTGCGCGCCGTACGACCGCGACGCCGGCGTCCAGTTGATCGTCGCTCGTGTCGAGGAATTGACCGCTTCAGGTGTGGAACGGTGGGCCACGCGACGTGTTGCCGCCATTCCGCCCCCGCCCGTCGAATCCGGGGGAGCGTGAGCCGAGGACAGCATCGGGGCCATCCGTCCAGGTGCCAGGGTCAGTGCGCCGTCCATCGAGGCTCAGTCGGGCCAGGTCGTGTGACCCCGGTTTCGAGAGGGGCCCAGCCGTTGAACCGCATACCTGGTAGATGCCCAGTTCAGAGCGCCAGCATCACAAAAACAGGGACAGAGACGAATTGCGCAACCGCTCACACGCGCGAGCCCTCTTTTTTGCGGAGTCCCCGGTAGGAATCGGGCTGCCCGAATCGTTTCTGCGTCATGGTCACAGTGGCAGCGTTATGCCGAGTTCCTGCAAGGCGGTGGAAGGCGGCCCGCCTTCGGAGCGTTCGGTCTTGTAGCCCGTGACGCGAGCGGTGAGGGTGCGCGGGTCGACGGCTTCGACGGGTGCCAGGATCGCGGCGAGGGAGTGCTGGATGCGGTCGCGGCCGCCGCCCGCGGCCCGGACAGCCTGCTGCGCGCGCGGTGGGACCGGGCGCGCAGCAGGGATGTTGGGGGCGGGCAGGTGGTGGAGATGATCGGGTTCGTGATGCCGTAAGCACGCCAGCTGTCGGTGGCTGCGGCAGGTGTCGTGGTGACCAGCAGGCTGTCGCCAACGATGGCATCGGTCATGGCCGGAGCCGCCAGTTTCTTCAAAGTGCGTTCCCCCCATAGCTATTGCCGTCACCATTCGTGAGGGTTTCACCATGTTCGGGTGCCGCGTTGAAGCGGAGTACTTCGAACTGTTCAGGTTGAACGTACGACCTCAACGTACTGGTGTTCGACCTGGCTCCGAGCGCACGTCGTGATGCGGCCGCCGAGCTCCAGCGGGGCAGCGGCTTCTGCGAGTGCAGCTGCCCCGGCCGTGCACGTCAGCCCAGGGCGACGTCCACCCTGTTCGGATTTCCGTACACACGGACATGGAAGACCCTGGGAGCTTGCGTCGAGCGCTGAGGGTCCGACGCCGTATTTTGTTCGAACACCATGTACCAGGAACGGGAACGGCCTTCGTCGACGTCGCGCTCCCGCAGGGAATCCTGATCGACGGGGAGGCGCCTTTCGGCGCAGTAGACAGCGACAGCGGCACGCCCCAGAAGCACCGCGTTGTCCCGGGAAATCCGCGGATACCTGAATAGCCTTCTACGCCCACGGGCTACATCGAATGCGTGTTTGGCCGCCTCGTACCCGGCACTACCGAGAACTCCGGTGCCCAAGCTGACAGTTGTCCACTCCAGGACGTACACCGCACCCCCTTGCCGCTCTCATGCCGTCACCGGCCACAACATGCTAGGCAGGCCTGGCCGACTCCGTCGAGACACTGGCACAATCACGACGGTTCACGGAAAGTCCGGCACCGCACACCGTGACCGACAGGGGGATCACGATGCTTTTCGCCGCGATCGATTTCGTACAGTACCGGTGGGGAAAAGGTCGTTACCGGAACGACCGACTGCAGGAGCGGGGATGGCGGAGCGCCGTGGTGGAGAATTTCTCCGGATCCGCCGAACCGGCGCCTGTCGAAGCGCTGTTGTTTCACCCCCGCCACTCGCTCGTCAGCTGGCTCATCATGTACATCAGCAACAATGCGGCCTCCCATGTGGGCCTCTATGTCGGTGACGGAGACGTTTACCACTCGACCACGGCCGGAGTGCTGCGGCAGCCCCTGTCGCGCTTCCTCGACGGGCAGTCGCTGATCAAGGTACGGTCTCTCCCCGTAGTCATGACGGAGGAGGAGCAGGCCCGAACGCGCACCGTCATGACAGGGCTTAGCGGTCTCCGCTACAACTGGAGATCGACGATCCGCCAGGGACTCGGCCACCTCGTCGGCCGGGAGAACCCTGGCTACCTGCTGAGCTTCGGCCGCGACACCAGCCCCGTCAACTGGCGGCTCTACACCGACGTCCTGACCACGTTCGGCATCGCCGGCCTCACGCTCTTCCCGCCCTACGCCGTGGGAGTGGCGGCGCTCGGCTACGTCCTGGTCCTAGGGGTGAACCTCACCCGAGCGGCACGCCTCGTGCGGGAGGCCCAGTACCCGATGCCCTCGGTCGGCTGGATGCTCGGCGGCCATTACGCGGCCTTCCTGATGCTGTCGCAGGAAGGGGGAGACACAGGCCAGGCGGAGCAAAGCACCGAACCCGCACCCGCCGAAGGCTTGTGGGGCCTGCTCGTCCTGCTGGCCGATGGCCATTGGGCGCTGTCCGCGCGCGAGCCCCACCCCGGGGACGCCCCCGTGGCCCACCGGATCGCCGCCTGCCTGCTGCTGGCCGCCGGGAAGCTGGCCGGGCAGGCACGCGCGTCCGTCGAGGCATGCGCCCTGGGAATGCTCCGCGAAGGCGAGGCGCCACCACCGCCGGCCCTGGACGAACTGGTCCGGACCGTCGACAGCGTGGACGGGGTTCAGTTCGCCACGGTTCTAGAGCTGCTGCAACCGGCACGTACCGAACGCGTGGCCCTATTGGCCAAGATCTACGCGGACATCGCCCACCACCTGGCCAGCAATCCGAACTTGGCCGAACCGTACGCCCGGCGGGCGCGAGAGGGCGAGGCACTGCTGCATGCCGCCGTGGGAGACGGTGAGCCGGACAGCCCCTCCACCCCTCGATGATGCTGGGTAAGCGCGGCAAGACGACGGAGAGGGAGGCGCCCCAGCGCCGCGCGGACCAGTGCGATCATGAGCTGACCGAACAAGCTGGTCAATGGTCTGTTCCAGGCGCCGCTTCGTCGCTCAGGCCACCGACTTCGGGCACACGGTGAGTCGACCAGAGTCTGCGTCGTACCCGACCGCGACGACGTGCCCGGCGAACTCGGCGCGATGACCTCCCACCGCGGGCGCAGGGACGCGCCGACGTCCGGGAGCTACCAGGCTCGCTCGGTCACCAGCGGCACCGAGCCCTATGGGGCCCCGACCGTCGTGCTGGATCACCCGGGTCGTGCGCGGTTTGGGCTGCGCCGTACGTTCGTCGCCGTTCTTCCTCGCAGTCTCCGGCGCGGCCCGCAGCGCGACCCGGGCCAGGTCGACCCCTAACAGCTCGCCGCCACTCATGGCTGTTCCCAGGTGGTGTAGCCGAGTGACACGTGCCCCAGGCGCGATAGGCGGGTCACCTGCTCAACGAAGGCTCTGGTGAACAGGCGCTGTGCCGACATCTCGCCGTACCGGTCGATGCGGTCGATCGCCAGCTGGTGATCTTTCGCGGCGCGGGTGCGCCAGCTCAGGACCTGCTCGCGGGTCAGTTCCTCGAGTACCAGCGGCGCCTGGTCGACGCCGTCGGCTTCCCGCTCCGGTGTGTTGGCTGGTGCAGGGCGGGGAGCGGACGGCACGATCGGGGCCAGCGGCGCAGCTGGCTCATCGACGGCGGGGCGCACAACTGCGGCTTCGGCGCGGCCCTTGGCTGCCGCCGCTTGCCGGGCCCGGACCTGCGCCCACCGGTACTCGCGGCCCCATGCCTGGGCGGTCACGGTCTCGTGCAGCTGCTGCTCGGTCGCCGAACGGCGCTCCTCCGGCGAGGCGTACGGCACTGCGGCGTCGACGGCGGCCGCGACCGCGTGGCGCTGGGCCCGGCGGTCGGCCTGCCGGTCCTCGCACCGCGGGCACTCGCGGCCCGCGTCGAGCAGCACGCCTTCATCGCACAGCGTGTCGCCGCACTCCTGGCGTTGGGGCAGAGCCCGGCTGACCAGCGAACCCACCGGGTTTACGATTGGCGCACCCAGACGCATCTGCTCCTCCAGGCGCCGGGCGAGCCGGTCGACCAGGCTGTCGAGCATATGGACCAAGCGCTGGAGACTCTGCGCGCCGCTTTCGTTGACCATCTCGCCCCCATCGTCCGCCCGCGGCCAGAGATCCGCTGGGAGGCAGCGGTGACAGCGATGGAGCACTCCCGAGCGGGGATGATGACCGTGATGAGATCCGAGATCCGGTCCGCCCCGAGGATCGGCCGCGCCAGCCGGGCCCGTTCCCGCGTCATACCTCGATGTAGGCCACGACCACCACGGTGCGCAGAGCGGTGACGAAGTACAAAACGCGTACCTGCTCGACTTCGTCGGTGTACTGGCGCAGTTGGGGGCCGGTGGTGTTGCCGGGGAGCGGTTCGCCGGCGTCGGGGTCGACGGAGATGACGACCAGGGCGCGGTCCAGGGCGTGGATTTCTGCCTCGGTGGTGAGGTTCTCCAGCTGCTTGGCTGCGGCGTCGGAGAAGGCGATGCGGGCGCGGCGTGGGCTGTGCTGTGGGGGCATCAGGCGACGGCGGGGCGCTGTGCGGCGAGGCGGGCGAGGTGGGCTTCGCGCAGGTCCTCCCACGGCGTGCAGTCCTCCACCGCGGGCAGCCCGTTTTCGGCGATGTCCTCCAAAACGGCGGCGAACTGGTCGGCGTTCGCGCGGGTCCTGGCCGCGTACGCGCGCAGCCCGTCGGCGGCCGCGGGCTCCAGCTGCTGCCGGGCGTGGTCAGCAAGTGTCGGCTGTTCGCTCATCGAGGACTCCCCAAGCGCGGACTGGCGTGTCGCACCACGGTATCGCCGGGCAGGCTGGCCCTGCACTCCTCCGGAGAATCCGGGCGTCCTGCGACTCCCTCGGCTGGGCACGGGTGGGTCGCCCGCCGCTGAACGAGCCGATGGTCGGCCGAACATCCCCGCGGGCGCGGGGAGCAGGACGACAAGGCCATCAAGGCCGCCGTCACCAAGGGACCATCCCCGCGGGTGCGGGGAGCAGCCGACCGTGACCGGCACCTGGTCGCCGCCCGCTGGACCATCCCCGCGGGTGCGGGGAGCAGCGGGGCCGCCGTTGTCCCCGCAAGGGCGATCGGGACCATCTCCGCTGGTGCGGGGGAAGCCGGGGAGTGACTGTCCCGGACCATGTTGGGACCGTCCTGCGGGTAGGAAACTTAACGGATGAGGAGGAGGCCGCAGCCGTAGGCGCGGGCACGGCCTATGCCGTCGTTCAGCGCGTTCACGAAGGTATGAGGGTCAGTGACGGTGAGACGGCCCTTGATTTCTGCGCGGGCGACGACCAAGCCTTTACGGCTGGTGCTTTTGAGGCTGCCGAGCATTTGGATGTTGAGGGTGTCGGAGTCCGTAGTTGCTCCGATCCTGGACACGCCGCTGGGGCCGGTGGGCGGTTCGCCTTCGGGCTGAAGGCGTCGGGTGAACCAGTCTTTGGCGTGGTGGGGGGCGGTGTGGGGGATCCGTTTGCCGCGGATTTTGTTTTCGACCGCTTCTTTCCCCGGTGAGATGGTTTTGGTGGGGTTCACGACGGTGCGGAAGGACACGACGTCCCCGGTGTTGAGGGTGCGGTCGACGGTGAGGGTGTGAGGTTTGTCCTTCAGGGCATCGGCGGGAATGCCGGACCAGTCGGCTGGTACGCGGGCTTGGACGACGAGAATGAGGACGCCGGCTTTGAGGTCGACGGACCAGGTGGACAGGACGCCCATCTGGGCGCGTGCGTCTGGTTGTCCGTCTGGGACCCAGTGGTAGAAGCCGCTCATGATGTTGCGGTGCATGTGCTGGGCGTCGATCATCGCTTTGGCGGTGTAGGGGTGCCGAGCGTCGAGTGTGAGGACGCTGTGCGAGGTGACGAAGTGCGCGGTGCTGCTCACTGGATCACGTCCCATTTGGTAGCGGTGGGTTCGGGGCTGATCCGGGTGCGGTATTCCCAGCGGTTGGTGTGGGAGCGCTGGTCGGGATGGAAGCTGACGGGCTGGTCTGTGATGGGCGTGGTGCCTGTGGTGCTTTGCGGGCTTTCGATCCAGGCCCAGGGGCGGGAGTCGGTGGCGTCGGGCAGCAGGGCTGTGGCGGTGAGGGCTTCCTCGAGGGCTGCTGCTTGGACAGCGCCGGCGATTGTTCCGGACGGTGGGCATGACTTTCGGCCGAGCCATAGCAGGCGCTTGGGGTGTTCCAGGGCGTGGGCGATGCTGTCCAGAAGTGAACGGTCTGGGTGTTCGAGGGCGGCCACGAATGAGGCGTCGGCGAGGTACCAGCGTTCGGTGATCAGCGCAGTGCGGGAGAGCTCTGCGGAGATCAGGGTTCCGGAGGCGGGATCGCTGCTGATCTTTTTGGGTGCTCCGTACCAGTTGCTGAGGGGGTGGTGTCCGAACGACGGTCCGGTGGCGGCTTCGAGGGAAGCGGAGAGGGCTGCGGCGCGGCGGTGGTCGGTGATGATGTCGCGGGGCCGTACGGGGTAGGTGCCGGCGCCGACGGTGTGGTAGTCGCGTACGGGTGTTCCGGGTCGGTCGGCGCGTACGGCGAAGCGGATGTCGGCGAGTGGGCCGAGGAGTTCGGTGCGGTCGTGGCCGAGGGCTGCGGCGCACATGCCGATGACTGCGGATTTGGTGGGGCGGGAGTGGGTGTCGCGGTGGGAGAAGCGGGATACCGCCCCCCAGGACTGCAGGGGGGCGGCGAGCCGTGCGAGGAGGGTGAAGGTCATGCGATGAGCTCCTCGACGGTGGCGGCTTCCTTCGCCAGGAGGGCTCCGCTGGCCGCGAGTTCGCTGATGATGTGGTGCGTGTCCATGTCGTAGGTGAGGACGCGGCCTGCGGTGATGTCGGGGCGGCGGGCGGCGACGAATGCGTGGTGGGCCAGGATCCGGCGGGCGGCGGCGTGCGCTGCGGGGCCGTCTGCCATCTCGTCGATAGGGTTCTGGAATGTCGCGGCGTAGTTGAATGGCCGGTCTCCTTCGAAGGAGAGGACCAGGCTGGGCAGCGTGCCGGTCGAGGCTGTGCTGTTCTTCTTCGCTTCGGGGAAGGCGTCGACGAAGGCGGTGACGAACTCCTTCTCCGCGGCTACGGCGGCGGCCTCGGCGTCCGGCTGGCTCATGCCGGCGGCCCGCAGGTTGGTGCGCAGCTGCCGGCGGTCCAGGACTGCGTGGCGGTAGAAGGTGCCGGAGATGAGCGACTGGTATCCGGTCATGCCTGCGCCGGAGTCGTCAGCGGAGTCGAGGAAGTCCAGGGCGTTCTTCTTCCGGTCGAGTTTGGCGTCATCGGCCGCGGCGTAGAAGTCGTCGATCTGTTCGGCTTCGTGGACGGTGAAGGCGTGCGCGGTCTGGATGGCGCCGTCGACGTTGGGCGATTCGGCGATCTCGGCGAGGAAACGGCCATACAGCGCGATGTCGATGGCGTCGCGGGGTGCGAGTGCGGTGAGCACCGCGGTACGGGTGGCTTTCGGCAAGGCAGGGATCTTCTCGGTGCCCGGTGCTGCGTCCCCGTCGGGGGCAGTCTCAGCAGCCTTCTTCCCCTTCGGCTTGTCCGCTCCTTCCTTGGCCTTGAGGTAGACCTCCATCCATGCGGTGAGGTCGTCGCGGTGGGTGTGGATGTGGCCGGCGATCTGCTGTCCGGCGTCTGCCGGTGCGAACACCAGGACCTTGGTGAGGTTGGCGACGGTCTTCTTTGCCGGGTCACTGAACTTCAGGCCGAGGGCTTCGAGTACCGCCCGGGCGGTGACGATGGCCTCGCTCAGGTCCCAGTCGTGCTGGTCCTTCAGGGCGCGCGCGGTGATGAGGGCCCACTCCCGGGTACGGACACCGGTGGTGCGGCCGGCCAGCGCCCCTGTACCGGCGTTGGCCCGGTTACGGGAGTGGACGCGCTCGGCCCGGCGACGCGCCTGACTGGTGATCATGTGCCGTTCGACTCCGCCGTAGACGATGGCTTTCGGCGAGCCGTTCTCGTCCCGTACGGGCAGGACGGCGACGACGGTTTCCAGCAGGTGCAAAGAGAGGTACTGGGGGCCGGTGAACGCGGGTGCGCTGGTGGTCACTTTGCCGTCCCTTTCGGGGTGTAGGGATTGATGTGGAAGTCGGAGGCCCACTGGCGGTGGACGCGCCGGCCTTTGTCGCTCCAGGCCGTCAGGTCGTCGACGAGCTCTCGCCAGGCTGGTGGCGGCACCTCGCACACGCGCAGCCGTTCGACGGTGTGCTGCAGGTGACGCCAGGGGATGCGGCGGCTGGAGACGAGCCGGTCGACCAGCCGGCAGGCGCCGGGATCTTTGGGGCCGCGTGCGGCTGGGCTGCCGATGCGCCGTGCGGCCAGGCCCACGGTGCCGAAGCCGTAGGAGGGGCGTGAGGCGCCCCGGTGGTAGATGGCGAACAGGAACGCAACCTGTTCGAATATTTCACGCTGTTCTTCGGTGGGTGCGTGGGCGGCCGCCACAATGTGGCTGGTGGTGAGGGCTCGTGGGCGGCGCAGGGAGGCGAGCTGGCCGTAGTCGCGGGAGCGGACGAGTCCGGTGAGCCATCCGGTGAGCTGGTCGCCGGGGGTGGAATCCGGCCGGACGGTGCTGTCGTTGGTGCTCATGCGGGTACGTCCTCCTTCGCGGGTGCGGGGTTGTTCTTGCCGAGTTCGGCGCTGAGGCGCTCGGTTGCTTCGGCGTGGGCGCGAAAGCCCCGGCTGTTCGGGGGCAGGGAGGCCAGGCGCTGCTCGAGCAGCTGCTGGGCGGTGGTGTGGAGCGTGGAGGCGTAGGCGCGCAGGGCGTCGGTGAGCGGACCGCCGCCGGCTGCTTCGTCCAGCAGGGTGTGGAAGGGCTGGGCGGTGGCTGCCCAGTGTTCGCCGCGGGCGTCGAACCGTGCGAGCTGTGCTTTCTTGTCGGCCGGTTTCGGGTTGGGGTAGGCCACGCCCCACGCCGTGTACGCGGCTTTGTTCAGGCAGGCCGCCACGTGTTCGGCGATGCGTGCCCCGGTTTCGGCGGCGTGACGCAGGGCCGCTTCCCGGCCGGGGACGAAGGGGAAGACGTCGGAGACCCAGGTGATGGCGGTGGTCTGCTTGGCGACCAGGCCGACAGCCCACAAGGTCACGTTCCGGCCGGCGGGAAGAGTGGCGATGCGGCCGTAGAGGTCGGTGCCTTTTTTCCGGTCGGCGACTGCCGCGTACAGGGCGTGGGCTTCGCGCCACAGGGCGCGGGTGGCGGAGGGCCACAGGGCTTTCGTGGCGCCTGCTGCCGTGGTGGCGTAGACGGCGTCCTGCATGTACGGGGCGGCGAGCGGGGCCAGGAGTTCACCGGCTCCGATCAGCACCTGGTCCACAGCTGCTTGTCCGTCCGGGCCGGTGACGGGGCGCATGAGGACGGAACGGCCGAGCAGGGAGTGCAGGTCGGCCGGCCCGTCGACGGGCCGGCCCGTGGGCTTGGTGCGAAATCCGCGGCGTTCCTTCTGGGTCCACGTGCGGTTGAGCGTTCCCGGTCCGTCCGGGTACGGAGCAAGGTTCAGGCGCAGTGTGTCGCCGAAGGTGTCGCCCTGGGCGATGACCCGGACACGGGAGCCGAGGCGGGTGACGGCGAGATTGGTGATGGTCGGCCCCAGCGTCTCCTTGCCCGAGATCCGGGCGCGGCCGCCCGGCCCGTAGGTGTGCTGGGCCAGCAGGGCACGGAACGCTGCCGCGGCCGCCAGCGGAGCGGGGTGCTCGAGGTGGTGGTGGTCGAAGAACTGGTTGTAGTCGCCGACGTGTTCGATGACGAGCTGGGCGGGACCGGCTCCGTGCCGGTCGAGGAACGGCGCGAGCAGCGAGTTCTGCCCGAACGGGGCGGCCGGATCGAACAGGTCCCATTCGTGTGCCGGCTGGGCGCGAAGCCAGGCAGCGGCATCCGTGAGGGGCTGCCGGCCGGTGACCCAGTCCTGCCATTCGTCCTCGGTCTCCGGATAGCAGCCGGAGGCGTAGCAGACGGCCAGGAAGAACTCGATCAGAGCCACCGTCTCACCAGGCGTGGGAGCGGCGACACAGCGCAGTTCGTCTGCGGATTCCAGGGTTTCGGCCGTGCTGCGGGTGACCATGCCGCCCGCCGTTGTCAGTGCCGGGGTGCATGCTTCGGTGCGGACATCCCAACGCGGACGGGGGGCTCCGGTGTGACTCTCACCAGCCATCAGATCAAGCTCAACTCCTTTGTATTTATGGTTGGTTGAAGGTTGTGGGCAGGGAACGTAACACGGAACGGGATGACAATATGACGGAACATCAGGAACCGGTCATGTATCGACTTCCCTGGGCGAAAACCGATCAGCGGGGAGCGTCACACCGCCGCGGCGGCCCCGACTGGAACCCCCTGCCCGCCCACCTCTTCGACACCGCCGCCACCACCCTGGAACTGTGGGACCGCTACCTCTCCCCCGCCCTGCGCACCCGGCTCGCCGACGCGTTCGGCGCCGGCGACGAACAGCTGGCGCGCTCCGTCACCGCCTTCTACGCGGCCCTCCACGATCTCGGGAAGGCATCCCCCGCATTCCTAGGCCAGTTCGGCCGCGGCCGCTACGCCACCTCCCGGCTGCGCAGAGCCCGCCGGCTGTGGGAGACGGCAGCACGAGCAGGCGGCCTGCCCCTGCCCGCCGACTGGGCCGCCGCCAGATGGGCACGCCACGAGCACGTCACCGCCGCCGTCCTGCCCCGGCTGACAGGCTGCGACTGCAGTCCCGCCGACTGCCACCACCATGCGCACCGCCAGCTGCTCGCAGTCGCCTACAGCCTGGCCGGCCACCACGGACACATCCCGGACACCGACACCGTCAGCAAAGCCCTCGGCGCGGCACCGGCCGAGTGGACACCGGTGCACCAGCAGATCGTCCAGGCAGTCGCCGCCGCGACAGACGTCGACCTCGCCCGGCTCATCAGCATCGTCCAGCCGCGGCGGCCCTCCGCCCTGACCGCCTTCACCGGCCTCGTCGTCCTCAGCGATTGGATCGCTTCCAACGAAACCCACTTCACCTACCGCAAAACATCAGAAACTGATGCGGAATGGTTCAAAAAGTCACGCGCCGAGGCGGAAGCCGCACTCACCAGCCTGCGCCTGGACCGCTGGCACACATCGGACACCACGTGGGAACACCTGTGGCCGGGCACCAGCCCTCGCCCCTTCCAGGCCGAAGCCATGCAGATCATGCCCACCACCGGCCCGGCCCTGGTCATCGTCGAATCCGACACCGGCTCCGGCAAAACCCGCCTGGCCCTGTGGTGCGCCCACCACCTGGCCGTCCGCAACGGCTACCAAGGCCTCTACATGGCAATGCCGACCCGCGCAGCCACCAACCAGACCGCCGCCGAGATCGAAGCGTTCATGAACCGGTCCGTCCACACCGACACCGCAAATCTGGCGATCGTGCATGGCACAGCCGCCGCCACACAAACCGTGCACCGCCTCATCGACGCCGCCCGCCCCGCCCCGCCCGACGAAGCCGCCGGCAGCGCAATCGAAGACCTCCTCGGATTCGTCACGGACACCCTCGACACCTGCACCCGCCCCGCCGACACCCCCCAACACCACACCCCAGCAGGACGGGCCGTCCTCGACCCCTGGTACCTGCGCCGCTGCCTCGGCCTCATCGCCACCTTCGGAATCGGCACCATCGACCAGCTCGTCCTCGCCACCCAAAAATCCCGGCACTGGTTCCTCAGAATGCTCGGCCTTATGGGCAAAACCGTCATCATCGACGAAGCTCACGCCTACGAGCTCTACCAGCAAGATCTGCTGACCACCGCCATCGAATGGCTCGCCGACGCCGGTGCCTCCGTCGTCGTCCTGTCCGCAACCCTGCCCGCCTCCGTCCGCCAGGCCCTCACCACCGCATGGTGCACCGGCCTGGGCAACCCCCTCCAGGACACCGGCGAACGCGGGCCCATCACCGTCGTCGACAGCACCGGCCGCCTCCGCCGCACTGGCCCCCCAGCCGACCAGAGCCCACAACTCCACACCGCCATCCAGCTGGACAACGACCCAGGCCCCCAAAAACTGGCCGCCCAGCTCCTGCGCCACGCCGCAGACGGCGGCTGCACCGGCGTCATCCGTACCCGGGTCACCTCAGCCGTCGCCCTCTACGCGCAAGTCCGCGCCCAAGCCGCCCAGCACGGCTGGCACGACGACGAGCTGATACTCCTGCACGGCCAGCTCATGCCCCGCCACCGCCAGCCCATCGAAGAACACCTCACCCACCTGCTGGGCCCCGGCCCCGAAACAGCCCGCCGCCAGCAGCAGCCCAACCCGCACCGCCCCCACCGCCTCCTCGTCATCGCCACCCAGGTCATCGAACAATCCCTCGACCTGGACTTCGACCACATGACCGCAGACCTGGCCCCCATCGACCTGCTCATCCAGCGACGCGGCCGAGTCCACCGCCACCCCGTCAACGACCCCCACCGCCCCAACTGGTGCAACCAGCCCGGCATGCGGATCCTCTACCTCCCCGACCCCACCGCCCCCGGCCTGCCACAGGTCGAACCCCCAGCCCCCGGCAAACCCGGAAACGCCGACGGATACGTCTACTCCCCCTACACACTCGCCGCGACCTACCGCCAACTCCACAACCGCCGCGGACCCGACAACCGCGTACACCTCTCCACCCCACGCGACTCGAGCACCCTCATCGAAGCGGTCTACGGCCCCCGCCCCGAACCCGAACACGCCTGGGCACCACTGCTGGACCGCACCTGGACCAACTGGCAAAACAACCTCAGCGCAGAAAAAGCCGAGGCCACTGCCCGCGCCGTCCACCCCTACACCGCCCGGAAACGAACACCCGTCGGCATCAAAGAGCTGGCCTCCGGCACAGCCCACGGCGACGGCGACGAAGGCGGACTCGCCGGCATCCGCGCCGTCTCCCGCCTCGGCGACCCATCCATCACCGCCATCTGCCTCTACCAACAGCCCAACAGCAGCCTCAGCTACGACCCCGCCGGCTCCCTGCCCGCAAACCTCACCGACACACGAGCAAGCGGAACAGCAGCCCACCGGCAGCAACAGCGGGACCTGCTCCTCAACACCCTCGCCATCCCCGCCACCTGGTTCCGCGGCACCCGGCCCCTGCCCTCACCCGAGACATGGCCGGTCCCCAATGAGCCGACACTCACCCGCGCGCACGTGATCCTCCTGGCCCCGGACGGCACCTGCATATCCGGACCGGCCGGACGCATCACGTACAACCCCACCACCGGCCTTTCCAAGCACTGACAGCACAACACCGAAATAGAGGAAGAGACACCCCGCATCCCCGCACACGCGGGGCAATGGCACTCCGTTGTAGTTATGAGAGCCATACCCGCACCAGCGGGACCCCTCCACCCTAAAGGCCACCCCCCTGGGCACCGCCACCATCCACCCCGCACCGAAACAGTCGATAGCACCCTGCACCGCAGGGACGGCCCCATGGTGAGGCCGCCGGCTTCCCAACCCGCCTTCCACTGCGCCAACGTGACGGGGCATAGGTGTAGAGATTGACCGCAATGACAGAATCGGCGGAAGTGGTGAAAACGGCCCCGGCCTTGAGGGAAACTCGCAGGTGACGCAGTCTGCTCCCCGCGCCTGCGGGGATGGCCCCAACCCGGACGACCAGCCTGCCGAGCCGACCGGCTGCTCCCCGCACCCGCGGGGATGGTCCCGTCCTGATCGGTGTGGAGTCCGCAGGCGCCACCTGCTCCCCGCACCCGCGGGGATGGCCCCCCGGCTGCGCGCAGGTCCTGCATCCGCTCCCGCTGCTCCCCGCACCCGCGGGGATGGTCCCCAGCCCGTGAAGGGGTTCTTCGCGAACCTCAACTGTTCCCCGCACCCGCGACATTGACCGCAATGCTGGAATCGGCAGAAGTGATGAAACGGCCCCGGTCCTGAGGGAAACTCGCAGGTGAAGCAGTCTGCTCCCCGCACCTGCGGGGATGGTCCCTTCTCCAGCGCCCGGACGATCAGGTTCGACCGCTGCTCCCCGCACCCACGGGGATGGTCCCATCAGCGGGAACGTCATCCCGCCCTCAGTGAGCTGCTCCCCGCACCCGCGGGGATGGCTCCCGCGCGCTGCCGTCGGCTGGGTCAACGTGACGGGGCGTAAGTGCAGATATTGGCCGCAATGCCGGACTCGGCGGAAGTGGTGAACGGCCCCGGCCTTGAGGGAAACTCGCAGGTGACGCAGTCTGCTCCCCGCGCCTGCGGGGAAGGTCCCGTGGGGAAGGCTGTGGGCCTGGAGAAGCGTGGCTGCTCCCCGCGCCTGCGGGGATAGTCCCATCCCCAGCTTCGGCAATGCGTCGCTGGACTGCTGCTCCCCGCGCCTGCGGGGATGGTCCCATCGCCGTGGCCGCGGCGGAGGACAAGCAAACCTGCTTCCCGCATCCGCGGGGATGGTCCCTTCCTCAGCTCGACGACGGAGTCCATCGACCCCTGCTCCCCGCACCCGCGGGGATGGTCCCTGCGACGAGACGCAGACCCTGTCGGTCGCCAGCTGCTCCCCGCACCCGCGGGGATGGTCCCTGCGACGAGACGCAGACCCTGTCGGTCGCCAGCTGCTCCCCGCACCCGCGGGGATGGTCCCTCGATGATCTCGGACGGCTGTGCCGAGTCCGGCTGCTCCCCGCACCCGCGGGGATGGTCCCAAGAAGCTGATCTTCGTCTTCCTGGCCGGCTGCTGCTCCCCGCGCCTGCGGGGATGGTCCCAGCTTCGCGCACTCGCATATCAGGCTCAGGCTCCAGGACGGCCTGCCGCGAAAGAAGTGGGAGGACTGCTCGACCTAATCGACCCGAAGCTCACCGGCTGCGGCGACCGCGCCTTTCTCGACGCCGTCCGCAACTTCACGGGCACCCCTGACCAGCTCTACCAGGACACCAAGATCAAGGCTGCCACGAAGACCTGGCTGGAGCGAAACTTGACCTGCCCTGCGGCACTATCGACGCTGCAGGATGGGCCCTGATCCCGGGGCAGCCGGCCGCCGTACGGTTCTGCGCGGCAGTATGGCGGCCGTGTATGCAGGAAAAGGCGGCTGAGGACTTCCTGTACCGATCTAGGGGCTGTCCGATGGGTCGTGTGAGCTGATCGGGGCCGTAGCTTAGGCGCAGATGAGCTTCCCCGAAGGCGCCGTCGTTGGGCTCGCTGGGCACTGAGAGCTCGTCGCAATCCGCCCACGCTTGCCTGCGTCGGCCTCTCAGGCTCTGCTATGCGCCCAGTTGAGGTCCGACACGGTCCAGCAGCTTCCCCATATGTCAGGAGTCCCGCTAGATTCATCCCCTCACGGCAGGGGGGGAGATGGCAGGCGACATCGATGACCCGTCGACCCCGGCGGGTCTTGCGCGCCTCGATGCCCGCGAGAGTGATGAGCGAGACTTGGTAGATGGGCAGCTGCCCATGAGTGCGCGGGAAGAGCAGATCAGCCTCGCGTTCACTCGGATGATCACGTACGCCGCTGGCTGTGCCGTCAAGACGCACGATACGGACTATGAGGGCGTGGATCTCACCATCACGTCGTCTGTGGAGTACAAGAGGATCCTTGGTCCGCAGTTTGATTTGCAACTGAAGGCCACGATCCAGCACAGTCGCCTCGCCGAGGAGCACTTGGCGTGGCCGATGAAGGTCAAGCCCTTTCGCAAGCTGGTGAGGGGTAACAACGGTAAACGGCACATCCCTGCATATCTGGGAGTGCTACTACTTCCAGAAGACGCGACCAAGTGGGTAGACGTCGATGAGAACCGTCTGATCACCGAGAGTCGCATGTTCTGGCAGGCAGCGTCAGAGTTCCCGGGCGAGACGACGTCGCAGTTGACCCAGACAGTCCACCTACCCAGAAGTAACCTGTTCACGGTTGAGCAGTTGCTCCGCATCATGGAGACCATCGGGAACAACGAGGGAGGTGCCAGGTGAGCGTTGCTGAGCTGAGCAGCTACCGTGAGGCCGCCTCGACGCTTACGCCTAGCGCGGTGTCTCAGTTCCTGGCCGCGCACGACTGGGAACTTGAGACCCGTCAGGAACAGATCCGCGAGATCTGGCGCCTCACTTCCAGCAGCGGCGCTCTAGAAGGTCGCATCATGGTCCCGCTCGCCACTGCGTACACAGACTTCCAACAGCGGTTCCAGGAGACCCTGGAGTCGCTGGGGTACATCCATAACTGGGATGCTCAAGAGCTTCACGAGCACATCATCGGTACTCACGCGGATCTCTTTTTCGTCCGGCTTGACCAAACTATGACGGATGGAACGATCCCGTTCCATCAGGCCGAGAAGACCATCCAAGCGCTGTACAAGATGATGAGGGCGGCAGCGACCACCGCTGCCTCTCCTTCGCATCCACATCGTGGCCGGCTGCCGTCTGGGGTCTCGGACTTCTTGGACGAGGACGTGCGACTTGGGCACACCAAGAGCGGAAGCTTCGTATTCACGATCGTGACTCGTTTGGGCGAGTCCCTACTCCCGGCTGAGGTCGAGGGCGACGTCGAGCCAGCGGATGCCCCCCAGCGGTTTCCTAGGCGAGTCATGGAAACACTGGCCCGAGGGCTGGAGACCACTGAACGGCTAAGTCGACAGTGGGATGAGCGAGTGATTGACGCCCCCGGGAGCCAGGGAGTAAGCGCCAGTCTGATCGAATCGCTTGAAGACATCGCCGCGCCGCACCTGCGTTCCGTAGACCTCTCCTTCGAGTGGGCTGCTGCCGCGCCACGGCCTGATGTGGGGCTGGCCACGATCGTGCTTGATCGCGACGTCATGGCAGAACTGCCCAGGGTCCGGGAACGTCTCGTCCGACAGGAAGAGCCACCTAGACAAGAGACGCTGGTGGGGCTGGTGAAGACACTTAGCCGCGATGAGGCGTCCACTGATGACGAAGAGACTGCGTCAGTCGTGCTGACCGCCGACGTGCACGGCAAGCTGCGCAGGGTCCACATGACCCTGTCCGGTGAAGATCACAATTGGGCCGTCATCGCGTACCAGCGCAAGCTGCCGTTCACCGTTACTGGGATGTTGGGCTTCGAACGGCGAGCGTGGCACCTGACGGGTGACCTCGTGGTCGACTCGAGTTTCCTGCGTCACGCGACGAGGGGTCAGCCAGGGCCCGAGAACTCTTCCTAGCGGATAAGGGCAATCGACAGAGTGGGGGTGCGGGTTACCGCGAATGCCCCCATTCACCGCCGCAAGACGTCGGCCCGTAGGCATATTCCATGATGCCGTCGCCCAGCTGGGCGTTGCGCCGCATGGTGTCGGGGCCCAGCAGCAGAGGAGCGGAAGCACTCCCGGCGGCATCCATGTGGCCCCGCTCACGGACCCGCGGGATGGTCCCTGCAGGTCGGCCGAGCCCTCGATGACCTGCTCCCCCGCACCCCGCCTGCTTCGTCTTCGACGCTGGCGTCCTCTTCTGCTACTTCTCCCCGCACCTGCGGGGATGGTCCATCTCCGACGAAATGCCAGTTCTCGAAACTGCACTGCTCCCCGCGCATGCGGGGATGGTCCCGTCGACATCAGTCCGTTGGTCGCGGCGACCCTCTGCTCCCCGCACCCGCAGGGATGGCTCCCGCGCGCTGCCGTCGGCGGGGCCAACACGACGGAGCGTAAATATAGATATTGACCGCAATGCCGGAATCTGCGGAAGTGATGAAAACAGCCCCGGTCCTGCGGGAAACTCGCAGGTGACGCAGTCTGCTCCCCGCGCCTGCGGGGATGGTCCCTGGATGCTGGGCCTGCCCCCGTTCCTGCCCGCCTGCTCCCCGCGCCTGCGGGGATGGCCCCGTCGTGTTTGCCGAGTTCCCGGCGGTCGTTCCCTGCTCCCCGCACCCGCGGGGATGGCCCCTGCGGCGTCATCCACACCACCGAAGGTCGGACTCTGCTCCCCGCACCCGCGGGGATGACCCCAGGCCCAGGACGAGGGCGAGCACGAACGCGAACTGCTCCCCGCACCCGCGGGATGGCCCCGGCTCCAGGCCGTCTCCGCCGTTGCTGTCGGCCTACTCCCCGCGTCCGCAGGGATGGCTCCCGCGCGCTACCGTCGGCGGGGTCAACGTGACGGGGCGTAAGTGCAGATATTGGCCGCAATGCCGGAATCGGCGGAAGTGGTGAACGGCCCCGGCCTTGAGGGAAACTCGCAGGTGACGCAGCCTGCTCCCCGCGCCTGCGGGGATGGTCCCGTGGGGAAGGCTGTGGGCCTGGAGAAGCGTGGCTGCTCCCCGCGCCTGCGGGGATGGTCCCGTGCCCTCCCACGAGTTGATCTCAGTGGACTGCTGCTCCCCGCACCTGCGGGGATGGTCCCCACCTCGTCCGGCACCACCAGTGAAGGCCAGCCTGCTCCCCGCATCCGCGGGGATGGCCCCTGGACGCGAGCGCTGAGTAGATGGCTCGTGTGCTGCTCCCCGCACCCGCGGGGATGGCTCCCGCGCCCTACCGTCGGCGGGGCCAACACGACGGAGCGTAAATATAGATATTGACCGCAATACCGGAATCTGTGGAAGTGATGAAAACAGCCCCGGTCCTGCGGGAAACTCGCAGGTGATGCAGTCTGCTCCTCGCGCCTGCGGGGATGGCCCCGGGGGATGCCCGGGGATCGCTGAGGCGAGTTCCTGCTCCCCGCACCTGTGGGGATGGTCCCCAGGCCCTGGGCGCGGGCCTTGGCCTGGGTGGCTGCCCCCCCCCCCGCACCTGCGGGGATGGTCCCGTGTGCCGGAACTGGTGCGGGTGCAGCGGCTTCTGACCCCCGCACCCGCGGGGATGATCCCGACAGGAACGCGCCGCTGCTTGACCGCAGGTCCTGCTCCCCGCACCCGTGGGGGATGGTCCCACCATGAGGTCCAGGTCGAGGTCGGCCACGCGCTGCTCCCCGCACCCGCGGGGATGGTCCCGTGGCGGATCGTGCCCCAGGCCGCGTGGGAGGCTGCTCCCCGCACCCGCAGGGATGGCTCCCGCGCGCTGCCGTCGGCGGGGTCAACGTGACGGGGCGTAAGTATTGGTATTGCCGCAATGCCGGAAGCGGCGGAAGTGATGAAAACAGCCCTGGTCCTGCGGGAAACTCGCAGGTGATGCAGTCTGCTCCTCGCGCATGCGGGGATGGTCCCAGGGCGGTGTAGTCGTTGGTCGCGAATTTCGTCTGCTCCCCGCACCTGCAGGGATGGTCCCCGGTCAGCGGCGAGTTCGCCCTGCGCCCGGCCTGCCTCCCGCACCCGCGGGGATGGTCCCGACAGGTGCTCCTCGCACCGGCCCGTGTGCTGCTGCTCCCCGCACCCGCGGGGATGGCCCTCGCGGCATGAGCGGCGCCCGGGAGGAGTGGATCTGCTCCCCGCATTCGCGGGGATGCTCCCGGCTCCTCGAAGCCACGGCCCGGGTCTACAACTGCTCCCCGCACCCGCAGGGGTGGCTCCCGCGCGCAACCGCCGGCGGGGCCAATGTGACGGGATGTAAGTGCAGATATTGCCGCGATGCCGGAATCGGCGGAAGTGGTGAAAACAGCCGCGGCCTTGAGGGAAACTCGCAGGTGACGCAGTCTGCTCCCGCACCCGCGGGGATGGTCCCTTCTCCAGCGCCCGGACGATCAGGTTCGACCGCTGCTCCCCGCACCCGCGGGGGTGGTCCCGTCGCACGGGCAACAGGATGGACGCCGCCGATTGCTCCCCGCGCATGCGGGGATGGTCCCTGCAGCGTCCAGCCCTTCGCCAGCACGTGCTGCTGCTCCCCGCACCCGCGGGGATGGTCCCGGTCTCCGACCCTCATCCACGATCTTGAAAGGCTGCTCCCCGCACTCGCGGGATGGCCCCGGGTAGCAGTCCGCTTGATCCTCGCCGTAGCCCTGCTCCCCGCACCCGCGGGAATGGTCCCGACAAGCTGCGTAGCACTCGGGAGCTCGCGGACTGCTCCCCGCACCCGCGGGGATGGTCCCGCCGTGTCGCAGATGATGCGCACCGGCCTGGCCTGCTCCCTGCACCCGCGGGGATGATCCCGCCCCCACACCCCCATACGACGCAGGAGTGGCCTGCTCCCCGCACCCGCGGGGATGATCCGAGTGCCCGCCCACCTGCCGGAAGTGCCGCGAGCTGCTCCCCGCACCGGCGGGGATGGTCCCAACTGGGGCCTGGAGTGGAAAGGGCTGCAAGCCTGCTCCCCGCACCCGCAGGGATGGTCCCGAGGCCGTGGCCAAGGCGCGCCGGTACCGGGCCTGCTCCCCGCACCCGTGGGGATGGTCCCGGCTCGTCGAGGAGGCGCAGCTGCCCGTCGACCTGCTCCCCGCACCCGCGGGGATGGTCCCTGGGTGGTGCGGCCGACGTCCGACGACAGCTGCTGCTCCCCGCACCCGCGGGGATGGTCCCTCCTTCGCCCGCTTGATCGTCGCCGCGACGCTCTGCTCCCCGCACCCGCGGGGATGGTCCCATGCGGGCCGTGAAGCCCTCGATCTCCCGGCCCTGCTCCCCGCACCCGCGGGAATGGCCCCCGTGCGCTGCCGTCCGCTGGGTCAACATGACGGGACGTAGGGGAAGATATTGACCGCAATGCCGGAATCAACGGAAGTGATGAAAACAGCCCCGGTCCTGCGGGAAACTCGCAGGTGACGAAGTCTGCTCCCCGCGCCTGCGGGGATGGTCCCAGCGACGAGAGCCAACGGCGTGAGTGCGGCTCCTGCTCCCCGCACCTGCGGGGATGGCCCCAAGGGCATCGTCGGCGTCTGGAACAAGGTTGCCTGCTCCCCGCACCCGCGGGGATGGTCCCCACGTCTTGTCGACCCCGGGCGTGCCGCCGTGCTGCTCCCCGCACCCGCGAGGATGGTCCCTGGCTGGTGAGCCGGTACGCGGATCCGCCGCCCTGCTCCCCGCGCCTGCGGGGATGGTCCCCCGCTCACCTACGTCACGGACGTCGCCACCGCCTGCTCCCCGCGCCTGCGGGGATGGTCCCGCATCGGGCGACATCTCCAGCCTGCCGAACCCCTGCTCCCCGCGCCTGCGGGGATGGCCCCCCGAGCACCCAGTCCCGCCGCACCACCCGGGTCTGCTCCCCGCGCCTGCGGGGATGGTCCCTACATCGACATCGCGTACACGGCCCTCGTCTGCTGCTCCCCGCACTCGCGGGGATGGTCCCGCCCACAGCTACTGGGACGGCACCGGTTCCAGCTCCTCCCCGCACCCGCGGGGATGGTCCCGTCGCCCGTGCACTGGAGTCGCCACGCAGCAGCTGCTCCCCGCACCCGCGGGGATGGTCCCACCTGCCCCACCAGGCTTTAGCCTGAGAACACCTGCTCCCCGCACCCGCGGGGATGGTCCTGCACTGCTCGCGCCGCTCCTTGACCGGCACGGCTGCTCTCCGCGCGCTGCCGTCCGCTGGGTCAACGTGACGGGGCGTAAGGGGAAGATATTGACCGTAATGCCGGAATCGGCGGAAGTGATGAAAACAGCCCCGGTCCTGCGGGAAACTCGCAGGTGACGCAGTCTGCTCCCCGCGCCTGCGGGGATGGTCCCGTGTCGAGGGGCTCAAGGCCCGGGTACTCGTCCTGCTCCCCGCGCCTGCGGGGATGGTCCCTCCTCGACTGTCCCGCGGATCTTCTCGGTCTGCTGCTCCCCGCGCCTGCGGGGATGGTCCCGAGTTGGTTCCCGCCCGATGTCGTCGATGCCTCTGCTCCCCGCGCCTTCGGGGATGGTCCCCGGGTGAGCAGCGCGTCCGGGCGGCAGCCAGCCTGCTCCTCGCGCCTGCGGGGATGGTCCCTACGCAGTGACCGTCCGCGTCGCCGGCAGCGGCTGCTCCCCGCACCCGCGGGGATGGCCCCTGTGGGCCGTCGGCGACGGGGCCGCGTTCCTCCTGCTCCCCGCACCCGCGGGGATGGTCCCGGAACGTACGTCCGAGACAGCTCGCCCTTCACCTGCTTCCCGCACCCGCGGGGATGGTCCCACGGTGACAAGGCGTGTCGCCCGCGCCGCGGACTGCTCCCCGCACCCGCGGGGATGGCCCCAGCAAGGTCCCTTCGCCCGGTGAGACCCTGCTCTGCTCCCCGCACCCGCGGGGATGGTCCCGACTGGGAATCCGCCGGCACCCGCCTCCGCAACTGCTCCACGCACCCGCGGGGATGGTCCCAAGTCGGCCACCGTCCTGCTCACCGCAGGCACCTGCTCCCCGCACCCGCGGGGATGGTCCCGGCTGGCAGCTCAAGGCCATGCCAGGCGCCGTTTGCTCCCCGCACCCGCGGGGATGGTCCCCGCGAATACCGGATGGTGGACTCCCGGTGAGCCTGCTCCCCGCACCCGCGGGGATGGTCCCACTTCGAGGTAGCCGTCGGTGCGGACGTCGAGCTGCTCCCCGCACCCGCGGGGATGGCTCCCGCGCGCTACCGTCGGCGGGGCCAACACGACGGAGCTTAAATATAGATATTGACCGCAATGCCGGAATCTGCGGAAGTGATGAAAGGGGGCCCGGTCTTGAGGGAAACTCGCAGGTGACGCAGTCTGCTCCCCGCACATGCGGGGATGGTCCCGCTGTGCCGATCTCGCCTTCGCACGAACGGTGCTGCTCCCCGTACCTGCGGGGATGTTCCCCGGCAGTACCGAATTAGGGCTGGCCTCTGCGGCTATCGCTAATCGATGGCTCACCAGCAACCCCGAGTCACCGTTTCATGCGGCGAAGCCGACGTTGGTCACGTACTCGTACTGGCCCCACTGCGAGCCGAGGTCGACGACCTGGTCCACCCACGCCTCGTCCAGTTCCTGGTTGTTGCCGGCTGCCCACGCGGCGACGATGCGCTCCCACCGGCGGACGTTCATCGTGCGGAACTCGACGGCGCGCTGGCGGGGCCGGTCGACTCGGGACTGGTTGATGGGGTGGATTTCCACGCGGGTGCCGCGGCCGTCCTTGTTGAGGCGGGCGGTGAGGTAGCGGGCGACGTTTTCGCGGCGCACGGTGCGGTAGGCCTGCTCGAGCGCGGCGAGGTTGCGGCGGGAGGGTGTGCGGGTTCCGGTCTGCCAGGCGCGCAGGGTGCGGTCGGTGACGGTCAGTCCGGCCGCGCGGGCGGCCTGGCGGGCGTGGTCAGTACGGGTGAGGTAGTGGAGCCGGGCGAGCAGGCCTCGCCGTGCGGTGACCGGGGTGGCGATGTAGCCGGCGAGGGCGTCCAGCTGCCGGGCGACGGCTTCGTGGCCTTTGATGCCGTGGGCGCCGTACTTGCCGAACTCGATGTTCCGCTCAGGCATGGTCTCTTCCGAATCCAGAGTGGTGGATCACTGTACGGGGCTGGGAACGGCGTTCTCCCGTCCCGGCGAAGGAATTTGACGCCAGGACGGGTGATCGACGCTAGGAGACGCCCTCAGGAGGCTCGTGGGCCGGGCCGTTGCCGGTGCCCACGGTGTAGACGTCTTTGACCTTCACTTCGGTGACGCCGCGGCCTTCGGGGAAGACGGCCCGCCAGTCGCCGGTGACGTGGAGTTCGTCGGTGCCCATCGCGCGGACGACCATCAGGCCGTGGTCGTAGGCGCGGTGGGCCTTCCACCACAGGTTGGCGAACGCCTGGGAGCGGATGAGGTGCATCCAGTCGGTGCGGTAGAGCTCCCGGTTGTAGTTCGACTCCCCCAGTGTCGAGACGAACTTCGAGTACATCGCCTTCACGTACTCCAGGGTGACCGTGTCGTCCTCGGCGATGGCCCGGTCCCGGGCGTCCTTCAGTGCGATGCGGAACTTCTCCAGCAGGCCCTCGGTCGCCCCGGACGTCCACGACTCGTGGATCTGAGGCGGGTCGCACAGCCCGTACTTCGGCCCCGACAGGCGCAGCAGCAGGCGCAGGGTGGGCTCGGTGACCCACAGGGGGCCCGGCTCGTCGCGGTTGCCGACCGGGTTCGGCAGCACCGCCTCGTGCTCCCACACGGGCGGGGTGATCAGGTGCAGGCCGGCGCGGCGGCGGTCGTGGTGGTTGCCGGTGGTGTGTTCGAGCTGGCCGAGCGGCAGGTGCGTCTTCCACGCGGAGAGGTAGGCGCCGTTGATGTCCAGCGCCGTGATCTCGTGCTCGCCCGCGGGGAGCTCCGGCCGGCTCCACTTCGGGCGGGCCTCCCAGACCTGGTCGGCGCCGCGGGCGGTCTGCTTGCGCAGGATGTCGGGCAGCCACGGATGGGCGACGACGTCGTAGCGTCCGCCCCTACGGGTGTGATCCAGGAGCGCCATCGCGTCCGGGATCGCCCGCTTGATGAGCGCGGCCGTCGCGGCGTCAACGTCGCCAGCGTGTTCGGCGAGCGCGGCCGCCACCGCGGAGCCGATCAGGTCCGGGGTGTCGGAGGCCGCCTGCGCCCGGCGGCCCACCGGCATCACCTTCACACTGCCAGCTGCTTGCCCCGGCTTCCTGGCCTGAGCCGGCTTCTGCGATGCCGGGCGGGGCGCGGGCTTCTGTGCCTGCGCGGGTGCAGACGCGGACGCGGCCGGGACGCACTCAGCAGGATCCAAGTGCTGGGGGAACCCTTCGACCTGATGCCGGGCCGGCTGCCCGCACAGCACACACGGCTGAGGGGCGGCCAGGACGTCAACGGCGGCGTCGTCCTGGCCGGCGGTCTGCTCGGCTTCCGCCAGCTTGTCGTCCTCTAGCTGGCCGTCGGCCGCTGCCGCGGCGTCCAGCTTGGTGCGGGCTCCCTCGAGGAAGTACGCGTACGCCTCCCGCACCTCCTTGCCGCTGGGGTCGCGGCCTGCCTCCCATCCACCGACGGCCGACGGACTCACCTTCAGGGCCTGCGCGAGTTCCGCGCGCGTGAGGTGCAGGCCTTCGCGCAGCCGGCGCCGCTCCTGAGCTGGCGGCAACGGGGTTAGGTCCGAGGGCGAGGCCGCAAGCAGGGTATCGATCGCATGGAAGTCACTCACCGTGATCACCCTTCGTTGACTCGGGCCGGGTGGCATCGCGGGCACTTCTCCCCGCTGCCCATTTCCCCAAGAGTCCGGAACCGCGGGTTGAGGCGTGCCGCTGGTGAGCCGGGCCCGCATTGGGTGCACCACTCAGGCAGACCGGACCGGCGAGGCTTGGTGGCGACCGACGTCAGCGGTTCCGTAGACATGTCCACGTGGTGCATGAGGTCTTTCCAACCGCGTGATGGCATTTCTCGTGCCCGATCGCACAGCCAGGCTTCCGGCAGGCCCTTAGCCAGCAGTTTGGTGGCGTCGCGTTCCATTTTTGCCCGGGTCCCGTTCAGTACGGGCCGTCCGAGGGCAGCGGTGTACGCGGCCACGATCCGGTCTCGTGCTGCTGCGTTTTGGTCTGTGCGTTCCCGTTGCTGTGGCAGCTCGGTACCGGGGTGGTTGTGGTCATGTTCTTCGAAGGGAGCCTGAGTCTCTCTCTCTTCGTCCGAGGGGGCGTTTCTCGCACGGGCAGCCTCACGCGTACGGGGAGGGAGAGAAGAGGGTTCAGAAGAAGGAAGGAGAAGGGGTGCAGATTTCGCACCCCCTGTCCCTGCGAGATCTGCCGGGGGGGCTGCGAGACCTGCCGAGGGGGCCGCGAGGGGGGCGGCAGATCTCGCAGGGGGGTCTGACCTGGTTGTTTCTGAGGGGACCTCTTCGAAAGTCAACTCCTCAACAAAGGTCGGACCGTAGTCCTTGCGCGGCCTCTTCAAACTGGCGAGCAGGTCGAGATTCACGCGGAAGAGGTTGGCGATCTGCGCATTGTTCTTCGGGTTGTACCGCGGCGAGGACTTGAGGAGCTGGCGCTCGGTGAGGCGGGCCTTCTGGTCTCGCGCGGACCGGAGCGACATGTTCGCCTCGTCCGCCAGCTGCTGCATGGACGCGATGACATACCCCTTCGCGTCGGTGTGGTTGCAGCACGCCATCAGAAAGGCACCCTCTCCCACGTTCAGCTTCCCGGCTTGGAAGACCATGTTCATGTGCTGAATCACAGGCCAACCTCCGGCATCCCGACGTCGGCAGAAGCCGGGGAGGGGCGGGCGGCGCTGCTGAGGCAGAAGGCTCGAAGCGGCGGCACGCTGCGACCGGGCGAGGCGGTCGACTTTGGCGGACGATAGAACGGGCGGTGCAACTGGGTCATCTCCCCAGGTCGGGGAGCCGCGATCAGCAGATGTGACCTGGTAGTACACGCGGATAGTGGCGTAGCGCGAGATAACGCGCTTATCCTTGGGTACAGGTGACCACGCAGGCCTTCGGGCCTACGGGCATCACCCGGCAGACGAGGTCACCTCGCTGCTCACGACTCGAAGCTTTAGCGGGCGCGAGTCGAATGCTGGGAAGCGGTCCCGTTGTGGCGACGGGGCCGCTTCGGCGTTTCTACGGTGATCGGGCAGCTACGTACACGTCAGCACGCCTCCGTGAGCGTGAAGCCCTCTGCGGCCTCAGGATGCTTTGCAGCCCACCCCTTGAGCAGTCGCAGGTAAGCAGCACGGTGCTTGGGACGCGGCATGGACTGACCGTTCTCCCAACGCAGAAAAGCCATCCGATGGACACCGAACGCGTCGGCAACCTCTTCCTGCGTCAGACCGGACGTCTTGCGAAGCCGGGCCCGAACATCAGGCGGAGGAAGAACATCCGCGGGTCGGCTGAGCAGCGCGTCCACGGCCTCAAACAGATCGGTCACCACTCCCCCTTCCACGTGAGAGCCAAACTGTACATGGATTGCTGCGCCTGATGGTGCATATGAGGCTGTGTCAGCCGAGGCGGGCTCGTTCGGATTGAGAGCTCTCCAGGGCTGCCTGACATCGAAGGCAGCCCTGTGTGTATGCCAACCAGGCTGCGAGCGACCACGGCACGGTGCTTCGGAACGACGAACACTCACACGGGTCGCAAGCCGCCCACCCCGTGTTCGTAGAGGTGCAGGTGTAGGGAGAGGAGCCGACATGCGAGGCCACAGAGTGGCCGCAAAGGCAGCGATCTCCTGTGCCTGCTCCCTCCCGGGAGTACTCGGGAAGACCGCTGGGAGGGCGATGGCCGTGTGTCACGGTGATGCCCATCTCCTGGCGCGTAGGCCGACGTGAGGGCCTTTCGAGGGGGCCGTCGTGAGGTTCTTCAAGGAACTCAGCTATCTCAGCAACCCGCGTTGGCCAGTCAGAGCCTTCAAGACGGAACCACTCACCAGACATCCGACGATCGGCGAAGTGACGGTGCAGTTTGGCTTCGAGCGTTGGATCAGTCGTCTCCCGACTCCACCACACTTGCAGCGGGAGCGGCGAGGCTGTCTGCAGCTGCTGAAGTCTTTTGGCGACATCAACCGTCTTGCCGATCTTGACAGGAGCTGGTTGCTCAGCGCTGCTGATGGCGTAGAGGAAGAGAGCCCTTGACCGGGTCATCACCAGCTCCACTCGTGGGCGAGAACAGAGAACAGAACGCTGTCGCGCCACTGTCCGTTCGTAAAGACGTGGTCCCGCAGCGTGCCTTCGCGAGTGAAACCGAGCTGCTGCACGACGGAGATCGAGCCGGCGTTGTCCGGCCCGATCGCCGCGCTGATCCGGTGGAGACCGATCTCCTTGACCGCGTACGTGACGAGAGCGCGGGCTGCGTCCGTGGCATAGCCGTGGCCCCACTCCTTTGCTGCGATGGCGTAGCCGAGCTTCCCGGCCTGGACGCCGCTGAGCCCGATCCGGGCGAATCCGATCACGCGGTCGTCGTTGTGCTTGGTCACCCCGAGGTAGAACTCGGTCCGGGGCTCCTGCTGAGCGCGCTTGATCACGCCCTCGATCATGGTGACGGCCTGAGCACGGTCGCGGCTGTCGAAGCTCAGCCACGTCGTGACGGCGTCGTCGCCGATGATTGCCAGGACATCGTCGACGTCATCGAGAGTGACCTCGCGCAGGACGACCTGGTCACCGACGATGCGGATCGGATACGGCACCGGTGAACTCCTAGCTGGGGAG
This sequence comes from Streptomyces aurantiacus, assembly GCF_027107535.1. Lineage (NCBI taxonomy): Bacteria > Bacillati > Actinomycetota > Actinomycetes > Kitasatosporales > Streptomycetaceae > Streptomyces > Streptomyces sp. Qhu-G9. The sequence goes on along the minus strand of NZ_CP114282.1, from coordinate 92,435 downwards.
GGACTTGAGCGGCGTGCGGGTGAAAGCCTCGATCTGCTCTTGGAGCTCCCCGCCGGCTTCGGCGTGCGGTGACTCCCCCAGCGCCCGGTGAACGCGTTGAGCGCAGTGGACGATGCCGTTGATCCGCTGCTCCGGTACGAGTTCGAGCATGGGCTGGATCGCCTCCGTGGCGCCTTCCAGTTCGCCGGTGCGGATCCGGGTGATGGCCAGGGCGCTGCGGGAGCCGGCCTGGTCTCCGAATGCCCACTCGGGAGAGCTGGTGTCCTCGTATGCGGTGACGGCCCGGGCGGCGTAGTCGGCTGCGGCCGCGGTCTGGGAGGGCAGCCAGGAGAGGGCTTCGGCCGCGTAGTAGATCTGACGGGTTCGGCCGAACGTGCAGAGTCCACCCAGTTCGTCGACCTCGTCCTCCTCAACGGAATCCCAGGCGGTCTCGGCACGCTCGATGGCGGCCCTGGTTGCGTTGGCGTTGCCGAGGGCAGCCCAGGCGCGGGCTTCACTGACGGGGAGCCACACGCTGGCGGTGCTGTTCGGTGCGAACGCGGCACCGGACTGAGCATATTTGACGGACTCGCGGGTGCGGCCTGCCCAGTACGAGACCAGGCTCTGGATGCCGCGGATCCACGCGCGCAGGCCATTGTGGTCCGCGTTGTCCGCGCAGACGAAAGCCGTCCGGGCCTGGGTGAGCGCGGCGTACGGGTCGGCGAGGTCGTGTGAGGCCTTCGCGAGCAGTCCGCCGGTCACTCCGGCCAGGAAGTAGAGCTGACGGGCCTGGGTCGGTCGGCGCTGCTGCTCAAGAAGGGTGAAGAGGGTGTCCTGGGTGGTGAACAGGTCAGGAAGCAGCTCAGTGAGTGGCCTCTGGGGATAGTCGGTCGCCAGCCGCTGCACGTCCTCGTGTACCTGCTCCAGCACGTCGGTGGTGAGGTCGGTCTGGCCTGCTGCCAGGGCAAAGCTCTTCGCACGTCGCGCAGCCATCTCAATGAGCTCCTTGTCCGCGGTGGGCTGACCCGTGGCCAGGACCAGCCCGGTCGATCCGGCAGTCGCCGCTGGTAGGACCCCGTCCCATGGAGCGAGGAGATCCTCCAGCGGCCTGCCGAACATGGCCTGCAGGACGCGACGCATGACGGGAGTCGTGTTGGTGCGCTCGCCGCTTGCCAGCCGCCGCAGATGCCGGGTGCTGAGGGTGACGTCCTCCCCTAACTCCCCCGCAAGCCGAGCGAAGTCTTGAGTGACTTCGTCGTACGTCCGCGGCTGCTCCCGCAGCAGAAACTCCAACGTGGTGCGCGGATCTCCCTGATGGGCGTTTCCGGCCACCGCTCCTCCCGAGTCACGAAATCGTGCTCTGCGGACTTCAGTGTCGTGCCGTCACGACAACAAATCAGCAGTGCACAGGGCCTGGTCCCCCTCTGGTCCGGTTCATGTCCGGCCCAGGTCCCGGACCGGGCCGCTGAGGGACCTCGTCTGGTCATGCTCTCCCATCCGACGGTTGTGATCAGCAAATTCACATGATCCGACGGCGAGTTGAGGAGGGGCACCATGATCGACGAACGGCGCTTGGTGACCGACGCACACGGTCGCCGGACTGACCTCACGTCCACAGCCCCAGTCACCGGTTGCCGGTGTGGCGGGCGCGCAGATGCGGCCGCGCCGCGGGAGCGGCACTGGGCCAGGGCAGCTGTAGCCATCGCCGCGATCCTGACCACTGGGCTGCTCCTCTCGGTCCTGCTCCTCGTGGTCCGGGACATCGCCGTGGCGGTGGCCGGAAGCGGCGTCACGGGCTGGCTCCTCAAGGTCCTTTTCGCATCGTCTGCCCAGCAGGACCGGTGAGCGCGATGGTTGGGGTACGGCATTACGAAGGCAGACAACCGACTGGTGATTTTGCCCAGAGCGTCAACCTGTTTGGCATGGGATCAGGGAACGACCAGCCGGTAGCGCATGCGGTACCGGTGCGCGGCTTTCGCGAGGAGCGACACCTCGATCGGGCGCTCATCATCCGAGAAGACGATGCGAAACGTCAGCATCACGGGCATGTCCTTGGGGAGCTCAAGGGCTACCACCTCTTCCTCCGTGGGGATCTCCGAGGAAACTTCATCCACGAATTCCCGAGGTGGGTGGCCCAATTCACTGAGGAGCGTAGGTGTCCCTCCGCGAATCCTTCGGTGCTCCATCATGGCCGTGCCTTCGGCCAGCTCAAGCGGGTAGTACGACCGGGTCAGCTCGGTGGGCTCCTCGTCCAGGAGCAGAATCTGCTTCCGAAGCAGGGACTGGCCGCCCTCCTCCAGCCCGAGCGCCCGCGCCACCTCGTAGGGCGGGGTCACCACTGCCACCTCGAGCAGCTTCGACGAACCGCGTTGCGAACGCTTCTCGGCCTCGCTGATCCACCGGTAAGGCTCTCCTGCAGAAGCGGGTGGCATGTAGACCGCAGGCGAAATGGCTTGCTGCGTACTCCCCTTGACGAAAACGCCCTTGCCTGGCTGCCCAAGCAGAAGCTCCTCTTCTTTCAGCATAAGGAGGGCCTTCTGGATTGTGGTCCCGGCGACCCCGTACTGCTCCATCAAGACGGGAGTGGATGGAAGCTGCGCCCCTGGCGCGAGGTCTCCTCGTGTGATCTGGCGCCGCAGCCCCGCAGCGATCTTCTGGTGGGCCGACCGCTTGTCTTCGAACGATCTAGCCATGTCTCAGACGGCCTGCTTCCTCTGTCGATACTGAAGGTGTCGCGTCATGGTCATAACGCTGACCTCCATCGGTTCTCCGGCAGCGGACGTGGTGAATCGCGTCAGTACCAGCACGGGCGCGCCGGACGCCAAGCCCAGGGCCTCGCATTGGCTGGGCGTGGCCGTATCTGCGGAGACATCTTCGAGCGGGTCGTCTTCGGGAATGAATCCCAGTGCGGCGAGCAGTGTGACCGCACCTCCAGGGATCTTGCCGCGCTCGGCCAGGCGGGTGCCATGGGCGATGTGGGCCGGATAGTACGAGTCGGCCAGTTCAACTGGCTCGCCATCGAGCAGGATCAGTCGTCGACGGACTACGACCTTCTCGCCCGGTCCCACATTGAGGAAGTCACGCACGGGGCCCGGAGGGTCCACGTCTTCGACTGCAAGCAGACGCTGGCTGCCGCGTCGGTTGTGCGCTGCGGCTTCAGCGCTCCAGGCGTCACGTTCCCCTGTCCGGCGCGGTGCGAGATACGGCTGGGCTTCACCCATCCAAGCGTCGTTGCTGCTCACCATGTGTCCCCTCGGTCTGTCGTGACCTGCCGCAACCCTAGTGCCCTGCGACTTCAGCCCGCATGGTTCGACCTTAAGGCTTGTCACCTTAAGGCGTAAGGCCTTATGGTCTCACATGTGCCGCCCTGCAAGGGGCGGACTGAACAACGCAAGACCGCGGGAAGTTGTCCGCCCCTCGGGGCGGCCGGGGTTGATGCACCACCAAATCCTCCGGGTTCTCGACTTCCTGCTTGCACGTCGCAGCGCTGATGCGCTGTCCGTCCTCCAGGACGCCGGGGCAACCCATGCGCCTGGCGGGCGGAGAGAGCACCCGCGACGCCCCCTGTCACTCCGCACTGAGGAGCTCCTATGTCTGCAAAGACCCTCGAACGCACCGCTCAGAAGCGTGTACGCCGGACTCGGTCCCGCACAGTCAGTCATCTCCCCGCCGTCTCGGTCTCCAGCCTCAAGCCGCACGAGTACGACCTTGAGCCCGCCTGCATCTCACTAATCTGTCCCACCTGCCGGACCTGGGTGCCGATCAGCGGGACGTTACGGCCGAAGCTGGTTCCCCATCACACGGAGACCGCCGGCGCTGAGGATGCGGTCCGCTGTCCGGGAAGCCACCGCCTGGTCGTCATCGACGTCGAAGTCGAGCGCTGGCGCCGACGCCTGAAAGAGGGTGTCGCGGAGACCACCGGACGCCGCTCCACCCGCGTGGTACGCAAGCCGAAGACCAGCTCCGTCCCCGCCGTCATGCAGATGGTGAGCACCCTGGTCGACGACAAAACCGCGCGCAAGCTGGACGAAGCGCACGTCAAGGGCTGCAGGGACTGCTCTCCCGGCGCCGAATCCCGCTGTGCCGACGGCCGTCGTCTCGCCCAGCTCGCTGCGCACACCAAGCGCGTCGGTCCCGCCCGCCGCAAGAAGCAGATGGAGCTGGAGGACTGGAACGACCGGCGCGAGTGGGGCCTGCGCCTACTGCACGGGCAGCAGTGGGACAAGGTCTCGGGTCCGGTCGCCGACGCCGATCTCCAGCGGGTTCGCGACGCTCTGGCCGCGTTGATCAAGACGCTCAACCCGGCAAAGCGTGACGCACCGCAGCTCACCGACTGGGAGCGCGCCGACCTCATGAGCGCGATCACGCTCCTTGCGGTTCAAGAGGAGCAGCTCAGCCGGTAGCACCGCCTGACGAACGACCACGGCTCCGGTCGCCCCGCAGTAGAGGGGACGGCCGGGGCCGTGGCGGCTCGTACGGCCACGAAGTGGAGGACACCAGATGACCGCAGAAGAAGACGGCCTCTCTTTTGAGGAACTGTGTGCCAGGTACGAGGAGGCGGACCAGGCCGAGTACGTGCAGTTCATGGAGGAGACCGACGACCCGGAGAGCTGAGCGCAGCCTGTGCTGCCCGTCGTCGACCGGCCCCGTTTCACCGCGGGCTCGGTCGGCGGCGGAGTGCGCAGGACGCACTGCCCCGCCGCACTGGTGAACCCCCAGGGATTGCGCCCCTGGGGGTTCTTGGTGTGGCGGGCCCCTTGGCACAGAAAGGGACCCCACCGCATGCCCATCATGACTGTCGCTTCCGTGGCCGTCACTGCTGCGACCCGCCCGCCATTGCCGCGGCGTCCTGTCCCGCACGAGCGGACACCGGACCGCCCCACGCCGTCGAGCCCACGCCCTCACCCACGCCGCGCCGCTGTCACCGTCCGCGAGGACCTCGCCGTGCGCCACCGCCCCCGCCTGATCGGAGTTGCAGCATGAACCCGACCGTCATCCCCGCCCTGGTCGCCGCCTCGGTCGACCGCGAGGTCGGCCCCCGCCGCCCCGGCGCGATCTACCAGAACATCGACGGGCGCTTCGAGGTCCTGGCGCTCGTCACCGATCCGCGCGAGGCGGCGAAGCTGCTGCGCCGCGACAGTGCGCGGTGGGCGGTCATTGTGCGCGACACGCTGCGCCCGGACGGGCAGCCCTTCGCGATCGGGTCGGTCTGGACGACCAGCGATCACCTGATCCGCGAGGGCAAGCCGACTCCGGTCTACGTGGCGGCGGCCTGACGGTCCGCCACGGTCCCTCTCCCCCTCCGCTCCACACACGGGTGGGAGACGGGCCGTGGCCGGCCGTCCGGCCCGCCAAAGGCGACGGCCCCGGAGGTGCAACTCCGGGACCGTCCGGTCACTCAGGATTCGGAGTCCCTAATGACCGCTCAGATCATGACACGGCCCCGTGCTGTCACCAGCCTCACCGACGCGGAGCGCGAGGAGTTGTCGCGCAAGGTCAAGGAAGCCAACAAGCGGTCTGAGGACCGGCCGCGTGGCTGAGGACCTGTACCAGCGCTACCAGAATGCGTACGCCGCGCACCGCTCTCACCGCGGCACCTGCACCACGTGCTCGGACACGTGCCGCTGCCCTGTCGGGCAGCGGCTGTACGCCTCCTTCACCAAACTGCAGGACGCCTACCTCAACCGTCAGCGCGCGCAACGGCGCTGACGGCTTTCGCACAGCCCGACACCGCCACCTCTGTCGGCTGCCTGACCCGCACGGCCCGGCCACCGCACCCCTCTTCGCGGTGGCCGGGCCGTGCGCGGTCCAGGGGAGCTGCGCAGCCGCGCACCGTCTTGGAATTTGAAGCACTCCGGAAGAGGAGATGTCCATGCCCTTGCCTCCCTGGCTGAACAGCCAGATCACCGCTGCCCAGGCCGAAACCGAAGGTGACGGTACGACATGGTCCGTGCTGGTCACCGCCGCTGACGGCCTCGCCCCGATCGCTGGCGCTCATGACCGAGAGCACGCTCAGCGCTGGCTCGATCAGTCGGGACGCACCGGCCTTGTGGCCCCGTCCTCGTCCCGGCGCCAGCAGCGCCCCTGACCTGTCTGTCGGCTGCCTGATCCGCATGGGCCTGCCGCTGCTTTGCGCGCAGCGGTCGGTCCGTGCGCGGTCCAGGGGAGCCGTGCAGCCACGCGCGACCTCGCCCCCCGTCGTCGACCTCCCGGAGGTTTTGATGCGCACCCTCACCCCACAGGCCCGTCAGCCCCGCAGCCGGTGCACGCACAAGCAGCCCTGTCCGAGTGCCGACAGCCCCGACCACGAAGCCGCGGTCGCAGTCTCCGCCCACCCCGAGCAGGGATGGACCCTGCTGTGCAACGGGGTCCTGCTGTTCGACGACACCGGCGAGCTGCTGCCCGACGGCCAGGTCATCGCCCCGCACCGTCCCCTCACAGCCACCGCCTGACGGCCGCTCGCCCCCGCACGCCGACCTGGAAGGACCCGCCGTGGCCGCCAACCGCCCCCGCAACAGCAAGAGGGCCCCCGCCCGCACCCGCAAGGGGCCGGCTTCCGCACCTGCCGCCCCCGCCACCATCTCCCTGACCCTCGCCGACAGCCCGGCCAGCCACACCGCTCCGGAGGCCCTGTTCGCGGAGGCTCGGGACCGGGCCGCAGACGTCGTCGACCTCGCCCGCGAGCAGGCTGTTGCCCTGCAGACGCAGGCCGAACGCGACGCCGCGCGGACCATCGCCGACACTCACGAGCAGGTCACCGTGCTGATGTCCGATGCGCAGATGCGCGCCGCGGGCATCACTGCCGACGCCGACCAGGACGCCGCCGCCCGCCGGCGCGAAGCCGACGGCCAGCTGGCGGCCGCGCGCGGCGAGGCCGACCAGCTGCTGGCTGATGCCCGCGAACGCGCTGCCACGATCCTTGCCGAGGCCCGTAGGCAGGTTGCCGAGCTGACCGAGCTGGCTGCCGCCGACCACCAGGCGATGGGCACCGCGGTCGCCGAACTGCGCCGTCTCGCCGAGAGCGACCTCGCTGAGATCGGCGCCTTGGTCGACCAGCGGCGCACCGAAGCCGCCGCCATCCTCACCCGTGCCCGCGAGCAGGCCGACCTCCTGGTGGCCGCCGCGCAGGGCGAGGTCGAGCAGGCACGTGAGCGGGCCGACCAGCTGGCCCGCACCGCGGCCGCCGCCTACGACGCCCGCCGCGCGGAAGCCGAGACCCTCTACACCGACACCCTCGCCGCCGCCGACGCCCGCCGGCGCGAGGCCGACCAGCAGGTCGCCGCCGCGCAGAGCGAGGTGGAAGAAGCCCGCACCGCCCTGCGCGAGCAGCTGCGCGAGATGGGCGAGGCCTTCGACCGTCAGGCCGCCGACAAGCGTGCCGCCCTGGACGCCGACCTCGCGAAGCTGCGCACGGCGTGCGACCAGCAGCGCGACAAGCTGCGCCGTGAGGCCGTCACAGTCACCGCCGCCTTGAAGGAGGCTGCGGAGAAGGAGGCCGTGCGCATCGTCAGCGACGCGGAGAGGAAGGCGCGGGCCGTCACCGACCGGGCGCAGGCCGATGAGGCGCGGGCCCGCCGGATGCTGGACGAAGCCCGCGAGGCGAAGAAGGCCAACTCCCGATTCCGGGGCTGGCAGGGCAGGATCGGCCGCAAGGCGTGGACGCTTGCGCCGTGGGTCGCGCTCGCGGCCGGCGTCGGGCTCGCCGCTTCGGGTGAGTACGCGCTGGCCACCATGGTCGGCATCAACCCGTATGTGGCCCCGCTGCTGCCGGTGTCGCTGGACATCTACTGCGTGACTGCGTTCCGTGCCAAGAAGGACATCCCCGCGGCTCTCGCGCTGATGGCGTCGGCGAACGTGATCTACCACCTGTGCGAGCAGGCGGAGGTCGTCAGGGAGGGACACCCGGCGCCGTGGCAGCTGACCACCTTCGTCGTGCTGATCTTCGTGGCGGTCATCTGGCGTGTCCACGCCCTCATGCACGGCACCGGTACGGACGGACACAGCCGTACGGACACGACGACCGGTACGGGCGGCCGTACCGGTACGGACAGCGGAAACGGAACGCCCGCCCGTACCGGTACGCACCACCGTACAGACGGGACGGACGGCACCTCGTCCAGCCGTACAGGGGCTGGCGGACATGACCTGTACGCAGCTCCCGGCTCGGTACGGGCGGACAGGACGGGCGCCGGACGCGGCAGTGCGGACCCTGGACGCGCCGCTTCCCACCCGCCGTACGACAGCGGCACCCAAGCGGCGGCGACCAGGGCGAACAGTGGCCGTACAGGTGGCGTACATACCGCCCCTGACGGGGGCTCGCGTACAGGTACACCGGCTGCCGGGCGTACAGGTACAGCCGGTGCGGCCGTACAGGGGCGTACCGGCACGGTCAGCGCCCGTACACAGTCCGGCCGCGACGGCGTACCGGGTGCCCGTACAGGTACAGCCACCGCACCGTTTCCCGCAACCGGAACCGGCGGTACGGCGGGCACGGACCGTACTGGTACGCCTGTACGGACGGACGCGGAACTCCTGCCGCTCGTACAGAACCTCCCGCGTGACAAGGACGGTTTCGTCACCCTCTACCAGGCCCGCACCAGGCTCAGCGTCAACCAGCCCCGCGCAGTCCGGCTGCTGAAGGAGGCCGGCCTGCTGCGTCCCGACGACGCGGACAAGTACCTGAAGTGATGCACCGTCCGGCACACAGCAGTGAGGGCCAGCCCATCGGAAGTGGGCTGGCCCTTGCCGCGACTGCCGGAAGCAGCCACCCGTCCAGTACAGCACGTTTCCCCTGATCAGACCCGCTTCCGGCATGCCTGGGCGGGCTCGAACCACACCGAAAAGGAGTCAGCTGCCCATGTCCGGAATCGACTGGGACAAGGAGTTCAGCCGCATGGACCCCCAGAGCCCCGCCCCCCAGACACCGGAGAAGCCGGAGAAGCCCGCGACCTCGCGTTTGTCCGCCGCGGTCGGAGGGATGCGCCGCAACACGGCGGCGCTCGCTGTGTGCGGCACGATCGCCGTCGTCGCCGTGTGCGGCACGGTCGTTGCCGTCACCGGCATGCAGGCCGAGCAGGCCGCCCAGGAGCGTGCGCGCGCCAAGGAGAACGCCGCGAACGCCCTGGTCGAGGCGGAGGCCGACAAGGAGCGGGCGCAGACCGAGGAGGCCGCCGCCAAGGTCACGTACGAGCGGGAGATGACCGTCTACCGCGAGTGCATGAAGCTCCGCGCGAAGGCGGTCGCCAAGGCGGCCTCGTACGACATCGCGAAGATCCCCGAATGCGACGCCCCGGCCCTCGGCGGTGCGGCCTCCAAGGCCCAGGAGTCCGCCGGTGACGGTTCCGGCGGCGGCATCACCTCCAGCCCGTGGCTGTGGGTGGCGCTCGTCGGAGGCGGCGGATTCATCGCCTACAAAAGGCTCTCCGTGCCCTCCGGTTCGGGCGCGGTAACCCCCATGAACGACAAGGGATTCACCTTCGAGAAGGGCGCATGACATGACGCTTCAGTTCTTCGCTCTCGCCCTGTTCTGCTGGGCCCTGTTCTTCACCTTCAAGAAGACGAAGGGGAAGCAGATGGCGATCAGCATCATGCTGATCGTCTCCGGGATCTTCCTGCCGTACACGCCGTTCAGCGAGGAGATCCGGACCACGCTGGAGTCGGTGTTCAACACGGCGAACACGACCGTGAACAACATCGGCTATTCGTCACGCTGAGTACATGCCAGCGGTTACCGGTTACCGGTTACAGCCCCCAGGACACCCTCGGAACCGCCCGCCAGGCGGCGCGAACCGGTGTCCTACTGGGCTGTAACCGGTAACCGGTAACCGTCCGGAACCACACAGAGTCACAGAAGGGAGGGCCGTGGAACTCCTCGTACTCCTCGCCATCAGCTACCTGTTCGGCGTGGAAAAAACGCACGGGAAATATGAGCAGGCGGGAATCAAAAAACCCCCTGCTAAACCGAAAGAGAAATGGGCACCGACCCGGTCCCCGGAAACATTCCGGAACGCGCCGTACAATCTCGCGGCGAAAACGCATTACGGGATTATGGCGGGTGCCCATGTCGCCGGTGGGTTGCGCGACGGATGGCGCTCGGCATATCTGAAAAAGCCGAGTGGGAAGCCTTCCGTTTCCACTTCTGCCGGGCCCACTCCAGGGCCCTCCGCGGCCACCGTGCCGCCCAAGCCCACCGTGCCGCCCAAGCCCACCGCACCCCCGCCCCCGACCACCCCGCCGACCGCACCGACGGCGCCCCCAACGACTGCCCCGCCGACAACACCTCCGCCGCCGACGACCCCGCCGACGGTGGGAGCGCCGGGGTCGGCAGTTCCCCCGGCGGGCACTGTCCCGCCGCCCCGCACCGTCCCGCTGCCCGAACACATCCGGAAGGACCCCGCGATGCAGCCCAACCCGCCCGTACCGCACTCCGCGACCGTCGACGACAAGGGCATCCACGTCACGACCGCCGCGGGCAAGTCCCGCACCTACAGCGGCGGTGAAGTCATGACCCTCACCCAGGTCATCGACCTCGCCGAAGGCTCGGCCACCCTGTGCCAGTCCAGCACCGAGACCTGCCTGGACCTCACGGACGAGGCCGCGGAGCTGGCCACAGACTGCGACGGGCTCATCGCCGAGATCACCGCGAAGGGTGTCGGCGCGAACCTGATCGGCAAGTGCGAGGTGCTCAAGGAGCAGCTCGACCTCCAGGCCGCCGCCGCCAAGGACCTCCACGACAAGATCCAGGGCGGCGAGGAAGCGTGCCGCACCGCGTCCGCGAACGCGGAGCTCCGCCACGGGCCGATCTTTCGGGCCGTCGCCGACTCCCCCCTGACCAAGCCCGCCGAACGCGACTTCTACAACGCCCGATAGAAGAGGAGAGGCCCCGCATGAGCGCCACCGAGACCCTGAAGGACGCCGCGAACTACGCGGCCCTGCGCACCAAGCTGGCCTGGCTCACGCACAAGGTCCACGCCCACGCCCAGACCGTCACCACGCTCGCCTCCGACGTCGACGACGCCGCCGAGCAGATGCTGGACGCCGCCGAGACGATGAAGGCGCTGGCCGTCGACGACGCGACCACCAGCGAGTTCGCCGACGCCGCGCTGACCATGACCGGCGTCAAGGACGCGGCCGGCGCCTACACCTCCGCCGCCGACAGCGCCTCCGCGGCCGCCGACGACGCGAAGACGACCACCGAGAACGACCACGGAGGGATCGCCGACGCGGTGGACTCCTCCCCCGTCGACATGGCCGAAGCCGCCTTCTACACCCAGAGTTAAGGAGATCAGGACCGTGGGGCCGACCCGAGCACAGTTCATCCAGTACACACCCGCCGCTCTCGCGGTGGTGCCTCTCGTCGCCGGCCCCTGGTCCGCCCTCGCCGCCGCAGCGGCCGGAGCAGGAGCGTGGGCCGTCAACACCTCCGCTCCCGTTCTGCGGTCCCTGATCGCATGCGGATTCACGGCCACCGGATGCGGCATCGCCGCCAACGAGGTCCTCGCCGCGGGCGGGAACCCGCTGATCGCCCTCGGGCTCGCGGTCCCGGCCGGGGCGGCCGCCCTGGCCCACCACCGCAACATCGCCGGCCACCTCCCCGCAGCCGCGCTCACGCCCGCGACCACGGGCACGAGCGCGGCGGGCGGGCTGACATCGCAGGCACAGCTCATCACCGCCTGGTGGAAGGAGTTCATCTCCGGCCCCACCCAGACCGAGGACCGCAAGCTCATCCAGCCCGGGGCCAACCTGGAGCACCTCGCCCTCGAGGCCGACGACGACCACGTGGCGTTCACCGGGATCATCACCCTGCCCCAGGGGCAGCAGGTGCGGGTCCGGGCCGCCGACATCGCCGCCGTCTACCAGATCCCCGTCTCCCAGGTCGAGATGGGAGACCCCAAGCACTACGCGCCGAACGCCCTGCCCGTCACCGTGCACCTGAAGGTGCCGGCGGTGCAGCCGCAGATCGCGGCCGGCACCCCGACGACTCCCGCAGAGATGTGGGCCGCGTACGTGGGCGTGCCGGAGGGCGCGATGCCCGGCACCACCCTGACCGTCACCCGCTACGACGGGCCGCTGGACTGGGAAGGGATCGCCACCCGCGACCGCAGGGCCATCGGGACCGTCAACCTCCAGGACCTCGCAGGCAACCTCGACCTGGAGACGATCCAGATCGCCCTCGCACCCGGCGACAAGCCCTCACAGATGGGCATCCGAGTGATGAGGGAACACGCCCTGATGCACGGCACGATGCTCTCCTCGGTCCTGGACGAACTGCCCATGGACTCCCGCGGCTACGTCCGAGCCGGCACCTACGTGGATGGCCGGGCTGCCCTTCTGCCGCTGGCGCAGCCCGGCTCCGGCGCCCGCCACCTCTACCTTGTCGGCGGATCAAGGTCGGGCAAGTCCGGACTGCTGGAGCAGATCCTGCTCTCCGCCCACCGCTCCGGCATCGCGGTGATCCTCGCCTCCCCGCAGGCCGGGACCATCGCAGGCGCCTCGCTGTCCGCCTACCTCGGGGACGGCCTGGACGAGGCGATGGGCGCACTGCGCCTGGCCTACGCGATGATGCTCGACCGCGAAGCCCGCTACCGCTCCCCCGCCTTCCCCTTCACCGACCCGCTGGTCCTGGTCGTCATCGACGAAGCGCACATGCTGCTCTCGGCCTCCTCGCCCTACCACCTGGAGGCGAAGGCGATCGTGGAGCAGCTGACCCGCCGGTCCCTCAAGCGGGGCATCGGCGTCGTCCTGGCCACCCAGACCCCGCTGGCCGAAGACCTCGGCAACTCCACCGTCATCCGCTCCCAACTCCTGATCGGCGGCGGCGCAGTGTTCCTGCGCTGCGCCAGGGGCCAGGGCTCCCTGGTCGGCGCCAACGCAGTGGAGGGCGCGGAGGGCATCGACCTGTCGATGATCCCCTCGCAGTGGCCGGGCCAGTACGCCAAGGTCGCCGACCGGGACATGAGCGGCCTCGCCACCGAGGCCGCCGCCGCCCCCGAGGACGGCACCTTCGGCCTGGGCTACCTCCTCACCCCCGGCTCGCAGGCCGTCCAGTTCCGCTCCCTGCACCTGAACGTCGCACCCGCCTCCCTCGCCGGAGGCGAGCAGCCGGTCGGGATCGAGGACTGCGACGCCTGGCGGGAGCGCGACGCGATCACCCAGACCCCCATGGTCGACCGCCGCGGCAAGAACCTGATCGGCAGCCTCGCCGACCTCCTCGCCGCAGCGGAGGGCGCCCCCTCCTCGCAGGAGGCGCCCCACCACCCCGGCGGCCCCCAGCCAACCGCCGGACCCAGCAGGCCCGGTGCTCCTGGCGCAGCCGCGGGGGCGCCTGACGGACAGGAGCTGATCAAGCCACGCATCATCGAACTCCTGCGGGAGCAGTCCATTCCGATGACCGCCGAGACCATCGCCCGAAAGCTGGGCACCTCCGCCAAAAACATCAAGCCGCGCCTGTCCGAGCTGAAGAAGCGGGACGAGGTCACCAACGAGAACGGCCTGTGGAGGGCAGCATGAACACCCCTACCAAGACCGACTTCACCCCCGTCGACCAGGACCTGTACGCGAAAGCATTCCAACTCCTCGACCCCACCCCGGAACCCACCGCCCCTGCGGCCCCTGCGGCTCCCGCGCAGGTCCACCTCACCCACGCCGCCGCCCCGCCAATGCGCCTGACCGGGCCGGTCGAGAAGACCCTCACCGACGCCCTCACCTTCCTCGACACCCACGGCTGGGCCAGGCGCACCCTCATCCACCCCGAGGGTGCCCGCTGTTCCATCGGCGCGCTGCGCGCCGCGGCGGGCGCCCGCAACGCCGCCTACTGCGATGCCGGAAATCTCCTCCTAGACGAGGCTCGCCGCCAGCACGGCAAGCGGTGGCAGTCGATCCCCTCCTGGAACGACTCCCACACCGGAGCGCAGGTGCGTAGCGTGTGGAAGGCCGCCATCCGGCGCGCCCACCACATGAACATCTGACGCTGGAGCTGCCCGTGTCGTTCTCGTTCACCAACCCCGAGCCAGACCGTGATGACCAGTCGTTCTCGTTCACCGGCTCAGACCCGGCCGACATCGACAGGCAGCTCCAGACGATCACCGACATGGCCCACGAGATTCTCCGCCTCGTCGCGAACGTCCGCAGTCAGATCAACACTTGACCGCCTCCCCGCCCAGAACGCGGAGAACAGACCCCACCCAGCTCGAACCTCGCGCCCCGCCCGGATCCCTCCGGGCGGGGCGTCGCTGTTCCCTGCCCGCACATCAACCATCTCTCGGGAGACCGACCACCGTGCGCCGATACCGCTACCGCTGCACCGTCTGCCGCACCACCAGCCCCGTCGTCCACGAAATCGAGGCCCTGACCGCCGTGGGCGAGACCCACCGGCAGACTCTCCCCGTCCCGCGCGCGGTGCTACCCATCGCTGCCTCTCCGGGCAGCGGCGGCTAGCAAGGACGGGCTACCGGGCGTCGCTGTCGTCACTGGGCTTCAACGGTGTGTCAATGTCTAAAGTTCAAGGATTAGGGCGACCGATTGGACGGTGTCATGGCAATCGTGAAAGCCCCCGCGCGTCCACTGACATACTGTGCGCGTCTCACTACCGTGCATGGATGCCAAGTGGGACGACGGAGCCGACGCGGTACACGCAGCAGCTGCCTGATGTTTCGAAGCTGCAGGTAGGACTGTGCGCCACGGCGACCGCTCTGGGGCTGGGGTGGGCACTGGTCTATTTGTGCCACCCGCTCTGGTGGAACCGGCCGAAGGCCGGGGAGGTGGGCCTGCAGCTCGCCGGGAACGGTGCGAGGGCCCGGGAGGTCCTCACCAAGCAGGAGGCGCCACTGTTCCTGGAGGGCATCTGGCAGGACTGGGTGATGTTCATCCCCGGGTACACCCTGCTCCTCGCCGGGGCCTTCAGCCTGGGCCGCCTCCTCCTCTACCGCGACTCCGCTCGGCTGTGGGCGCTGCGCGGCCTCGTGCTGACCGGGGTCATGGCACTGGCCGACGCGGCCGGCGAGAACCTGTTCCTCGCCGAGGCCCTCGGCCGAATCAAGAACGACACATATCCCGATCTGCCACTCGCGGCGGCCGCCTGCTTCGCCCTGCTGAAGTGGACTCTTGCAGTGCCGCTGGCCGTCACGGCCTTTTGGGTCCTGGGGCTCCTGCTGGCCAGAGGCCTCCGCCCACCGCAGAAGGTCATCAGCGGAAAGACGGGCCGGACCAAACCGAAGATCTCGTACACCTACGATGTCGCCGCTGACACGGCGAGCGGCGAAGACAGGCCCGATGTAATCGTTCCGCCGCTGGCCCCGCACGACTGGGTACCGCGCGGCAAATGGACCGCCCCGCCGCCGAAGGGGGACAGCGGCACGGAGCCGGACGCCGCGAAACCGACGGACAGCACACCGCAGACCGGGGACAGGAGCACAAATCCGGGCGTCGCGAAAGACAGCGAGCCTCCGACGGGAAACAGCGGTACACAGTTGGGCGACAGTGCCCTGGCCCGCTGGCGCACCCGTGCCTACCGACTGCCCGGACGGAAGCCGGCCGAGTCGGGCTTCTGCGTTTCTGGCGGCGGAATCCGCTCCGCCGCCGTCACCATGGGCGCGCTCCAAGCCCTGCGTCGACACCTGCTGAAGTCCCGGTATCTGGTGGCGGTGTCCGGCGGCGGCTATACGGCTGGCGCACTGCAACTCGCCCTCACCCCACAGCCCACCGGCCAGGACGGCAACCCGATTCGGCCGCAGGAGCATCTGGCCACCCTCGCGGATGCGTTCGCGGCCGGCAGCCCGGAGGAAGACCACGTCCGCCGGCACGCCAAGTACCTGGCGGACAGTCCCAAGGAATACCTGGTGGCCGCCGGCACCGTGCTGCGCGGTCTGGCCCTGTCTTTCAGCCTGCTGACCCTGGCCTTCGCCGCGCTCGGCCAGTACCTCCGCCTCTTCTATACGCACCTGCCGCTCACCGACCTGAGCCGGTTCATCTGGCGGGCCCCGAAGTTCACCCCGACCTGCCGCGTGCCAGTCGAACCCGCCTGTTTCCGCGAGCAGTTGGTGTTCCCAGCCCTGAAGCTGTACCCGCATGCCTGGGTATCGGTCCTCGCCCTGCTCGGGCTCGCCGGGGTGCTCTCGGTGGTGTTCGCACTGTGGCAGGTCTACGGCTTGATGTTCCGCCGGCCCTGGCACGCCTCCGGCCGATCACAGTTGCGCGATGTGAAGTCCCGCCGGCCCTGGCAGCGCAGCACGGTCACGGCGGTGGTCGGGCTGGCGGCGGCGGTGTCCATCTACGTGATCGTGCTGCCGGCGGTGATCTGGTTCTTCACCTGGCTGGCCGGCTGGCAGTGGGTGCCGGGGAACGGCGGACGGGCGCTGGGGCTGCTGGGCGCGGTCACCGCCGCGGCGACCGCGCTCGGCACCCTGTTCGTTACCGCCTACCGCGGTGTGAAGAAGGTGCTGCCCACCGGGGAGAAGGCGCCGCTGCGCAGCGGCGGTAAGACGTTGCTGGCCAGCGTGGGCTCCCGCGGCTGGATCCGTGCCGTGGTCTGCTGGCTGGTCCTGCTGCTGGTGGCGTTTTTCGGCCTCGCGCTGATGTCCTGGACCGTGGTCCACTCGGGTCGGTGGCACTGGGCCTGGCAGGCGGGAGTGCCGGTGGTGCTGATCGTGCTGGCGGTGAGCATCGACCAGACCGTGTTCAGCCTGCACCCCTTCTACCGGCGGCGGCTGGCCGGGGCCTTCTCCCTGCGGCGGGCAGTGCTCCGGGACGGTTCGGTCGGCGTGCTCCCATACGACTACTTTGCCGAGGGCACCCCGCTCAGCCGGTACGCGGCCCGGGTGGAGAAGGAGAAAGAGACCTTCCCGCAGGTGCTGTTCGTGGCCTCGGCGGCCGTGTCCACCCGCAACCGGACCGCACCCGGCCGCCCGGCGGTGCCCTTCACCTTCGCCGCCGACTACGTGGGCGGCCCCGACACCGGCTGGGTGCGCACCGACACCATGGAGAAGACCGCTCCGCCGCTGATCGCCCGGGACCTGACCGTGCAGTCCGCCGTGGCCGCCTCAGGGGCCGCGTTCGCCTCCGCGATGGGCACCCAGACCACGTTCATGGAGCGGCTCCTAGCGCTGACGAACCTGCGGCTGGGCACCTGGATCCCCAATCCGCTCTACCTCGCGGAGCTGGTTGCGCAGGGCCCCGACCACAGGCTGCCCCGGCTGCCCTGGGTACGGCGGCTGCGATACCAGCTCCAGGAACTGGTCAACCGATACTCCGACACCACCCCCCTGCTGCTGTGCACCGACGGCGGCCACTTCGACAACCTGGGGCTGGTGGAGCTACTCCGGCTACGCTGCCGGACGGTCTTCGTGATCGACGCCAGCGGGGACGACCCGCCACTGGCCACCACACTGGCCCAGGCCGTCACCCTGGCCTACGAGGAGCTCGGCGTACGGATCACGTTCGACGGCCCGGACGACCTCGACCCGCTGGACCTGGTGCCGGGCAGCGGCACACCCCGGGGACCCGAGGAGCCCATGAAGGCACTCAACGCCAGGTTCTCCAAGCGGTGCGCGGTACGCGGGACGATCACCTACCCCGAACGGCTTCCGTTCTCCGAGGGGAAGCCGCCCGACGACAAGGGCACAATCATCTTCGCCAAGGCCAACCTCACCTCAGACATGCCCTACGAGCTGCTGAGCTACGCCGTGGAGGAAGAGGCGTTCCCGCGCATTTCCACGATGGACCAGTGGTTCGACCACACCCAGTTCGACGCATACCGGGCGCTCGGCCACTTCATGGGAACGCAGGCGGCGGACCTGACTCCACGCCCGCCCCGCGAGCCGTAGCTGGCCACGCGGTCTGCTTGACGCGGCGACACATTCGCAGCTCTCGAACCCGCGCGTTGTCGGCCCCTAGAAGCTGACCGCGTGCAGGTTCCGCTGCTCTCAAGCGTGAGAATCTGCGAACCTGTGCGCTTTCGCCCGCACCGACGGCAAGTCCAGCCTGCTGCTCGCCTTCACCGGCGCGGCCCTCGCCGGGCTTGCCTCGCTCGCCGACCGCCAACTGCCCGCCGTCACGCAGGCCTTCGGCGCAGCCGGCGCCCTCGCCCTGGCCGCCGCTTCCGTGCTGCTGCTCCTGGTCGTCCGCCCCCGCTTAGGCGGCAGTGACCGGGCCTCGTTCCCGTACTGGGCACGCCTGACGGAAGCCGAGATCCGCGCGTGCATGCACGGCGACACCCGGGCCGCCCGGATCCGGGTCCTGTCCCAGATCGCGCTCGGCAAGTACCGCCGTCTCCGGCGTGCGGTGGACCTGATCCTGACCGCCCTGGCCCTGCTGCTCCTGGCCGCGCTCGGCGCCCTGGCCTGACGGTTCCGCGTCCCGCCCCGCACCCCACCCCATCAGGGCGGCTGGTGCGGGACGGGGCGCAGGACCGGACAGCCCGGCCCGGCACACCTCTTCTGGGAGGGAGCTCCACATGCCCGACACCCTGACTTCGCCCGCACGCGCTTACGCGGCGGACTCCCCGCTGGCGCACCTGCTCGACATGGCGCAGGCCTTCGACGCACCCGACGCCGACGAGCAGCGCGAGGACGCCGTCACCACTGCCGCGCACCACGTCTACACGGCCTACCCGGACACCCTCGCCACGGTGGTCGACGCGTTGGACTGGCAGGGCCACCCGGCCCTGCCAGGCACCGGCACCGGCGCTGGCCCGTTCGAGCCGAGCGCGGTGGCCTGGCTGGACGGCGGCCTGTGGCTGCACCACACCCTGCGCATCAGCGAGGACGACGGCGCCCGCGACGTGCTGACGCTGATCGTGCCGTGCACCTGCGGGCACGGCTACACCGACATCGTCCTCGACACGGAAGACGTCCTCATGGAACTGCTCGCGGAGCTCCGGCCCACTCACGGCCTGTCCCTGCACGACGACCGCACGCCGGGCTGGCGAAGCGTGCAGTCCCTGCCTCCGCTGGGTGGCCACCGCGGACTACCCGAGTAGGGGCAGAACACCTGCTCACAGCCCGTACAGCACGAGGCGCACCCACATAGCCGGGACAGTCCCGGGGGTGCGCCTCTTTCCATGTCCCTCGCACGACGCGAAAGGAAGCACGCATGACCTCGCTGCTCTCTCCCGAATTACCGGACGGCCTGGTGGTGCTCATCGGTCCGGCCGGCGCCGGAAAGTCGACGCTCGCCGCGACCTGGCCCGCCTCGCAGGTCCTGTCCCTCGACGCACTGCGTGAAGCGGTCAGCGACGACGCCAGCGACCAGGAGGCGACCGCCGACGCGGTCGATGCCCTGCACCTGCTCCTGGAACGCCGGATGGCCCGGCGGCTGTTCACGGTCATCGACGCGACGAACGTCAGCCGCGAGGCCCGGGCGCCGCTGGTCGCCGCAGCCAAACGGCATGGCATGCCAGCCACCGCCGTGGTCGTAGCGACCCCGGCCTCCGTGTGTGTGGAGCGCCAGGGCCCGCGCCCGGCCAACCGGACCGTGCCGGACGACACGGTCCACCAGCAGCACAAGGCGATGGTCCACGCCCATCCAGCGCTGCGGGCGGAAGGCTTCCACGCGGTGGTCTTCGCGGACAGCCTCTACCGGCTGCTGCCGTTCCTGGAACGGCTGAGCGGCGTCCGGGCCGCCGACCTCGGGCAGGGCGACGGCGACGGCCTGGGCGATCTGCTGCTGGTACGCCGCATTTTCGGACCGGAGATCGTGCCGCTGTGGCGGTGGAAGCCCGGCTCGAACGCCGCCGGCGGTGACCGCGTCGCGCAGATCCGCCTCGGTCAGATGTACCTCACCCTCGCGCTGCGCACCGACGTGGACGGTGAGGGGGACATCGGGTTCGACGTGATGCTGCCGTGCCCGCACGACGACGAATGCACCGGCTACGCGTGGGCGCCCGCCTACAGCGTCACCTGCCTGTTCCGGGCGCTGAACGGCGACCTGGACGGTGACGAGGACATCGTCTGCACCGTCCACGGCCCGAATAGCGACGACGACCAGGACGACGACCACGCCCTGCAGGAGTCCCGCGAGGCGATGCCTGTCTGAGGGCCCCGGGGCGGCCGCAGCATCGGCTAAGAGGCAGGCCGGCCGTCCCGGGGATGCTCCCGTCCCCGTCACGAGACGGACGCACCATCCAGCATGCCCGACCGCCTGGTCGGACCAGGAATCAATGATCAAAGACAAGAGGCGCACCCCACCGCCTGGACAGCCCGGGGTGCGCCTCTCCCATGCCCGCCCGCAAAGGGGCGAGAACGGAGACCATCATGCCCGGATCCGGCGCCTTACGGCTGCCGTCCCGCACACTCGTCATCACCGCGGCCGCCGTGCCGCTGGCCCTGGCGGTCCTCGCGGACGACGTCCGCGTACGCCGCCAGCTGCACACCGCCCGCCGGGACCCGCTCACCGGCCTGCCCGGCCGCGACATCCTCATGGACCGCATCGACCGGCTCGCCCGAGCCCGCCGCGAGCTCCTGCACGTCCTGGTCGCCGACGCCGACGGCCTGAAAACCGTCAACGACACCCTTGGGCATGCCGCCGGTGACGCCCTGATCGCCACGACCGGCCGTCGCCTGAGCGCCTGGGCCGCCGCCCGGAGCGGGCTCGCCGCGCGCCTGGGTGGTGACGAGTTCGGCGTCGCTCTGCTGCTGCCGCGCGCCGCAGCGGTCCGTGAGGTCCTCGCGCTGCGCGAGCTGCTGGCGCAGCCCGTCCATCACGACGGGCAGCCGCTGCGCGACCTTGAGGGGCGGATTCTGCGTCCGGCGGTGTCGATCGGTATCGCCTGCGCATCCGATCTGCCGGACGGGGCCGGTGCCTCGCGGCTTCTGCGGGGTGCGGACGTGGCGATGTACCGGGTCAAGACCGGCCAGCAGCCGCCCGGCTATGTGGCGACCCGGCAGGATGCCTACACGCCCGCGGTCCACGGCCGCCGCCCAGGCCGTCCCGGCACCCACCTGCCCGTCGCATGACTGCCCGGGCCCGTAAGCCGGAGCCGTTCGAGCCGGGTCTGGTCCCGGCTCCCGGCGATCTCCTGGACTGGCGGGACGGCCGCCACTTCGACCGCTGGCAGGACCTGCCCTGCGTGCTGTGTAAGAAGCCGACGCCGATGCGCTCCCACCTCAGCGAGCCCGTTCACAAGACCTGCGCTGAGGACTGGATCACCACGAATCCGGTGAAAGCCCGGCAGGGCCGGTTCGCCTCCGACGACCAGCCCAAGCGCGGCAACGCCTCCGACGACCACGCCTGACGGCACGACGTCCCCCTGCACTCTCCCCCGTTTCGATCACTCCGCAAGGAGGGCTTCATCCATGCGCACTGCGACCACCCCCGCCCCCGAGGCCGACCCCCGGATCCCCTTCCCCCACACCAACACGGTCCTGGCCTGCCGCACGAACCCCGCTCTGTTCGTCCACGAGCACGGCCAGACCAGCAGCAAGGAAGACCGGGACCGCATCGAGCGCGCCCGCACCGCATGCCGCGGCTGCCCCATCGCCGCCGGCTGCCTCAAGTGGGCGCTCGCCAACCCGAAACTGACCCCCACCGGCATCTGGGCTGCCACCACCTCCTGGGACCGAGCCGGGCTGCGCCGCCGCCTCCAGATCCGGCACGGACTCGACTGGGTCGGCGTTGTCGCAGCGGCCGACCGCGACCGCGCCCGCCGCAACCAGGCACGCCCGCCGGCCCCCGACCCGGTACCGGCCGCGAGCCCCATGTGGACCAGCCA
This sequence comes from Streptomyces aurantiacus, assembly GCF_027107535.1. Classification (NCBI taxonomy): domain Bacteria; kingdom Bacillati; phylum Actinomycetota; class Actinomycetes; order Kitasatosporales; family Streptomycetaceae; genus Streptomyces; species Streptomyces sp. Qhu-G9. Next base: position 70,753 of record NZ_CP114282.1, on the reverse strand, counting down.
CTACCAGCCCTGGCGCGAGCCGCTCACCCCCGGCCAACAGCAGCGCAACCGCGAACTGCTGCACCTCCAGGCCTGACCGGCCCGCCCCTCTGACCGGCCCGGGGCAGCCGCCGGCCACGCGCCCGGCTGCCCCGGCTGCCACCCCTGTTCACACACGTGGGGCGCGCCTCGCCACCACAGCACCGGCACGCCCCACCACCGCCCTCACGAGGGAGGCCCCACGAGATGACCACACGCGCTGCCCGGGCAACAACCGCCCCGGAGCTCCTGCGCATCGCCGAAGACGAACTCCAGCGCCTGCGCGGCCACATGGCCGCGGTCGCCGCGTTCATCCACGACCCCACCCACGACCTGACCGCCCGCCACGCCCTCGCACAGCACCTCCAACTCCCCCACCCCGCACCCACCGGCCCCGCCGTGCCAGCAGCCGGGAGGCGGGGCGAGATCCCCTCGCCCCGCCTCCCATCGGCCCATGAGCACATGCCGCCATCGAGGAAGGAACCCGCCCATGAGCACGCTCTCCATCGTTGACCGTCTCATCGGCCCCGAGCGTGCCGCCCGCGTCATTCAGCCTCTGGTCCGCGAACTGATGACGGACGATCTGCTGCCGGAGACCGTCGCGTACCGGATCGTCTGCGAAGGCGTCCTCGCCGGGGACCCGTGGCTGCTGGCAGAGCCCGGCCAGGGATGGGCACTGCGCTCCGACGTCACCGAACCGGCCCCCGCCCTGCTGGTCATCATCCGCCGGGACACCGACCAGCTCACCGTCGAAGACCCGTACGGACAGCGCCACCAGATCCCGCTGTGCGCGCTGGCCGCCTACGAGCTGGAGCAGTGGTGCTGGATGCGTCCGGACCCGGACAGCGACCCCCACGACTCCTGACGCACTTGCCTCGGCTCTCACGGCCCGGGTGGGCTGCCTTGCACCCAGGCAGCCCACCCGGGCCCTTTCACGCTCCCACGGCCGAGACGGACAGCCCTGAACGAACTCGCCACCGGCACCGACAAACACGCCGACGCCACAGATGAGGACGCCTTCGTGCAGTTCACCGTCGACCACACTGACCATGCCGCTGCCGCCGGATACGCCGCGCACAGCCTCCCCGCCCGGCCGCCCGTCCCGGTCCTGGCTGCACTGCTCCTGGACGCCATCGAGAGGAGTGCCGTCTGATGGCCCTCGCGTCCAGGAAGAGGAGCCGTACCGCCACGCACCGGCCGGCCGCCAGGCGCCGCCGGTTCCGTCACGACGACTACGTTGCAGTTGATCTCTTCAGTGGCTTCGGGGGGCTTACCGAGGGCGTCAAGCGGGCCGGTTTCACCACGATCATGGCCGCGAACCACAATCCCTACAAAGTCCAGGTCCACGAGGCGAACCACCCGGAAGCCGAGCACTGGATCGCCGACCTGGTCGACCCCGACGCGGCGGACTACCACTCCGCCCGGGACCTTCCCGCAGCCGATCTGCTGGTTGCGGGCGTGAGCTGCACCAACCACTCGATCGCCAACACCGTGAAGGCCTACGCGCAGGGCCTGACCTTGTTCGGCATGGATGATCCCGACTTCGAGGAGCGGGTCACACGTTCCGAGCGCGACCGTGCGACAGCAAGCTGTGTGCTCCACTACGCGGCGCAGCACCACCCGCGGCTGATCCTCATCGAGTGCACAACCGAGCTCACCTCGTGGGGGCCCGCACTGCCGAACCGTCCGAAGGTCGGCGACGGCAGCACCTACCGGTGGTGGCTCAAGCAGTTCGGCCTGCTCAACTACCGGCACAAGGTGCTGTATCTGAACTCGCAGTTCTTCGGCGTGCCGCAGTCCCGCGACCGGCTGTACCTCGTGTTCTGGGACCAGTCCCTGCCCGCCCCGGACTTGGAGCACCGACCGGTGTCGCGGTGCCTGCGCTGCGAAAGGGACGTTGAGGCGGTGTGGTCGTGGAAGACCGGGGTGCCGCCGTCCGGGTCGGTGCGCTACGGCAAGCAGTACGAGTACCGGTGTCCCTCGTGCCGCACTCCGGTGGTTCCTGCGATGCCGCCGTCGCTGGCCGCGCTCGACCTGGCCGACCTCGGGACGCGTATCGGTGACCGGAAGAAGCCGCTCGCCGGGACGACGATGGCCCGGGCGGAGCGCTGCCGTCAGCGGTTCGCCGACTTCCCCGCGGTGCTCCTGCCGACGGAGACCGTGCACGGTGCGCAGCAACATCCTTGGCAGCCGGCGGCGGTTCAGGCGGGCGGGCCGGGGGCCTCGATCCTGGCGACCGGCGCGATCATCGCGGCGGCGGGCAACACGTTCGAGCGCCCGGGATCGAACTGCCGCTCGCGCGGCTTCGACCAGCCGCTGTGGGCTCAGCCCGCGACCAACACCACCGGCCTGATCACGCCTTCGGTCGCGGTCGCCACCGGCAGCGTGATCGCCGCGCACCGGCACAACGGGGACGGGCAGCACATCACGCGGCCGATGGACACCGTGACCTCCACGCACGAGAAGGCGGTCCTGCTCGCGGTGGACAACTACCAGGGCGGCCCGCGTGGTGTCGGCAGCCCGCTGCCCACCCAGGTCGGCTCGGAGACCCTGGCCGTGGTGTCCTCCGGAGTGATCCCCTACCGGCAGAACACCCTGCCCGCCGTGCACGGCGAAGCAATGCCCACGGTCACCGCGGACCAGATTCCGGGGCTGCTCACGGCCACCGGGACGATCAACCGTGGGCTCGAAGCGCAGCTCAGGGCCGAGTGGCGGGCCGTCCTCGCGGGCCTGCCGCTGGAGGACTGCTACTTCCGGATGATGGCCGCGCACGAAGTCGGCCGCGGCTGCGGCTTCGACGTCAACTTCCGCGACTACCGCGGCAGCTTCACCGTCTGGGGTTCCGCCCGCGACCAGGTGGACGGATTCGGCAACGCCGTATCCCCGCAGGTCGGAACCTGGATCGGGACCCGGCTACGAGCCGTCCTCCACACCCCCGCCCCTACCTCCGGCTGACCACCCTCACCACCCGCCCCCAACGGGCCGCGCCCACCGCCGTACCAGCGCGGTCCGCCCTGCTCATCGTCCATCGGGACAGTGAGGTTCCCCCTGTCGGCCGGACAGCTTGATACTGGGACGGATGGTCCCGGAGGAAGCAGTCAGAGGTAGTGGGTAACAAGAGCAACATGAGCAAGCGGTACACGGCCGAGTTCAAGCGGGACGCGGTCGCCCTGGCGTTGTCCTCGGAGAAGACGGTCACTGAGGTCGCGCGGGATCTGGGCGTGAGTCCGGAAGGGCTGCGCGGGTGGGTGAAGCAGGCGAAGGCCGACCGCGGTGAGGGGCCCGCCGGGGCTTTGACCACTGCGGAGCGTGAGGAGTTGGTCCGGCTGCGGCGGAAGGTTCGCGAGCAGGAGGCCACGATCGAGGTTCTGGGAAAAGCGACCGCCTTCTTCGCTCAGGACAAGATGAGGTAGACACCGCGGCACGGTGTCGTTTCATCGATGCGGAGAAGGCATCGGAGGGTAATCCTGCAGGTCAAAGCATTGCGTTTCTGTGCCGTGTGCTGGGAGTGCCCCGTTCCACCTACTACGCGCACAAGGCGTCACGGCCGGCCCGGACGGTGCGGGAGCGGGCCGAGGAGGTACTGGTGGGCGAGATCCGGGTGTTTCACGCCGGATCTCGCGGTGCCTACGGGGCCCCGCGGATCCACGCCGCCCTGCGGCGGGCCGGGCGGGTGGTGAACTCCAAGAAGGTCGAGCGGTTGATGCGCAGGCACCGGATCGTCGGGATCACCCGCCGCCGGCGGCGGGGCCTGACCCGGCAGGCGAAGCGGGCGGTGTTCGCGCTCGACCTGATCGGCCGGGACTTCACCGCGCCCCGGCCCGGGATGCGGCTCGTCGGCGACATGACTGAACTCAGCACGCTGGAAGGGAAGTTGTATCTGGCGACCTGTATCGATCTCGCGACGCGGGAGGTGGTCGGCTGGGCGGTGGCCGACCACCACCGCGCCGAGCTGCCGGTCAATGCCCTGCGGATGGCGGCCGGGCGTGGCGGCCTGGAACACGGTTGCATCATGCATACGGATCGCGGCAGCGAGTACACGAGTGACGAATTCCGCACAGAAATACGCAAGTTGCGCATGGAGCAGTCGATGGGGCGCGTCGGCTCTTGTTACGATAATGCCGCCGCGGAGAGCTGGTTCGCCCTCCTGAAAGCGGAGATCGGGACGACCATGTGGGAGACCCGCGAGGCCGCCCGGGCCGACGTTTTCCGCTACGTCGAGGTCGAGTACAACCGCAGTCGGCTCCGTGGGCACCCCGACTACGGGTACGTCACCCCGCTCGAAACGAGATCCTTGCTCAGGCAGAGCCTCGTCCCGGCAGCGTAAACACCCGCTGTCCAGTTCGCGGGGGGAACTTCAATCGCTCCTAGAGGCATCGCTTCAACGGAATGCCCGCAGGACTTCTTGACGATCCGTACAGGTCGCAAGCGATCGGGCGTGGCTTTGCGGTGCTGCGGCCATGGCCGGCTCTGCGGTCCCTCAGGGGTGCCGGCGGCGCGGAAGCGAGTCGGTGAGCTTGCGCTCGGTCGCATATCCGCGCCACCGTAACGCGACCGTAGCAGGCCGCTGTTCGGCCGGTTATCGCTGTCCTCGCTTGGGCCCCTGAGATACTGGTCCACCTCTTGGTCCCTAGCATCGTTGCTGCAAAGAGCGTGGGGGTCCGGGGCAGACGGTGGGCATCGGAAGCAGGTAGGGGTATGGCTGGCGGGGGTAAATGGTCAGAACTAGAGGCGTTCTGGCCGGCTGAGGAGCTGGTGCGGGACCGGGACCGGCTCATACCCAAGATTGTGGCCTGCTACGAGGCCGCGCACCCTCAGGGGAAGCAGCCCTCAGCGAGCGACAAGGATTCGTGGCGGGAAAGCGTCTACGAGTTGGCCACGGCGTTGTCGGATCTCGGGCTCGGGCAGGTGTACGTCTTCGTGGAGTACCGCGTCCATCCGAGTATGAACCCGATCGACGTGGTGCTCGCCGGTGGTCATCCGGACGGTGGGCTCAGCTTTGCCGCAATCGAACTGAAGCAGTGGAGCGAGGCCGAACGTCCCGATCCATCCAAGGCGAAGGACGGGCTATGCGCCCAGTGCAGGAGCGCCGTCACGGCGTCGCTGTGCGACGACTGTGCCGTGGAGAGAGTCTTTGCGCCCTTCTACGGTCGCCACAAGAAGCACCCTGCCATACAGGTCCAAGACAACTTGGACGCACTCAGGCGCCATCACAGCATGTTCGACGACCGGTACGTACACCTTGTCGGGGCCGCATACCTGCACAACCTCAAGGACCCACAGTCCCAGTGGATCAGCAGGGTCCGGCCGGCTGCAGGCATTTCGACGTTCACTGCCCGCCAGCCGGCGGACCTTCGCAAGTTCCTGAAAAGCCACTTCAGCCCTACGCCGGACGCAACAGCGGCGCAGGAGCTCTTGGCCAGGCGCCGCTCGACTTCGCTGCTGACGTCCGAAGCAGGGGCGATCGTCAACGGCTACACGAAGTTCAGCTTGCTGGAGAAGCAGCGCGAAGCAGTCGATGGCATCATGGCCGCGGTCCGGACCCCGTCACCCGGCGCGAAGAAGGTGTATGTCGTCAGCGGCCGGGCAGGCACGGGGAAGTCGCTGGTGGCACTGACTGTGCTGGGCCAAGCCCTCAACGAGGGCGCCGACGCCCGCTTCGTGTCAGGGGGCGTGGCCTCGCGGGAGAACTTCAAACGCGGCGTCCGGGGCAAAGGCAAGGCCTTTACGACCTTGAACCAGGCGGCGGACAAGCTGGGCCCCAACGAACTTGACCTTTTGCTGTGCGATGAAGCGCACCGGCTTACCGAACGCCCGATGACGGGCTCGTTCTCCATGCGGCCCGGCGAATCCTCGGTGTCTGTGATCGTGAGCCGTGCCAAGGTTCCCGTCTTCTTCATCGACGGCGACCAGCGACTGTTCGCGGAGGAGATCTGGTCCGAGAGGGAACTCATCGACGCGATCCATGAGTTGAGGGCGGAGGTGGTGCCGATTCATCTCGATCGCGCCCTGCGCGCGGTCGGAAGTTCCACCTACGACACTTGGGTTCAGCGTCTCGTTCTCGGCGATCCCCTGCTGTGGAACCCCGATGCAGGAGAGGACCGGGAACCGTTCGAGCTGTACTACACCGATAGCGCTGCTCGTATGGAAAAGTTCCTGCAGTCGAAGCTGGATGCGGGGTTGAGTGCCCGGATGTCTGCCGGGATGTGCTGGAAGTGGACCGATGACACGGGCACTGCCCCGGATGTCGCGCCGGAGGAGGGCTGGGCAAGGCCATGGAATGCCGGCGACAACCACAGGACGCCCGGTGTGCCCAAGCGCCGGTTCTGGGCCACGGACCCGGGGGGCTTCGGACAGATCGGCTGTGTCCACACGGCACAAGGCCTCGAGTACGAGTGGGGCGGCGTCATCATGGGACCCGATCTCACCTGGACTTCAGACTCCTGGGCTTTGAACCGCCAGCATGTGCACAGCAAGGCCAGCCGGGTCCGCTCCGACGACGAGTTGGCGGAGCGGGTCCGCAACGCGTACGGGGTTCTCATGACCCGCTCCATTCGCGGCACCGTGCTGTACTCAGTAGATCCGGCCACCCGTCAGCTCTTCGCTGATCTGGGCGTTCCCAAGATCTGAGGCCTCCGTTCCCGGCCGTGGCGGCGCTGCTCGTCGTCGGCAGGACGCCAGCGCGAGGGTCAGAACTCTGGATGTAGTTGTCGCCGGTGGCTCTCGCATGCTGCCAGTAACGGTGTCAAAAGGCTCTGGCCAACGTGCGATGACCGCCTGCGCGCCGCCGTGGACGGCTCGCGGACCGTCAACAGACCCGGCAACCTGCAGAACCACCAGTTGGGGATCAGTCGGTTTCGTCGCGCAACTCCGCGGCGAGCTCTTCGAACTCTTTGAGGGCCATGCGCAGATCATGTACCACGTCCCGGGCAATCTCCTCGGGAGGCGCCGGCCGACCAACGCCGGTCGGCTCCGGGGACCACGTGAGGTCCAAGCGTGCCTGGTCCTGGTCCAGCACATCCTGGACGTCGAAGCATCGAAAGTGGTCCGTCTCCACCCGGTCCGTACGCGGTCGGCCCGGCAGATACGCAGAAACGAAATCGTCCAGGTCAGTCCGGAGAAGTGGGGCGTGGTCAGGTGCGAACTGCCGGCCCGAGCGCAGGTCGTAGACCCAGACCTTGGCGGTTCGGGGGCGGTCGTCCGTGCGGTGTGACGGTCGGTCGAAGAAAACGACATTCGCCCTGACCCCGCCACTGTAAAAGATCCCGGCAGGCAGCCTGAGCACGGTATGGACGTCGAAGTGCTCGAGCAGATGCCGTCGCACCGTCTCGGCTGCGCCCGTGGCGAAGAGAATGTTGTCCGGTACGACGATGGCTGCACGCCCCGGCCTCGCTGTCAGCGACATGACGTGTTGCAGGAAGTTGACCTGCTTGTCGATCGATCCGGTCACGAAGTCTGCTCGCGCGCTTCTGCCGAGCAGCCGGCACTGATCACTGTGGGCGACGCTCTCGTTCACGCCGACGAAGAGGGCTGCATCGGTCCACGTTGCGATTCCCTTGTGCGCCAGGCGCGGGCGGCATGCTACGACTTGGACCGTCGCGCCGACATGGTCAGGGGAGTTGGCGCGGCACAGCACCGACGGGCCGAGCACATCCGCACCGGCTACCTCGACGACCTGGGCACCGTGCCGGGAGGCAGACTTTCAAAGGGCCCGGCAGCCTTGCGGCAGGACACCGGGTCAATGAGGTCCATGTACCGGAACAGTGCTGGATGGCGTCTTCGCCGGTGCGCAGAACCACATCCGTGACGCAGGGCTGCTGGGCCGCCTTGTGCGCGACCTCTTCGATGCGGGGACGTGGAGCGCGCACGGTGCTGATGTCCTGGGCGAGGCCTACGACGCCCAAGCGAGCCGATCAACACGACGACCTGATCTCCAACCACCTGGCAGTCCTGGCCGGCCAACTTCCCGGGACCCCCGCGTGGTGGTTCGTGCGCTACCGCAGCCCTCACGACGCGGACCACATCCGGATGCGGATCCAGGTTGCGGGCCCGGCCCAGCGCGGCGCTTACACGGCCGCCGTCGGCGCCTGGGGCACGGTGCTGCGCCAGGCTGGTCTGATCAGCGACCTCAGCTTGAACACCTACTCACCGGAGATCGGCCGCTATGGTTCCGGCCCCGCGCTGTCCGGCGCCGAGGCGGTGTTCGTCGCCGATTCGTATTTCGCCGCGGCAGCCCTCACCGGCTCCGGGCTGACCGGCGTGAACGGCCAGGCGCTCGTGGCCACGGGCCTGGTCGACATCGCCCGCAACCTCCTCGGGCCGGACAACGGGCTGCGCTGGCTGGCCGAGCGCACCGTGCAGGCCCCCGCCGCAGCGCGCACGGTGACCGATCAGGCCGTCGCGCTGGTCCGCGCGGAAACGCCCGCTGCCCGCGGCTGGCAGACGGCGCTCACCACTGCCTGGCACCACCGCGCCGGCGCCCTGGCCATGTACCGCGAACGCTACGGCGCTATGGACATGAACGCAGTTCTGGAGTCCCTGCTGCACATGCACCACAACCGACTGCGCGGGGTCAATCGCGACGACGAGAAAGCGTGCCGCCGCATCGCCCGACAGGCAGCCCTCTCCTGCCTCGCCTGGACGGGGACAGACAGCTGATGAACCGCCCCAACGATGAAGCTCCCGGCTGGGGACAGTCGCTGTACTACGGCGCCGCCGGCATCACACTGATGCACGCCGCGACGGCCGCCCGCACCGATGCCAGCGGCACACAGACGATGCAGCCGTGGGCCACGGCCATGCTCCGCAGCCCGATCGTGGCCACCGAAGCAACCAGCCTGTACGAGGGCGCTCCCGCCGTCGCCTACGTACTCACCTTCCTCAACAGCCCTGCCGCAGCCCGCAGACTTGCCGAACTCGACGGCCACGTACGGCGGCTGACCGCTCAGCGGCTTGACCGGGCCCACGCACGCATCGACCGCGCCGCCCTGGCCGACACAAGCGAATTCGACCTCATCAGCGGACTCACCGGCCTGGGCGTCTACCACCTCCGCAAGAACAACAAGACCGAGGTCCGCGACATCCTCACCTACCTGATCCGGCTCACCGAACCCATCACCGCCCAACGGCAGACGCTGCCCGGCTGGTGGAGCACCGGCAGCATCCGAACACCACGACCAGAAGACACTGGAGGCCACGGCAACTTCGGCATCGCCCACGGCATCGCCGGACCTCTCGCACTCCTGGCAACCACCGCCCGGCACGGCTACACGGCGCCCGGCCACAAGAGCGCCATCACCCGGATCTGCCACTGGCTCGACCAGTGGCAGATCGGCCTTCGCGAAGATGCGCGCTGGCCGGAGTGGATCAGCAGGGCCGAGCTCCGCCGCGGCCAGAGCAAGCAGACAAACCCCCGGCGCCCCTCGTGGTGCTACGGCACTCCCGGGATCGCACGCGCCCAACAACTCGCCGGACTCGCCCTCGGCGACACCGCCATCCAGGACCAGGCAGGGCTGGCACTGGCCGGATGCCTCCGCAACGAACACCAGCTCGCCCTGCTCACCGATGCCTCCCTCTGCCACGGGTGGGCCGGACTCCTACAGGTCACACGACGCGCAGCCCACGATGAGAAAGGAGGCCAGCTCTCAGAGCTTCTCCCCCGCGTACAGGCCGGCGCCGTCGCGCATCTCAAGCGCCACGGAATGCCCGACAGCCCCGGCCTCATGGAGGGAAACGCCGGACCGCTATTGATCCGGCCCGACCGTAACTCAGCCACGCCCGACACCAGTTGGGACCTCTGCCTGCTGTTGAGCGGCTGACCCACGCAAACAGGCAGTGCACCACCACGACCTAGCTAGGCTCTGCCCCTTCCCCGCTCCACGAGGCGGCCGGGCATCCCCGGAAGGAATCGACATGACCGAACCGAACACCCCACAGGAACTGCGCAACCGCCTGGTCGACCGCATCGTGAAGACCAACGTCGCCGGCCTCTACGACCCGCGTGTCGAACAGGCCATGCGCACCGTGCCCCGGCACGACTTCATCCCCGGCGCCTCACTGGAAGACGCCTACGCCAACCAGGCCGTCACCATCAAGGACAACCCCAACCCGGACGCCCTGCCCCTCAGCTGCGCCTCGCAGCCCGACGTCGTGTTCTTCATGCTCGCCCAGCTCAACATCCAGCCAGGCGACAACATCCTCGAAGCCGGCGCGGGCACCGGCTACAACGCAGCCCTCATGCGCCACCTCGCCGGCCCCTCCGGCCGGGTCACCACCCTCGACATCCACGACGACGTCGCCGCCCACGCCCGGCACCGGCTCGACAACACCGGCTTCACCGACGTCCGCGTCCTGACCCGCGACGCCGCGATCGGCGCCCCCGAGTACGGCCCCTACGACCGGATCATCGCCACCGTCGGAATCTGGGACCTGCCCGCCACCTGGTGGGATCAGCTCTCCATCGGCGGCCGGCTCGTTCTCCCCCTGCGCTGGCGCGGCCTGACGCGCAGTGTCGCCTTCGTCCGTGAAGCCGACTGCCTCCGCTCGGAGTCCGTCGCCACCTGCGGCTTCCTCCCGATGATCGGCCAGGACGGCGAGCGTGAGGGCTACGTCGACCCGGACCGCTCAATCAAGCTCTACTGGGACGCGGATCAGACCATTCAGCCTCTGAGCCTGCGCCAGAGCCTCGCCGAGGTGAAGGAACACCTCCTGTGGACCAACGTTGCAGTCGCCCCGGACGAACCGCTCGATGGGATCTGGCTCCGCCTGAGCGCCTCCGACCCAGCGACCTGCCGCATCACCGTCCGCCCCGAAGCCTTCGCAAGCGCCGGGAGCCTACACCGCCCCGCCATCCCCGCCCTGAGCCCCGCACTCGTCGAGGGCGACTCCCTCGCCTACCTGATCCTCGAACCCGTAGAAGTCCAAGGCAACAAGCGATACCGCCTCGGCGCGGCCGGATACGGACCCACAGGAGCCGAACTAACCGAGCGGCTGTGCGAGGAACTACGCGCATGGGACCTCGACCGCACCCTGCCCCCGTCGATCATCGCCTACCCAGACGGGACACCCGACGAGAAACTGGCCAGCGGTCACCTCATCAACAAGCCTTCCGTACGCCTCGTCATCACCTACTGAACGACCCGGCTTCGGCCGCTGAGCAGGCAATCGGCGGCCGAAGCTGCAGCAGACGCCGCGGCTGACGCGGCTCTCCCCGTATGCAAAAGGCCTTCGAGCGGCCCTCGTTCTTCATGGGAAAGACCTCCACGTGGCCGACGAGTACCCGGCCCGTTCCACTGCCGCCTCCAAGGATCCTGCCCGGCTGATCATGGCCTGTGGGAGGATGCGGTCCATGACATGCATGCGAAGGGGCCGTGCCGCGTAGAACACCAGCTTCACTTCGGTCGCGGGAACGCGGCTGGGGAAGACACTGCGTGCGGTATCGCGATGTCCCCAGACTGTCGGGAGCAGCAAATGCCGCCGTCCGGGTGCTCGAACGGGAACGATTGTCTCCGGGCGTCGTGGCAGTGGCGTTGAGCGTGTGGTCCGTGCGCGTCCATGGCACCAAACGCCGTTGGAGACGGTGGGAGGCTGAGTTCACCTGCCCTTGCTGCGGTGAAGGCTGGGCCCGGGACAAACTGCAAGACGCTCTGTTCATGCTTCCGCCAAGAGCCGCCGCCGAACTCCGGGTGCAGGTGGAGCGCTTGGACGTGGTGCTCCTCGGGCGCACACATCACGAGCCGATGGCAGACCCAGAGCTGGCGTGGTGGCATCGCAGGTGCTGACCTCGCCCATGCCACAAACGTGTTCCCCGTGAAGGGTGGCGCTACCGATGTCGGCCTTCGTCAGGATGTTCGTGTCCAAGCGAGCGGCACTATGATCGCCGCGCTTGGACGCGGCGCAGCTGACATGGGCATCGACTACTCACTCACGACGACGTCGAACGGCGCCACTGCTCAATCACCCGGATGGCAGCGACCTTGTCGACTCTCCTCACGCTGCCGAACTGTCAAAATGGGCGCCTGGGCTATCCGGAAGGAAAGCGTCCGTGAGTATCCAGTTGTCGGCGAACATCGAAAACGGCCGGAGCGGGGCACGGCTGGCCGTTCGCGCCGGAGATGCGGTGACGCTACACGCCAAGGACACTGCAGCGCCCGACGCACCTCCTGCCGGACATTGGACACACCTGCCGAACGGCTCCGCAGCCAGCAGCACGCTCGACGGGTCTACAGGAGCCGAACTGTCGGTGGTTATGGCGCGCAGTTTCGCGCAAAGCGGCGCCTACCGCTTCGTCCCTGACGATCAGCGCGTCGTGGACCAGCCAGCTGAGATCGTTCTAACGGCCCGCCCGCGATGGTGGTTCACTACACCGCACGCGGCTCGCCTCCTGACCTTGCTCGTCGGCTACGTTGCAGCGGCCTGTGGGCTACTGGTCAACTGGGGCGGGGGCGACTGGTGGAACTCACAGACCTTGTACACCGTGCGCAGCTACGGGTTTGCGGTGTTGACTCTGGTCGTCTTCCTTTGTCTGACGCATCTTCTTGGCAAGGGGTCCGCCGAAGGAAAGAGCGGGTTGGTCACGCTCTTTGTCGGCGCGGACTTGCGGGCTTCTACTTCAAAGTTCCAGTACGTGGCCTGGACGTTCCTGATCGGTTTCGTGCTGGCCTACATTGCGGCGCGATCCTCGACCGCGGGCACACCATTCGCGTGCAAAACCGAAAGCCCCGGAGCGTCAACGAAGAACTGTGTGCCGCCGGAGCACTGGGACACCTACCTGCTGCTGCTCGGGGTGCCAGCAGCAGCCGCGGTGGTCACCAAGGGTATTACCGCCTACAAGGTAGCCAACGGCATCGTGCAGAAGACCGAAGCCACCGAGAACGCTGGAGTTAACCCGGCAGACTTGGCTCGCGACGATCACGGCAACGCTGACCTCGCCGACATCCAGTACCTCCTGTTCAACATGATCGCGGTGGCCTATGTCGCGGCCGTCTTCGTTGGGCGGGGGACCTTGCCAACGATTCCCCCGCTGCTGGTCGGGCTGACCAGCACAGCGGCTGGCGCATTCGTGCTCAACAAGTCGCTGCAAACGAATCGGCCCACCATCCGCGCGGTCGCACCATCCCGAATCACCCCAGGCGCACCCATCGATGTGTCTGGACAGAACCTGTTCCCGGATTCCACCAACAACACCGTTCAGATCAAAGTGGGAGGCGCACAGACAGCGGGCACGAAGCGCGACGCAACGACCGTCCGGTTCACTGCACCACCTGGCATGGACCCCAACATCAGCACATTGAGCATCGTCACGGCGACGGGCACGGAGTCGGACAGCTACACGGTGGCCGTGGTCGGGCTGCAGATCATCGGATGGGCTGGCGCCGCGCCGCAGCCCGGCAAAGTCGGCCACCTGCAAGTCACCGGACTGCCTCCCCAGCAGGAAATCACCGCGCCTGTGACCGTAGTAGTCGGCGGCCGAGCTCGAATGGCGACCGTCACGAACGGCGATGCCTCCGAGATCGTGTTCACGGTGCCTGGAGATGTCGAAGGCCCCACCCAGGCAACGCTGCGGTGGAACGGCTTGGCCAGCGATGCCGCGACGCTTGAACTTGCACCCATCCTGCAGGCCCCGTAGAAGGAACCGGTCTCCCGACCGTCTCAGTGGACGTTAAGTCCGCTTCTGGTAGCGGCCACGTCCGGGTTGAGTGAGGAAGCCTTGGCGGGTGAGGCGTCCGAGGCGGCTGCGGGTGATGTTGACGGATGCCTCGTCGATGGGCATGCCGATGCGTTCGTGCAGCTCACGGGCTCGGAACTCTTGATCGGGATGCTGGTTGAAGGTGTTCACGATGGCCTGGTAGGCGGTGTTCGTCTCGGACGGTGCGGGCTGGCCTGAAGCCGGTGCCAGTTCGGCGATGACCTTCCGGGTGGTAACCAGATTCGCGAGTCGCGCTTCGGTCTCGGTCAGGGCGGCGGTCAAGTGATGGATCTGGTCACGCAGTTCGTCGGCACGGGCTGCGGTCTTGTCGTGCTGGGCCTGGAGGTCGGCCAGGAGCTCGATGACGTTCACGCGGCCAGTCCGAGGGTGTCGCGCCAGGCTGGACTCGGTGTGGTGAGGCGGCGGGTCATGTTCGCGATGGAAGCCCAGTAGACACGCGAGGTGGAGGTTTCGGGGCGGTGGTCGTACTCGCGGGCCAGGCGGCGGTGCAGCATCAGCGTGCCGTTGACCTGCTCCACGATCCACCTTTTCGGCTGCGGGACGAAGCCTTTGCCCTGGTCGGCCGGGTTGCGGCGGACGACTTCGACGTCGATGTCCAACAACGCGCCATGGATGAGGACTTCGTCCTTGAAGCCCTGGTCCACCAGAGCCTTCTCCAGACGCATCCCGCACCGCTCGGCGGCCTGGTCGAGCAGGGCTGTGCCGGCCGTGTTGTCGTGGGCGGATGCGGCCAGCACCACGACGCCGATGATCAGCCCCAGAACGTCGACGGCCAGGCCCCGCTTGCGGCCCGACACCTTCTTGTTGGCGTCCAGGCCCGTCGTGGTCTTCGGGACACCCGCGGCCGCGCGCACGGACTGGGTATCGAGGATCACGAGGGACGGGTCCTCTAATCGCCGGGCCTTCTCCCGTACCTGGCAGCGCAGGAGTTCCTGAATCCGCTGGTCAAGGCCGTCCTGGCGCCAGAGTGTGAAGTAGTAGAACACCGCCGACCAGGCTGGCAGGTCATGGGGCAGGTAGCGCCACTGGCAGCCCGTCCGGTTCTGGTAGAAGATCGCGTTCACGACCTCCCGCAGATCGCAGGATCCGGGATCTCCGGTCGCTGACCGTGCCACCCGGTCCTGTTTCCAGGCCGTGATCATCGGCTCGATCAACGCCCACTGCTCGTCCGCTAAGTCGCTGGGGTACGGCTCTCGCTCCATGCCCGCATCTCAGCATGCACATGCCCAGCGGATGGCCTGCCCGACGATCAGTACCTCGATCGAGCGATCACGAACCGAGGAAGATCGGACTTAACGTCCACTGAGACCGTAGATCTGGTCCCGTCCGGTGCGCATTGGGGCGCGGCAGGGCAGCAGTTGATGGGGATATTTGAATCTCCCCACCCCCTGATCAGGGTGGCCCCGGAGTCGCTCGGCTTGATTCCCCAGGCAGACCAAGCGCTGCCCTGCGATCGGGCGCCACAAAGGAGGGGCGATAGCCAACCAGCACCAGGACCATGGTGGCCAGTCCAGAATCCCAACAGGCGACGTCAGTCCGCTGCATACACAGTGGTGTCATGGAATGGCTTATCGCGGCTCAAGCAGGCAGCAGCTGGTGGGTCAACGCTCTCCTCGGGGGAGTCGGCGCAGCCGTCGGTGCTTCCGCAACATCTGTGGCGGCACTGAGAACTCTCTCGGACACGAAGAAGGCGCGACGGCGGACGGAGGAGCGCGAGGCGACGGCGGTGGTCAGTGCTGCCTGCATCCAATTGCGCCATGAGTTTCCTTTGGGGCCCGACCGGATAGACCGCCGCAGCGAGCATGTCTATGACTGGCCGGAACACGCCTGGAGTGTGCTCGGGGATGCTGAGCCCGCAGTGCTGGTGTTCCGCGACTCTGGGCTTCGCCAGCGGCTTGCAGAGTCATTCCTACTGATCACAGAGGCGGACCTGATCCCACATTGGCTCCGACAGTTGATGGATGACGACCCGGTGTACGTGGCATGCAGGGATGTCCTGGGTTGCCTTGGCGCCAACCTGCGCGGTGAGTCTCCCCCGAAAGCATCGGACGACTGGGAGAGGGCCGTCAAATGGGTGCGCGATAACGAGAGGGAGGAACGAGCGCGACGCTGGACTTCCATCCTGCAGAATTGGCCGTTGCCCGAGGAGAAGGACAAACCTGACGCGGACGAGTCCCCCGAGTCCGTGTAGCTCTTGCCACGGCGACCACGCCAAGTGCCGCGCACGACGTTGAGATCGCGAGCGGCGGCCCCGGCCGACCACCCGCGCGACGCTCGTTGAAGCTCCCCAGCCCGTTGAACCCCGGACGGAGTGGGGCGACGACCAGCTCTGGCCGTTTTCAAGAATCCGCATCAGCAGTCCGCCGAGCAGGCTCGCGTGGCTCTCCAGGTGGAGTCTCACGCCCTGGGTGGTGGGCTGCACGTACCGGATACCGAAGGGGTACTCGAAGAAGTGCCGCTGGCAGTTGAGGATCCAGTAGAACGCCTCAGACTCGAGCAGGAGCTGCGTCTGGTGGGCCGGTGCCGGGATGAGGGGCGCACCTGGTGGCAGGGCAGCGACAACGTCGCACGCGAGTTGGCGGGGGGCGCCGGTGTAGAGGGCGTACGTCCGGGCCCGGCTGCTGGTCTGGGTGGCTGACATGGCTTCAAGCACCTCTCACTCTGCTCCGTCGGCCCGCGGAGCATGAGGAACAGGCACGGTGTGCTGCTTGGTGGTCGGTGGGGTGGAGCTGGTCGAAGCCCTGCTTCTTCGCCTCCGCCTGGAACCCGTGGGGCCGAGGTTCGCGTGAGGAGCAGCAGACCGGTGCCGCAGTGCGGCAATTTAGCGGCGGGAAGCTGCACGTGGCGGGGCGCCACGCCGCCCCGAATGGGTAGTTGATCCGTGGTGTTGTGGCGGGCTGGTGGTGCCGCGAGACGCCGACCTGACCAGCGGACAAAGGTCGAATATCCGTTCCCTTGTCCGGAATCTCGGGTTACGGTTCAACTCTGTAGTGGACGAAGGGGGACATCATGGAGGCCACTGCTGCATCCCGGTACCTCGGACGCCCGCCGGGCATCGTGACCCGTGAAGACGGGCTGACCGATCGCCAGCGCAGGATCGTCAACGCCATCCGGTCCAGCATCAGGGACCGCGGCTACCCGCCTTCGATGCGGGAACTAGGGCAGGCCGCCGGGCTCGCCAGTACGTCGTCCGTAGCGCACCAGATCGGCGCTCTGGTGAAGAAGGGCGTTCTGCGTCAGGATCCGAAGCGCCCGCGCGCCTACGTCCCCACCACGACCGTCGGCACAGAGGCCGCCCTCGCCTTGGCCGCAGGCCCCGACCACCTCGCGTCCGACTCCTCGGTCGTCCACACCCCGCTCGTCGGCCGCATCGCCGCCGGCGCTCCCATCACCGCCGACCAGCATGTCGAGGACGTACTCGCACTGCCGAAGCAACTTGTGGGCAGCGGCGAGCTGTTCGCGCTCACCGTGTCCGGCGACTCGATGATCAAAGCCCACGTCATGGACGGCGACACGGTCGCCGTCAGGGCGCAGCCGGACGCCGAGAACGGCGAGATCGTCGCGGCCATGATCGACGGGGAGGCGACGGTCAAGCGGCTCAAGCGGGAGGGCTCGACCGTGTGGCTCATGCCGGAGAACGACGCCTTTCAGCCGATCTGCGGCAACGACGCCACCATCCTCGGCAAGGTCGTAGCGGTCATGCGCAGCCTGTGACCATGGGGTACGAAATCACCGGAGGCAGGGCCAGAGCGTCTGGAGGTACCTCGGGCCCAGCTCGGCCAGGCCCTGGGAGCGGCGAGCGATGGCGTGGAGGGTGTGATCGGTGCGCAGGGCGCAGCCTGCAAGATGCTCGGCGGTGCGGCCCTTCTCCTTCTCCTTGGCCAGCGCGAAGTGCGCGCCGCGGGTGAAGGCCTTGCCCTTGGTGGAGACACGCGGTTGTTCCGGCTGTGCGGTGACCTCGTGTTCGCAGTAAGGGCAGCGCAGGGGCCGGGTGAACGGCTCGGGCTTCTGACCGATCTGACGGGCCGAGACCACGAGGCCGGTGGCGTCCCTGGCCTGCCGCATTTTGAACGGCTGACGCTCCCCCACCGCTACCCCTTCTTCCTTGGTCTTGGTCTCCGGCCAGCCTAGCGATCAGGTTCCTGGATCCGGACGGCATTCACCATGACGGCAGGGTCGGCCGGGCGCGCGGGGGCAACTCGGCCTGTTCGGCGACGGCGAGGATTCGGTGTGCCGTTTCGTGACCGACCGTTTCGACCAGGTGCTCGGCGCAGGAAGCGATGAGGATCCACGAGCGGTTGGGTCGGGCGGTCAGCCGGTCGACCGCTTCGGCCAGCGCGCCGGCCTCCAGCGCCATCATCGCCTGGACCTCGACGGTGTCCGCCTGCCGAGGCCCGCCGGGCTCGCGCGCCAGGTCGACGGAGAGGGTCAGATCGTCAACGACCGTCACCGGGGTGGCGTACTCGACCATGTCTGGCTGGTAGGTACGGCTCAGATCGTGGGCCTGGTGCACGGTGATGCTCTCGCTGGCGTACCCGGCCGCGATGAGCCGGCTCAGGGCGGCGTAGGCAGCGTGGGACTTGCCGGACCAGTGCGGGCCGAGAAGGAGCAGGCGGGCGCTGTGGCCGGCCAGGACGGTGGAGCACCACTGCTCGATGGCCGGGTGGTCGGTGACGGCATCTTGGTAGGCGAGAGGGATCGGTGACTCGGGCATCGGACCAGCGTAGACACCGCCCGTGGAGGGAGTGCTCCTGGGCGCCGCGCACGGGGGGACGCGACGCCCAGGAGGACTGTGCGTCAACGTACAACGGCGACGGGCTGTTCATCCGACAATTCCGCAGATGAGTGCGTTTCACTCCTCTATTTCGGGCACGAGCAGAGGTTGGACGATGCCAGCCGGTCCACGAGAGGTGGGTCAGTGTGGTCATGCTTGCTCTGGCGGAAACAGTCGACGCACCATCTCGATCACGAAAGGTGAAGGCCCGAAGGACATCCAGTATCCGTTCTTCGTCTCGTACCCGGGGCCGACGATCAGGTTCACGCTCGACTCCGCACGGGTGAGGGCGACATAGAAGGTACGGCGCTGTTCTGCGAGTTCCGTCTCCGTGGGTCTGCGCCATCGCCCCCGGTCACGGATGTCCCGCGGGATGAGCCCGTTGAGCAGGCCGGGCAGGATCACGGTGTCGAACTCGCGGCCCTTGGCCGCGTGGTAGGTGGCCAGGAGGACCTTCCCGATGACTTCCTCGCCGCGCGCGAGGTCCTGCAGCAGGAGATTCTTGGACCTGCACAGGCTGGCGAGGGCATCGAGGCTGCTGGTGTTGTCCTGATCGGGGTGCGCCGCGGCTACCTCGTCGAGGGCCAGGCCGGTGCGCAGATGCTGCAGCCAGTCGAGGGCGGGTGCGTCGGCGGGGTACAGCGACTCGGGATCGAGGCAGTTCTGTAGAGCCCGGGGCAGGGACAGTCGCGAGGAGGGCGGAGCGAGCTGGGCGTCGGTGCGCAGCGTGGTGAGCGCTCGGGCCAAGGCGGCCAGGGACGGTGCTTGCGTCCGGCGCAGCATGTCGGCGCGGACGGTGTCGGGTGCAATGTGGATCTGGTAGTTGGTGACGGCGCGGCTCGCGCACCGCTGGATGAAGCGAGAGAGGCTGCCGGCGGGCAGTTTGTCGTCGCCCTCGTGTCTGAAGTCCAGTTCGCGTCGGGTGAGCTCGCGCTGTACGGCGTCGAGCAGAGGGCCGCGTGCGGGGTAGAGGATGGCGATCTGCTCCGGGCTGATCTGCCTGTTCTGGGCCTGCTGGACGAGGTCGCAGGCCACGCGGGCGTGGTCCGCGAGCCCTCCTTCGACTTGTTCGAGATTGACGTCGCCGGGAGGTGCGCCTTCGCGTGCCAGGCGCCCTCGGGGCAGTCCGAGGGCGGCTTCGGCTGCGGTGATGATGTCCTGGCCGCTGCGGTAGTTGACCTTGAGTTCCAGGTCACGGAAGTCTTCCCGGGCTGCCAGCTCTGTCAGGTACTTGGCGTCGGCGCCGGTGAATCCGTAGACGGACTGGTCGGTGTCCCCGACGGCGAAGACGGTGATGCCCGCCAGGTCGCGCAGGGCGACGACGAGTTCGTGGAGGACGCCGCCGAGGTCCTGGTACTCGTCCACGATGAGGTGGGGGAAGCGGGCACGCAGGATGTCGCGGACGTGTTCGTGCTCGCGGACGGTGCGTACGGCCCGCGTCACCATGGCTTCGAAGTCGATCTCTCCTTTGACGAGGAGCTGTTCTTCGTAGAGGCGGGCCGCCTGGACTTCCCGCGGGTCGAAGCTGTCCAGGTTCTCGTTGCAGGCCAGGGCGCGGCGGATGCGGGTGCTCTGGGGCACGCGGTGCTGGGCGAGGGTTTCGCCGATGCCGGCCTGGTCGAAGCAGCGCTGCAGGAGCAGTTCGGTTGCCGTCTTGCTGAGGACCTGTCCTGCCTGAGGTGCCGGCTGGCCGGTCAGGTGGGCGAAGGCTCGCAGGATCTCGTTCAGGCAGAAGGCGTGGACGGTGGAACAGGTGATCCGCCCTTCGGCGCGCACGCCGCTGCGCAGAACGCGGCGGCGGATCTCTTCAGCGGCCGCGTTGGTGTAGGTGATGCAGGCCACGCCGCGGAACGCAGAGATCTGGGTCTGGAGCAGGTAGGCGATGCGCGCGACGAGGGTGCGGGTCTTGCCGCTGCCGGGCCCGGCCCTCAGAACAACGTTGCCGTCGTGGAGGACGGCGGTGCGTTGCTTGAGGTGCAGCTCCTCGAGCTCGGCGAGGAGGGTGTCACTGATCTGCATCGTTGCCCTGCCGGCTGACCTCTGACGGGGTCGCGTGCTTGGTCAGGAAGGAGGTTCCACGGGCCGCGCGGCTGATGGCCTCCATGGCCAGGAAGAGGTAGGAGGCGGTGCCCAGGCGGCGCAGAGCCTGCTCGTCGAGTGGCACGTCGTCCCTGGTGATCTGGGCTGCGGCCCGGATGCGGGCGTCCAGGTCCACCTGGGCGATGTGGGCGGCGAGGCGCTGCGCAAAGCGGCCCTTGCCGAGGGCCGAGATCCGTTTGAGCATCTGCTTGCGGATGTCGGGGTCGATCGTCGCGTTCCGCTCGTTGGCGACGCCGCGGGTCACCTCGTCGATCGCGGTGGCGTTGCCGCTCAGTTCCTTGAACGCCTGAATGATCTCCTCGCCGAACAGGGGGCAGAGGTCGGTCTCCAGGGTCTGGGCGCCGACGTAGACGCCGATGCCCAGGAGATCGGCAGCGAGGGGATCGCGGGCCGTGTGGTAGCTGGTCTGATCGGGTCCCGGCAGTTGGGCGATCTGATCCAGAAGGGCCTTTCGTCGGGCTTCCTCGGGGTGGAGGTTCGCGCCTCGCTTGAGGCCGGCTTCCCGCCGGCCGAGTTTGTCGCGGGCGGCGTCTCCGTCGGTGATGACCACGTGGGGGGTGTTGAGTCCCTTGGGACCGAGGAACGCGCGGTAGGGCTTGAAGTCGGTGCCGTGGACGCTGGCCACCACGGTGCCGTAGGCGTCGAGATCGAATTCCGCGGCTTGCGCCAGGGCGGGAAGGATGTACAGCTCTGCCAGGCCTTCGACCAGCACGACGGCGGAGGCGAAGAGGATCTCGGCGCGGCTGATGTCGAGGTAGCGCTCCAGGTCCGCGGCCTCCTCGCTGCTGACGGGGAGGGCGGACGTCGTGGCGCCGGTCGTGCCGTCCTCCGTCGCGCGCAGCACGATGAAGGAGCGGACCGGGGCGACGGCGGCGATGTGCGGGCTGTGGGTGGTGAGGATGAGTGACGGTCCGGTGCGCAGCAGGTACTTGAAGAGATGCCGCTGGAGGGTGACGTGGAGGTGGGCTTCGGGCTCTTCCACGGCGACCAGCGTGGCGATGAATTCCTCGTCCAGCTGCTGCTGGCTGAGGGCTTCCAGCAGCAGGCCGAGGTAGATGACGTTCGCGCTGCCCAGACTGGCGTCGGAGATGCCCCTGCGGCGGGCCGTGTCGAAGAACAGGCGGACGGCGCGGATCAGTTCGTCCGGCTTGGAGGAGGCGAAGCCGAGGGTGGGCTGTACGGCCAGGCGTGGCCCGAACATGGCTCCCAGCCGGTCCGTCAGGTGCCCCTCCAGCTTGGTGATGTTGTCGTCCTTGGTGAGCTGGTCGACTGCGGTCGCGATCGCCGAGGCCGTGGCTTCCAGGTTCACCGGGTCCAGAGGCAGTCGCTCCAGCAGATCCCTCAAGGGGCTGCGCCGCCAGTTGTGCAGGTCTGCCTCGGCGTCGCGCAGAGCCGGCAGGACGCGCAGGGCGACTTCGCGGCGGATGGCGCGCACGTCGTTGGTCTCGCTGGCACCGGCGAAGACGACGGCGTCGTAGTCCTTCGCGGTCAGCGGCCGG
This sequence comes from Streptomyces aurantiacus, assembly GCF_027107535.1. NCBI lineage: Bacteria > Bacillati > Actinomycetota > Actinomycetes > Kitasatosporales > Streptomycetaceae > Streptomyces > Streptomyces sp. Qhu-G9. The sequence goes on along the minus strand of NZ_CP114282.1, from coordinate 48,654 downwards.
CCGGTGGGCTCCACCCGGGGGCCGGCGGCGGTCGCCACCTCGGCCCGGGGAGTGAAGCGGTAGGTCAGCCGGGCTACATAGGGGTCAAAGGCCACGACGGCGGTCGACAGGATGCTCTTGGCGTCAGCGTCCTCGTCGAAGCCCCGTAGCTCCACCACGATGCTCACTTCGGCACCGCCGGCCAGGCCTGCTGGGTCTCCCTCCCAGATGTCCTCCTCGCGCAGCATCCGCCGGGCGTCGGACAGAGACGGGTCGAGGACCAGGCGGATCGCTTCCAGCAAGTTCGACTTGCCGACGCCGTTCTCGCCGACGATCACGGCGTGGGCGGGGAAGCCGTCGATGACCAGATGCCGGAAGTTCCGGAAGTTCCGGATCTCGATCCGCGAAATGTGCAGGCCCATTCGTCCCCTTTGGCGATCTGGTGTGATGTGGTGATTCATCATTCCAGGGCCCTCCGCGCAGGACAGGCCCTTTCGCCAGACAGTCCGCGCTCCGATGATCGTCTCGATGAGTCCGGGGGCGGGACAGGGGACGGCACCCCTGACCCGAGCGAAGAGGATGGGCGCCTCCCCGCACTCGGCTTGTACCGCTAGGCTGGGATCCGGCATACCGCCGTCGAAGGAGGGTGAGGACATGGCGCCGCGCGAGTGGACCGTGGACCAGCTGCACGTTGCCCTGCCGCACAGTTCTCTTCGGCAGCAGCTCTTGGCGGACGTCAACCTGACTCCTCTCGAGGAGCTGCCCGCGCGGCTGGAGGGATGGGCCACGGCCGCGGAGACGCTTGATGCAGCCCGCCCGCGCATCGAAGCCGCACGCGCGTACGTCAAGGAGCACGGCACTGTGCCGCCCGAGTACGAGACCGCCCCCGACATGACCGACACCGTCGTGGATGACGCGCAAGGGCGGCGGGGCGCCGCGTGACCTTCAGGCTCCACATCCCCGCCGATCAGTACGACATCTACAAGAACCTGCCCGACGAGGCTCGCCGTGACATCGCGGTCTGCCTCGTCGATGCCGTCCAGGACCCTCTCGCTGCTAGCGAGCCATATGGGGAGGACGATGGAATCGTCCGCACAGTCGCCCGCGGCCGCGCCGCGATCGTCATCCTGGTCAACGAGCAGACGAACAACATCACGGTCCTGGCGATCGCCTACGCCGGCTAGGCCAAGGCGGCGTAGGTCCAGCCGGACGCGGTGCCTCTTGCCGGACACGGGGCTCAGGGGCTTGTGATCGTCGAGTGAGCCTGGTTCCGGCACACGCTAGAGGTCAGGCGGCGGTGGCCGCCTCACGTCATCTGCATCCGCCACCTGTCATACGTCCCGCCGCTTCGTCGCGTACCGTCCGTTCTTGAACGAGACCCGCTCCGGCCTTCTCGCACCGCCGTCACGGACGAGGTCCAGCGCCGAAGAAGGAACCCTGCGGTATGGCCCTCTGCGGACGTTCAGGGGTACTCGTGCCGAAAACGGGTTCCAGCATGCGGTGCAGTCGCTCGGCCTCATCGCGTGTCCGGCTGGGCACGTCACCTCGCTCGGCGACAAGCTGGCTGTAGATGGGGGTGTCCGAGGAACCAGCGGAATGTGCATCCATTTTAGGCACCCTACGTGTGTGCACTGACGGTGCACACACGTAAGCATCTGGGGTGTCAACCCACCCAGTTGACCATGCCCGACATGAGGAACCAGAAGGATTTCACGGTCACCGCTCCGGGATGAGGTCCGCGTCGTGTGCAGCGCGGACGGCGTTGGTTGCGGCGGGGAAGTCAGAGTGGCTCTTCCACTGGTCGGCCACGGTCATGAGCGCGTCGAGGCAGCGGCGGGCCTCATCGGTGTTGCCCGCCCGCACAGCGGTGGCGTACTCCTGGCTGAGTTCGTGGGCATCGCGCCAGGACTGGATGTACGCGGGGTGATGGCCGGGGCGTCCAGGCCCTGGCCGGCTCTCATCGGGCGTGGAGGTGCGATGGCGCAGACGCCGCCAGGCGGTGGTGACGATGGCGATCACCAGCCCGGCGCCGAGGGCTCCGAGGAATTCGGGCATCGCGGCCATCAGCAGGGACTCCGCAGCCTGGCCCAGTCCGGGGGAGGCGGATGCCTCGGCGGCCGCAGGACGGAAAGAGAAACAGGTGAACACGGTGTTGTTATCCGCTCCCGTAAGGCCGGGCACTTGAATCGGCCCGGCGTGGTGAGACAGACCATGAGCCGACGTCGTCGTGTCCCCAACTGCGCCTGGAACTTGCTGGGACAGGTCGGGACACGGTGGGACAGTGAGAGGCGGTCGCAAGGGGGCTGGTGATCGCAGTACGGTGTCTTCCGCTGTGGGACATGGCGGGCGGTCCTGGGACGAACCGCGCGGGGACGGGGTGGGAATGACGGTGATTCAGGGGCGGGAAGAGCATGGCGGAACGCCGCAGGAGCGGTACGCCCGCTTCCTCGCGCGGCAGGCGGACGAAGCGGGACTCGGAGCCCGTGCCATCGCCGACCGCTTCGAGGAGGAGGCGAGGAAGCAAAAGGAGGACGCAGCCACAGACAAGCCCTCTCCTCAGTACCCGGTCAGTGGCATGCGCTACTCGAAGTCCACCATCGACCGCCTCCTAAAAGGGGATATCCCTCGTCCGACTAAGCCCTTCACCCGTCAATTCCTGCTCATCACGTCCAAGGCAGCCGGCCTGTCCCAGCAGGAGTTCCGGAGGCGGTGCACCGAAGCCTGCCGCCTCCTCGACGAGCTCGTCGACAGCAGATCGCAGGAGCGTGCGCAGCGTCGGCCTGAGGCACCGGCATCCGTCCCTCGTACCGAAGAGGTCGCCCGGCTCGCGGGTTGGCTGGTGCGCGATCTCCGTGATCCATTCGATCTGGGGGTCCAGCGGGCGATCGACGCCTCCAGCGATGACGTCTCCGACTCTTTGCCGGTGTTGCCGGTGTTGCCGGTGTACGTGGAGCGCGAACACGATGCGCTGCTGCGTGAGGCGGTTCTCGGCGCCGCGGACGGGCGCAGCGCGTTGGTGACCTTGATTGGTGGTTCTTTCACCGGGAAGACCCGAGCCTGCTGGGAGGCGGTCCAACTTCTGCCGGACGAGTGGCGCTTGTGGCATCCGATCGCACCAAGCCACACCGATGCGGTGCTCGCGGGCCTGGAAGAGGTCGGGTCGCACACCGTGCTCTGGCTCGACGAGGTCCAGCACTATCTCCTGACCAGCGATCCGGCCGTCGGCGAGCGGGTCGCTGCCGGCTTGCGTGAACTGCTGCGCACGCCTGAGCGTCGTCCCGTCCTCGCGCTCGCGACCGCCCACCCAGAGGACTGGGCCCGCCTCACCGCCACTTCTGCGCCCCGCGATGATTACCCCCAGGCCCGGGCCCTGCTCACCGGAGCCTGCGTCCGCGCGCGGATCCCGGACCAGTTCGTCTGTGATCCCGCGGCCCTTGAGGAGGCGGCACAAGCCGATCCGCGTGTCGCCGAGGCCTCCGCGTTCGCCATTGACGGGCGGCTCACCCAGTACCTCGCGGGCGTGCCGGTACTCCTGGAGCGCGTCGGGCTCGCCTCGCAGATGGCCCGGTATCTCGTCATCGCCGCGGTGCAGTTGCGCCGCCTCGGCCACGGCCCGATGCTGCCCCTGCGCGGGCTGGAAGCAACTGCGGCTTCTCTCGCCCCTGACCACATCTGGAATGAACACGGTCATCCTGGGTGCTTCGAGAGCGCCCTGGAGTACCTTTCCGCCCCGTGCCGGGGCGTCCCCGGCCTCCTGAGCCCGGTCCGGCCCAGGCCCGGCACTCCCCCACCGGACCAGCCGCTCTACCAGCTGTCCGGCACTCTCTTCGAAATCGGCCGCTACGAGTTCCGCCACGACTGCCCACCCGCGGCGTTCTGGGCAGCCGCCCTGCAGCATGCCTACACCGACGAGGACCGCCGGGCCCTCGCCACGTCCGCGTACGAGCGAGGGCGGGTACGCCTGTCCGCTTCGGTCTCAGACGGCAGGGACCTGTTCGGTCTGTACGACCGCGGCTCCTCCTACCTGCTGGGGCAGGAGGCCGACAGAGCACGTACGGACAGCGCTCTGGCCACGATCGACGCGCATCGGGCATCCGGGGAACTCCAGCGCAATGCCGTCCTCGCCTACTTCTACCGGCGCGAGGAAGCACACCACCTTCACCAGCGTGGGGAGCACCAGCAGGCCGTGTCCGTCTGGCGTGAGCTCGCAGACCAGGGCCACCCAGATGCCTACGTGCACGTCGGGGGCTATCACTTGGAGCTCGGCCGGCGGACGGAAGCCGAGCGGTGGTTCCGGCGCGGTGCCGAGGCCGGTGACGACGACGCCATGCAGGAACTGGTGTTCCTGCTAGCCGAGGACGGGCTGTTCGACGAAGCCGCCGAGTGGACCGAACGGATCGCACGGCCCGCAGAGAGCGGAGACATCTACGCCTACTCCCGGCTGGCCTACCGCTATGAGCGGGCAGGCGATCTCGCGCAGGCCAAGGTCTACTTCCGCAAGGCGATCGACGCAGGGCTCGTGGACTGCTACCAGGAGCTGATCCGACTGCACTACCAGGAAGGGGACATCGAAGGGGCCTGCCGCCTGTGCGCGGAGGCGATCGAGGCGGGCGAGACCAGTGCTCCCATGATGCGGGCCGAGGAGAAGGGGGAGCACGCCAAGGCCGACAAGCTCGCTTTCACCGCCCGTGACCGCGGCCGTACTGTGGGGCCACTTCAGTTCCTGCTGTGGCATCGGCTGCAACGGCCAGACACGCTCGTCCTCGGAACGGCTCTCGCGCGCACAGTGATCGACGGCGGCGATGCCTTCGTCGTCCAGGGAATGGCCAGCGAACTCTCGGCAGCCGGACACCACCGTGCTGTCGAAGCCCTGCAGCGCGTCTTCGACGAGGTCGACGAAAGCGTTGACCAGTAAGGACGCACGCCGCGGGCTCAACTTCAACCGGTTGCCCGGCGGGCCTGGGGTGGTCCGTCGTCGTCTGCCCCGGTTCGGAAAGTGACGCCTGCTGCGTCTACTGGGGGCAGTGATCCGTTCCGGGACGGGTGGATCGGCAATCGTGACCAGTGGCGTCGGGGCCGCGCGCCCGGGCGGGCGGGCTGACGTGGGGCAAGTAGGTCAGGAGGCGGCGACCGCCGGGGCGTCCGCCTGCCCGCTCCTCCGCGTCGGCTGGGTGCGCAGCGAATTGGCGTGCTGCGCCGCCTCACACCAGGTTATCTAGGATTCGGTCGCCGATACAGGCATACCCTCGGCGGCACGATGTCCTTGCGGGGGATCGGGGACCTGCTGCGCGCCATGTCCCCGAACATGGCAGCTCACGAGCGTTCCGTGCCTTGCCCATTCTCTTCCACGCCTCGCCTTCAACTGCCAGTCGACATAACCGGTCTCGCTGCCGGCAGCGGCTGGTCTACCCCCCTCATCACACGGAGCTGGCGCGTCACCTCCTGGCCGGTCGTGCGGCGCGGGCTCGTCGGGCGGCCCGGTATGCCTGGGCGGGATCGTCGGAGGCTCCGGGTGCGGGGCGCCACTCTCCGGTGCGCCAGTCTCCTTGGTAGAGGGTGAAGGGGAACCAACGGCCGTCGGGCCCCAGCCGGATCTGGATGCCAGCGGTCGCATCGGTCAGCGCGTCGCCATCGATCTCGAAGATGCCCAGAGTGGCGGCCCGGGAGGAGCGAATGGCCTCTCGGGCCTGTTCCAGCGTGCCCGGCAGGGCCGGGGCGGCGGCGAGGGTGGCATGGGCGCCGGCCGGCCCGTCGTGGCGGTAGCCGATCATCATGGCGCGCAGAGCGCTTTGGGTATGGCCGGTGGCGTGGGCGGCGGCCGGGAGCCGGTCGACGCCGTCGGGGCTGGCGAGGATCCGCACCGTGTCGGCGAGGTCGTCGTGGGGGTGGCCTGGGCCTCCGGACAAGAGCGCGCGGGCGCGGTCTGCGGCGTCCTCGACCATCCACGTCAGGTCCTGGGCCCGAGGGCCGGGAATGGGCGGGTCGTCGAGCGTGGCGGTGATCGGGGTGACGGTGTCGAGGCGGAACCGGGGCGCGGGCGGCGGGGATCGGTGGGCCGACAAGGAGTAGAGCTGGTCGGCACGGACTGTTCCGTCGGTGTCTGCCGGAAGGGCGCCAGGATCGGTGTCGGCCACGAGATCGCGCACGAGGGAGGCGAGGGTGCGGGCGGTCATGCCGCGGGCGCCGAGCAGAACGGAGGCGGCGGTGGCGAGTCGTTCGGTGACCGCGTGGCCGAGCGCGGCGCTGTGGTCGCACAGACGGCCGGCATGACCGGTGGGGCAGGAGCAGGAGAAGGTGATCTCTTCGGCTCCGGGGACGATGGTGATGCCGCCGGCGTGCCCGGGATCGGCGATGGCGGCGGGAACCCGGTTGGCGAGGAGGTCGGCGACGGCTTGGGGGCTGCCGGCGAGGCGGCCGGCCAGGGCGTCCCACTGTGTGGCGGCCAGCTCGGGAACGAACAGGATGGCGTGGTGGGTGGCCCTCTTCACGGCGACCGCAGCGGCGAGGCGGCCGGGTTGGGCATGGATCTGGGCGACGGCGCCGTTGCGTGAGAGGTTGAGGCCCTTGCCGTAGGAGCCGGACCCGCCGGTGGCCAAGTGGAAGGCCTGTTTCCACGCGGCGACGAGTGGGGCCATGTTGCGGGCGTTCCCGGAGCCGGTCATCGGGCCCCCAGTGCGACAAATTCCCTATTGAATGCGCGTGTTGAAGCGGCTGCTGAAGGGCTGGTCTGTGAAGGCATGGCGTGTTTTCTGGGTACGGGCGGCCGGGCCGCAAGCAGTGTCAGCCGAGCTGCAGACCTGGTTGAAGGGATTGGCGGAACGGGAGCAGGAGTCGGGGGTTCGGCCCGGCGACCCCGTCTTCCTGTCGCCAGACTATCGAGTGGACCCGCTGCTGACCCGGTACGTGCGGTCCTGGTCTTTCCGTTCGCATGCCATGTCGACCAAGCTCAACTACGCGACTGACATTGCTCTGCTCCTGACGTTCCTGTGGGGCAGAGGGAAGAGCTGGTGTGAGGCCCTGGACCGGGATCTGGAGGACTTCGAGTACTGGCGGACCCGAGCTCCGGAGAATCCGGAGCGGGTCGGCGGGTCGAAGTGGAACCGTGAGCTGGCCGCGTTCAGCGGCCTGTACCGGTGGGCGCTGCGGGAACGGCTGATCATGCGGTCTCCGGTCGCCACGCGGCAGGTTGTCGGGTATCGCGGTCATCTGGTGGCGGTACCGGTGGCTCGGGCCAAGGACAGTCGGCCGAGCAATGTGCACTGGCTGACGCCGCGCACCTGGCGGCTGTGGTCGGACGTCGGGCTGCGGGGGTTCGACCGGGACGGGACGCCGGCACCCGGGTGGGCGGGGCGTCTGGAGGACCGGAACACCTCGTTCGTCGACCTTCTCACCTCGTCCGGGTTGCGGCGCCAGGAAGCGGCTGCGTTGCTGACGATCGAGATACCCGTGCAGCGCCTGGCCGGCGGTCGGTACTGCCACGGCACGGTGGCGTCGGAGAGTTCTCGAGGAAAGAGGTCCCGGTCGTTCTACACCTCGGTCCGGGTGGTTGATCAGATACAGGACTATGTGGACTCCTCGCGGGCGTGGGCGGTTCGGCAGGCCCAGGCGCGCGGGAGGTATGACCGGGCGCCCATGCGGCTGGTCTCCGAGGTTGTTGGAGGGCTGAAGCCGCGGGTGCGCTGGCAGGGGCCTGGTGGGCGGGGGGAGCGGGCGCTGGATCTGCTGACCTGGCAGGAGCGGGCCACGCTGTTCATTGAGGGGCCGGAGGGTCCGGAACCGCTGTGGCTGTGGCTGAGCGAGCGGGGGCTGCCCTTCTATCCGCACTCGTGGAACGGGGTTTTCCGTACGGCGAACCAGCGGTGCCGGCAGGTGCTCACGCCGCCGGGGCGGCGGGATCCGCACCGGGCGTACGCCCCGTATGCGACTCCGCATGCCGGGCGTCACTCCTTCGCGCTGTTCATGCTGGTGGTGCTGAACCATGTGATGGACCGACGGTACGGGCTCAGTCCCGAGGAGCGTCGTGATTTCCGGCTGCTGTACGGCGATCCGTGGTTCATGGTGCAGGGTCTCCTCGGTCATTCCTCCCGGGAGACCACGATCAGGCACTATCTCGCGCCGGTGCGTCATCTGCAGCTGGAGTCGTTGCTGAGCTCGGCTCCGACGCCCATGGGCGGCCCGGTGCCGGACATGGACAACCTGTTCGCCCAGGTGGCGCGGGCGGCGAGCGGCGTCCAGGACATCGAAGCCGCGCTGACTCCGGCGGGGGAGGGGGTGTGAGCGGGCGCGGCCGCAAGGCGGCTCTTCCTCCCGGCGACCTGGACTTCCCCGAACCGTCCGTCCCGGACGGGCTGGTGGTGGAGCATCGGAACCATGACGGACACACCGCCGCCTACGACTTCGCTCTCCTGCCCGTGGCAGAGCCGTTGCAGCATTCTCTGGCGGTTCTGTTCGCCGGTCAGTGCCGTTCCACGGCTTGGTCGGCGCACTCCACCTCCCGCGGGGTGTGGCGGGAGATCAGGCGGTTCGCAGCGTTCCTCGCGGACCAGCCGGACTGTCCGCGCGATCTCGGTGGGGTGACGGCCGATCTGCTGCGCCGGTGGCGGCTGGCGAAGCTCGCCTCGCCCGGTGGCCGGCAGCAGGTCCGCACGGTCAGTAATCTCCTTCGCGAGGACGGCCGGCTGCAGAGCGGGCCGGTGGCCGAGCTTCTCGCGCGCCGGGTGCCCGGCTCGCGGGGCTGTGTCCAGTCCTACGACACGGCCTCGTTCAATCACATCGTCCGCACTGCCCGCCAGGACTTCAGGTCTGCGCTGCTGCGGATCGAGGACAACAGCCGCCTGCTGGAGCAGTGGCGAAGCGGTGTGATCGGCCCGGACGACGACCGCTGGATGCTGGGTGAGGCGCTGGATTTCCTGGCCCGTACCGGGGATGTCCCCCGTGCGATCGATGCGAGCGGCCGCGAGTACATTCCGGCGAAGTGGCTTCGGGCGCTGGGCGGGGGCGCGCGGGTGCAGACCTGGAAGCGGCTGTTCTTGTCCCGGTCCGAAGCGGTGTCGCTCAGCGTGCTTCTGCTTGCCGAGTTCGGGTGGAACCTCTCGGTCATCGACCGGGCCAAGGTCCCCCGGGCCAGCCCCGACCCCGGCCGGGACGGACGGCCGACCTATCGGGTGCCGGTCGAAAAGCGCCGTCGCGGGGCGGGACGCTGGTACGAGACGGAGAACGTCACCGACACCGGAGCGGGCTCTAGCGGGCGGCTGATCACGCAGGCGCTGGCGGCCACCCGCTTCGCCCGGGCGGCCGTCGCCGCCATGGATCCCGAGGCCGACGTGCTGATCGTCTCGCGCACCGCGAAGACGGGGTTGCCCAGCGGCGACAAGGACCGCCGCGCTCCGGTCGGCCGGTTCGCCTTCGGCATCTGCCATGACGACGTCCGCTTCTGGGCACGCCAGCATCAGCTGACCGGCTCACCGTTCCAGCGCGGTCGGCGCACGGTAGTGACCCGCGTGCACCGCGGCCCCCTCCAGCACTCGCAAGCCACCCATGACCGGCGCTATGTGCTGCCCGACGCCCAGGTCCAGGAGGAGGCCCGGCCGGTGATCGCGGCCGGGGCGCTGGCCGCTCTCGACCATGCCCGCACCGCGGTGCTGGCCGCGCAGCTACGGAAGACCGGCGATCCGGCGGACGCCCCGACCGCGACAGCCGACTGCCATGACGCCGAGGCCAGCCCCTGGCCCGACGCCGGCGGGGGCTGCGGAGCGTCGTTCCTGATGTGCCTGGGCTGCCCCAACGCCCGTGTCCACACCGGCCATCATCCGCGGCTCGCCCACCTGGAGGCGGCGCTGTCCCACCTGCACTCCGTCCTGCCCGCGCCGGTGTGGCACAGGGAGTGGGCCGAGCACCACGAACGCCTTCAGGACCTGTGGCGGCGCCTGGGCGCGGGCCAGCAGCGCACCGCTCTGGCGCAGGTCACCGACACGGACCGCGCCCTCATCGACCTTCTGCTGAACGGAGCCCTCAACCCGTGACGGCCCACGCCCTGCCCGCACCCGATGCTCTGCCCGTACCTGAGGCGGCCGGCCCGGTGGTTCTTGCCCACCGCGTCCAGGCGCCCCAGCACGCCCATCTCAACAGCCGCTACGGAGACGGGTCGTGGTCCCTGGCGCCGCTGATCGCCAACCCGAGCAGTACCCGGAGCTCCATCCACTGGCGCAACTGCCCGGCGCCGATGCGTCCTCAGCTGCGGCTGATCGCATGGACGATGATCAACGGGGAGCTTCCGGCGACGTATCTGCGCGAGCGCGGTATCCGCATGCGCAGCCGCCAGAGCGGCAGTTCGACCGCTGGCACCGTGCTGCAGTGGATGCGCATGGCCCGCTGGTTGAGCGAACGGGGCATCACCTCCCTGACGGACTGCGACATCCCACTCCTTGACGCCTACGGCCGGTATTTGAAGGACGTCGGGGCCAGCGCGGACCGGACACGGGACGTACTGCGGGACGTGTGCCGCCTGTGGGCCTTCGACCAGATCACCGCCCGCCCCACCGGGTTGGCCCGCCCGCCGTGGGACGAACCCGACCTGGTCGCCGACTATCTGCCCGCGGACAGAAGCGAGCGGGGCGAGAACACCACGGAACCCATCGCCACGGCCACCATGGCGCCCCTGCTCACCTGGGCGGTGCGCCTGGTGGAAGACCTCGCCGGTGACATCTTGGCCGCTGCGGCCGAAACGTCCCGCCTGGCCAAGGCAGCGGTCGCCAACCCCGCGAGCGGGGAGGGCCGCGCCGCGCTCGAACAGATTCTGGAACCTGCTCTCACCGCCGGCGGACCGGTCCCCGCGGTCCGCAACGGCGGCAAAACGACCGTGGCCCGTGCCTATCTGGCCGGCCTCGCAGGCGTTTCCATGCCTCAGGTCGACCGGATCGCCCGCGTGCACGGGCTGACGCGGGCGGCAGCCGAGCGGCCCGGTCCGTGCCCCCTGGACGTGCCGGTGACGGCAACCATCGCCAGCAGACCGTGGCGCCCCCGCTTCGACTTCACCGAGGCCTCTGCGCTCCTGCGGCATCTGGGAACCGCCGCGTTCATCGTCTGCGCCTACCTGACCGGCATGCGCCCCGAAGAAGTCCTCGCCATGCGCTCGGGCTGCTGTCCCGACCCGCCCGACGGCCGCAAGGAGCCCTGGCATCTGATCCGCACCCGCCAGTTCAAAACCGCCGTCGACGAGGACGGCAACCACCTCTCCGCCGGCGTCGAGCGGGACGTCCCCTGGGTCGCCATCGCCCCCGTCGTCGCAGCCATCCGCGTCCTGGAACAGATCGTCCCCGAAGGGGAACTGCTCTTCGCCAGCGACTACCACCGCGGCGCCGTCCGACACCGCGGCAAGGCCATGGGCAGCGACGGGATCCGCGAACGCATCACCGACTTCATCACCTGGGCCAACCAGGAAGCCGCCCGCCACAACCTCAGCCACGAAGGTATCCCCGCGGACCCCGCCGGGCCCATCACCGCGGTGCGCTTCCGCCGGTCGTTGGCCTGGCACATCGCCCGCCAGCCCGGCGGCCTAGTCGCCCTCGCCATCCAGTACGGCCACCTGCGGACCGTCCTCGACACCGACGTCGCCGGCGGCTACGGCACCCGCTCCCGCCGCGGCATCCACGACCTCATCGACATCGAGACCGCCCTGAGCACCGCCGAGACCGCGGCCGACCTGAACGAGCGTTACAACCGAGGGGAAGGTGTCTCCGGACCCGCCGCCCGCCAGGCCCTGCACCAGGCCAGCACCGTCCTGCGGTTCGAAGGCACCACCGTGAAGGCCGACTTCGCCCGCAAGTACCTCGCCCGCGACGGGACCGTCCTCTACGACAACCCCCACGCCCTGCTGCTCTGCCGCTACAAACGCGACCTGGCCCTGTGCGAGCGCCCCACCGACAGCAACATTCCAGCCCTGGACCGCTGCGTTCCCGGCTGCGGCAACACGGTCCGCACTGATCTCCACGCCCAGCAGCTACGCGCCCGGGCCGACAGTTTCGCCCGTCAGGCGCTCCATCACCCCCAGCCGATCTCCAGCCGCCTCCTCACTGCGGCCGACCGGCTGCGCAGCCTCGCCGACACCCACGACCGCGCCCGCTTCACCTGCCAGGAGCTGCACACGTGAGCCCAGCGCACGATGAACGAAACCGCATCCGTGCGGCCATGCACCGCATCCTGACCGGCACCCCCGAACATTCCAACGGCGCTCTGACCGTCGTCGCCCTCGCCATCGAGGCTCAGGTTCCCCGCAACGCCCTCACCCAGCGCCACCCCGACCTGCGCAATGAGTTCTACACACAGGTCAAGGAGCGAGGTGCTGTCCCCGACGTTGAAACCCGCCTCCGCGCGAAGATCGTCCAGTTGAAGGAGACCATCGCGAACAAGAACGAGGAACTCGGCCGCCTGCGGGTGGACGTGCCCGCGCTTGTCCGAGTGCTCAACCAGCTTGCCGCCGAGAACGAAGTACTCCGCGAACAGCTGCAGTTGCCGACGCCGAACGTCGTCCCCCTTCGGCCGAAACGCATGTTTGACGATCAGCTGTGACTGAGCGCTTCACTCCCCTCCCACCAACTGACCGCGACGAGGGTGCTATTGGCTCGGCGTAGGCCTTTTGGGCAGACTAGCCGGATCGGCTGAGACCATCGGCCGTCGGGATCGGTCCGGGGTCGCACAGACGGCCTCGCTGGACAAGGGGCGCGGGCATACGGTGGCGGATATCGGGCTGGCTGTAGCGATCGAGGAGCTAAGGCAGGAGCTGTACCTGGCCCAGAGCGCGGGAGCGGGGCAGCAGCTCGCCTTCGAGATCGAGGAGGCGCAGCTTGAGCTCTTGTTGGAGCTGCGCAATGAGGGCCGTGGTGGGGGGAAGCTGACGTTTGGCGTGGCCACTGTGGACGCAAGCGGCTCGGTGGGATCGACGCGCGCTCACAAGCTGACCCTCAAACTGAAAGTCAAGGACCGCGCCACCGGAGATGGGCAGGTCGACGTCGGGGTCGAGGAAGCCGGCTCCTGGGACGAGGACTAATTCGGGCAGGCGGAAGGCTGACCAGGGGATGGGCTGAGACAACTCCGTGGACGAGCGCAGGTTGGCTGATGTCCGCTGCGATGGCAGGGGCCGCCGTAAGGCTGGATCTGGCTATCTCGTCGCTCCGCAGCTGGTGCTGACCGCCCGCCATGTCCTCGTCGACGAAGCCGGCGAGGTCTGGCCCAGGATCACCGTTCGGGTGGGTCACCCGCAGTCCGGGAGCGTGTACCGCCGGAAAGCCTCCGTCTGCTGGACCGGCTCCGACGACCTGGATGTGGCCCTGCTGCGCTTGGACGCGCCCGTGCATGTTCCGGGAACGGTGCGCTGGGGCCGACCGGTGGGCAGCGACGCCCTCCCGTATGCGGGTCTGGGGTACCCGCTTCAGACCAGAGCCACAGACGGGCACCGCCGGGTCGAGCACCTGCGTGGCATGCTCTCCCCCCTGGCTGGGGGCGAAGGCAGGCACGACCTGCACACCCTTGACCAGGATGCCGCCCCACGTCTGAGGACGGACCAGCGGCAAGCGTGGGGCGGGGTCTCCGGGGCAGCGGTCTTCTGTCAGGGCCACCTCGTGGGCGTCGTTCTGCAGGACGACGAGGAGCACGAGAACCGCCGCCTGCACGCGCTGCCAGTCCGCAAGTTCGCCACAGACTCTGCCTTCGTCGAACTGCTGAATTGTCACGGGGGCGTGGCGCCCGCTCTTGTGGGGGTAGGGGGACAGCCTGCGGTACCGAGCTCCGGATACCTTCTGGAGGTTCGTGAACTCGCCGCAGAGCGCTTCGAGGGCCGTGCGCAGGAGCTGGCCGCGATGGCTGCGTTCTGCGCCGAGCCCCTTGAGTCGCCAAAGGGTGAAAGTGCCTACTGGCGGTGGCTGGCCGAGCCGTGGTCGGGCAAGACGGCGCTGATGGCCCAATTCGCGCTGCAGCCACCACCGGGTGTGAGCGTGCTCGCCTTCTTCATCACCCACCGCCACGGCGGAAATTCCGACCGCACTGCCTTCCTCTCCGCCATGGAGCGGCAACTGCGTGAACACCTGCACGACCGCGAGCTTGAGTGCAGGACCCAGGGACAGTTCCTGGTCGGGTTGCGGCGGGCGGCCAAGCATGCCGAGGAGAACGGCCACTGTTTGGTTCTGCTTGTCGACGGACTGGACGAGGACACCGGGGTCGTCAGCGCTGTATCCGGCCACAGTATCGCGGCCTTGCTGCCCCGACAGGTGCCCTCCGAGCTAAGGGTTCTCGTGGCGGGACGGCCCAACCCCCCGGTACCAGGTGACGTCTCGGCGGGCCATCCACTGCGGAGCCACGCGATCGACCACTGGCTGGAAAAGTCGTCAGTGGCCCAGGCTGTCCAAGAGGAGGCGGAGCGAAGCCTCGACGCACTGCTGGCTGGCGGGGGGCTCGGCGAGGAACTGGTTGCATTGACGGCGGCCGCCAGCGGAGGCCTGAGCGCTGCCGACCTCGCCGAACTCACGGGGATGTCAGCACGCAAGGTCGAGCTGGAACTCGGAGGGATTGCCGGCCGGGTGTTCCAACGTCGTGTCGCCCCCACGCCCGGCCTGGACAACGGCCTCTTCTCCTTCGCACACCAGCAGCTTCTCGCCAGCGCCCTTGAGTTGCTGGCCCCGGATGCCCTCAACGCTGCCCGAGACCGCATCCACGCTTTCGTCGCCCGCCATCGCCAGGATGGCTGGCCACTTCGCACGCCGGATTACGCGCTGCGCGGCTACTCTCAGATGCTGCGTGTACAAGGTGATACGGCTCGGCTGGTCGAGCTGGCTACCGATCCTCGGCGGCACGAGCGCCTGTGGCAGCGTAGCGGAGGACACCAGGCGGCACTGGAGGAGATTTCCTCAGCCTTCGACCTCCTGCTCGCGTCGGATGAGCAGACCACGGCGGTCGGGGCGGATGGCCCCGATCTGGCCGCCGCGCTACGCCTGGCAATGTGCCGGAACACCCTCCACGACAAGATCACAGAGGTGCCGTCGGGACTGCTGGATGTGTGGGCCAGGCTCGGGGCAACGGAGAAGGCTGTAGCGCTGGCGCAGAGCCACCCTGATCCAAAGACCAGAGCTAGGCAGCTGGCCGAACTCGCGGAGACCCTGATGTCCCACGGTCACGCAGGTGCGGCGCACCCCGTGCTGGTCGAGGCAGAAAAGGCAGCCAGGGAGGTTCCGGGCGACGATCTCCACTCCCACATGGCGCGCTTGTTCGCCCGCATTGGCGATGACGACCGTGCAATCGCTCTCGCGCAAGGCATCACCGATCCTGAGGCGCGGTCGTGGGCACTGTGCGGCGTCGCCCAGGCTTGGGCCATGATTGAGCGCTACCGGGAAGCGACCGACCTCGCTGGCATCATCCCCGACCGGGAGTCGCAAGATCATGCCCTGACCGGAGTTACGGAGGCACTCGCTTCCGCAGGCAGGCACCGGGAAGCGGCGGCCACTGCACAGCTCATAGGCATCCCCACGACACGTGCAGATGCGCTGGCCAACGTGGCGGGGAGCCTGACCAAGGCAGGTTGTCAACCGGACGCCCTGAACCTGCTGGCCAGCGTTACCGGCCCCGAGGAGCAGGTGCCGATACTGGCGGCCATGCTCCTGAGCTCGGTCGAGGCGGGCTGGTGTCAGCAGGCAGTCAACCTCGCAGGCCGACTCGCCGACGTGGCAGACACGACCTGTGACTTGAAGTGGGCGGATACCGCACTGCTCGAGGCTTCCCTCGGACTGGCACGCGCGAGCGACTACGCGCTCGCCGCTGAGATGGCCCGCCGCATTTCCGATCTCTTCCTCAGGGCCTCGGCCCTGGCCGATCTCGCTGATCATCTGGCTCACATGGGCGAGGGCCGAGCCTGTCTGGCCCACTCGGGCGAGGATCAATTCGCAACCCAGATCGCCACTGAGGCAGCAGAGGCCGCCCGTGATGTAGGCCCTCTCGGGCAGCGGGTGCGGATGCTCGCCGAGACCGCCCGTACTGCCGCCTGCACAGGCCAGGACGATCTGGCCGCCGCCCTGGCCAAGGAGGCGGCTCTCGCGGTACAGGAGAGTACCGGTCGCCTCGAGGCAATCGACGTTTCCTCAGCAGTGGAGCACCTGGTCGAAGCTGGCCAGTACAAGCAGGCCCGCGCCATGGCCAGTGCTGAGCTGGCTGTCGAGAATTCGACTCTGCTGAAAACGCACCTCGTGCACGCCTTGGCCGCGGCAAGGCAAGAACACCTAGCAGTCGATCTGACGTTGACGATGTCCGCTCCCGAGGAGCGGGACGGCGCATTCGTGGGCATCATCGACATTTTGGCCATTGCCGGGCAGTTCGAGCTGGCGCTGGAGCTGGCCAGCAAGATCACGGACCCAGCGCGGCAGGCCAAAGCTCAGGGCTCCATCGCCAAGTTCGTGGCGGAAGCAGGTGAACACCGGCGGGCCGCCGACCTGGCCCTCACCATCACCGACCAAGAGGAGCAGGCCAATGCCCTCACCCGCATCGCCGCCGCCTGGGCAGCCAGCGGAGCGTTCGAACCGGCTCTGGAGTTGGTCAGTAGCATCACGGACCCGGCAGGACAGGCCTGGGCACAGGCCTCCATCGCGGAGTCCATGGCAGAGGCAGGTGAACATCAACAGGCTGCCGACCTGGCCCTCACCATCACCGACCAAAAGGAACGGGCCGATGCCCTAGCCACCATCGCGGACGTCACAGTCCAGTCTGGTAAGCCGCAGCTCGGCGCCGACCTTGCCCAAGCCGCCGCAGCGGCCTCGCTGGGCATCACGAACACGGACCGACGCAGCGGCGAGCTAATGGCCCTGGCCGGCGCCTTGGCCGAAGCCGGAATGAGCGGATTGGCAGTCAGAATCGCCCAGATCGTTCCAGGCTTCTTCAACGAGCTGGGGGCGGAGCAGGTGGTGCAAGCGCTCGCCCGGGACCGACACGAGACGCAGGCCCTTCACCTCGTACGCGATTCTGGCGCAGGCGAGCGGGAAATCGTCGAGGCAATGATCATCATCGCGGATGTCATGGCCGAGGAGGGCAGACTTCCCGAAGCGAGTGAGGTGGCCCTGCAGGCCGTCGACCGGGCGCGTGCCTTCACCGACGCACGAGAGCGGGACCGTTCGCTGATCGAGATCGCGGAAGTTCTCACCTACGCACAGAAGGACCAGCAGGCAATCGAGCTCGCGCTGTCCATCGCCGACCCCGGCGAGCAGGAGGCTGCACTGGCCAAGGTGGCCAAATCCCTGACGCGGTCAGACCAGTACCAGAAGGCGGTCGACCTGGCGCACACTATCTCCTTTCCTGACCTCAGGGCGTGGATCTTCGCCTACCTCGCCCGTACCGTGGCTGAGCGGGGCCAGCTTCCCGAAGCGGCCGAGTTCAGCGCGCAAGCCCTCGAGGTGGTCGGCGCCGTCACCAGCGCCGATGAACGGGACAACGTTCTTGGGCAAGTGGCGATGGCGTGGTCTCACATTGGACGCCATCAGGAAGCCGCGGACCTCACTAGGAAGATCACCGATGTCGGCCACCGCCTGTGGGTAACGGCCGAGATCGCCAACATCCTCGCGCTGCAGGGCCAGCATGGCGAGGCCATCGGTCTGGCAGAACAGATCACTGATCTGGTGTCTACGGTTGTCGAGCCATACGACCGTGCACGTGTGCTTACCGCTCTGGCTCAAGTCTGGGTCCGTGCCGACCGCTGCCAGGAGGCCAAAGACATCACCACCACTATGTCTGACACGCACTCCCAGAAGTGGTTGGGACAGCGACAGGTCATTGGCTTTCTAACCGCTGCGGCCAAATACGAGGAGGCCGTCGACTTCGCCGCCTCCTTCAACGAGGAGCACCAGGCCGAGGCCCTGAGCGACATCGCACGCGCCCTAGCCCAGGCAGGACGGCACGAGCAAGCAGTCACTCTTGCCCGCACCATCACCAAACCGGAAGAGCGCGCCGAGGCCCTGGCCTCCATAGCCACCCGCGACGGGCTGTCGGAAAGCAAGCGTCGGCTGTTGCTCACCGAAGCCCTGACCGCCCCTACTTGGCTTCGTCCGGTACCCAGGTTCGGCGTAACGCCACTACTCAAGGCCGTCGGGCGCGTCGCGCCGCGTGCCCTTTCCGAGGCCGCGCAGCGAGTCCTCGGAGAACTCGTGTAGAAAATGCGACAGCGGCCCCCTGGAGCCGCCGTAAGGTCACCTGCCACTCAGCTCCGGCATACCGACTCAACACGCTGACTTGCCAAGGAAGACAAACCTGTCCGGGTAAAGGCCGTCGTCGTTCGGAGCTGCGATGCCGGTGACGTAGAGGCCGTGGTGGACGACGAACCTGTTGTCGGCTGCGTCCTCGCCCGGCGTCCAGATGCCTTCAGCGGGGACCGTCGTGCCGTCGTCGGCTTCGCTGGTCTCGATCTCGTACAGGGCGGGGGCGGTCACGCGCTCACTCCCGCCACGGCGGCGTCCAGGAGCGCCACGGCGTCGGCCTCGTACGGGTCGGCGAACAGCTGATGGTCACTGACGTCGAACGGCGCGTACCGCGCGGAGACGCGGAACCCGGGCACGAGGGTGGTCTCCCGTCCGTCCAGCGCGGCGGTGAGCCGGTCGTAGTCCTGCTGGGCGTGCCGGGTCTGGGTGTACGGACCGAGGCGCAGCAGGGTGAAGCCGTCGAGGCTGTCGTCGCGTTTGCGGGCCTCGACGTAGAGGGCGTAGTGCGCCGGGTCCATGCCGACGTCGTCGGGCAGGGGCAGGTTCGCGGCGGCGTGGGTGAGCATCGCGTAGGCCGGCTGCCAGATGCCGAGGATCGCGGCCGTCTCGCAGCGCAGCCAGCCCCTGTTGGTGTAGCCGAGCTGGTGGCCGTGGAGGTAGGCCGCGGCGTTCGGAGTGTCGGGGTGGACCAGGGAGACGGCGATCAGGTCGGGGGCGTGGTCGTCGCCGGGGCGGGGCTGGGCGCGCTCGAGGAACGGGCCGACCCGTACGGCGGTGGCCTGGGCGTGGCCAGGCGTCCAGGGCTGCGGTTTGCGCATGGCGGTGAGCATCGCGCGGAACTGGTCGACGACGGCCTGGTCCTCGGGCGTGAGGGCGCCGGGGGCGTGGCCACAGCGGCGGAACATACGACGGGTCATCGGGCGGTCTCCTGGTCGGTGATGAGGGTGGCTAACACGCGGGGCTCCTCGGAGTGCTGGTGAAGGGGGAGAACGGGGAAGCGCCGCGCCCCGACCGGAAGGCCGGGGCGCGGCGCTGTGGTGTCTCGTGCCGGTGTCTCAGGAGGCCCTGGTCGCGCGGAGGATGTCGGCGTGGTCGAACGCCAGGCGCTCCGGCAGGTTGGTCAGGGGCCACCAGCGGGCGGTGCGGGCGTCGTCCCCGGCGACGATCTGGGTGTCGGCGGGGACGACGGCCGCGTACGCGACGGTGACGTACCGGCCTCGCGGGTCGCGGTCGGGCGCGTCCCAGACGCCGATCGGGCGCAGGCTGTCGGCGGTGACGTGGACGCCGGTCTCTTCAGCGAGCTCTCGGGCCGCGGCCGCGAGGCTCGTCTCGCCGGGGTCGACGTGGCCGCCGGGCAAGGCCCAGGTGCCCTCGTGCGGCGGCCATCCGCGCTTGATCAGCAGGACGCTGCCGTCGGGCGTCAGGGCCACCACGTCGGCGGTGTAGCGGATCGTCTCGAACGACTCGGTCTCGGTCTCGGTCATGTTCGCCTCTCGGTTGGTGGGCTAGTGCTGTGACCGGATAGGTTCGCCGGGGCCACTTGATCAGTCCGATCGTGCTGCTTCCCACCGCCATGAGGTTTGGCGAGGGAGGCCGTCGAGGTCCCCGCGACCGGTGCACCAGAGAAGTACCTGGGTGGGGTCTCCGGGTGGGGCGGCAGTGAAGAGCCGGTTGAGTACGGCTGCGCTCAGCGGCGCTGGTGGTAGCCAGTCCACGGACAGCCCCTGCGTGATGTCGTGGGTGTGCAACAGCGTTTCGGCCACGCCCATAGCTGCGAACCCCTCGGGGTCGCACGGACCCCAGTGCCAGGCACGCAAGGTCGGGTCGGCCGCGGCCAACGCGCTGCTGAGTAGCCTGCCGCAGGCGGTGGCGGCCTGGAGCACCTCAGCCGGTGAGGCTGTGGGGCGGACGTTCAGATCGAAGGGAAGGTAGGCATCGGCGGGCTGTGCTGCCAACTGTCCTGCGTAGGCCAGCAGGTCATGGCCGATATGCGCTGCTGTTTGCCAGCAGGTCCATTCGAGCGGCCCCGCCGGCACCGTCCAGTCCGCGGCGGTATGAGGGCTGAGTATCCGCAGCATCTCTGCCACGGCGGCGTCGACGTCCTGATGGTTCATGCGGAACTCCTCGCGGTTCGTGCTGTGAGACTGGGCTGTGGCGGCTGTCGTTCCTTCACGCCGCCAGGGATCTGGCACGTCCGCCCCAGCGGATGCCCTTCTCGCTGCGGATACGGGCGCGTTCCTTGCGTTCGGCGGCCAGGACGTCGCGGTGGCGGGCGTTGGCGTTGCGCCAGCGCAGGTAGGCGTGCAGGGCCCGGGTCTGCACGGTGTGGTTGGGGTAGTTCGAGTTGGCGATGGTGAACTGCCGCAGCGGTCCGAAGTGGGCCTCGATCGGGTTCGCCCACGAGGCGTAGGTCGGCGTGAAACACAGCTCGGCCTTGTGCTTCTTCGCCCAGCGTCGGGTGTCGGTGCCCTTGTGGGCGGACAGGTTGTCCATGATCACGTAGATCGGGGCGCCGTCCGGGCGGGCGGCGCGGATCGACTTCAGTGCGGCCAGTGTGTTCACGGCGCCCTTCTTGCGGCGGTTGATGCCCCACAACGTGTCGTCGCCGACCGAGTAGCAGCCGTGGAAGTACCGGACCCCATGGGTGCGGTGGTAAGTGGCCGGCAGCCGGTCGGGACGCCCTTGTCCGGCCCAGCCCGAGCCCGCGGTGGGCCGGATCCCGAGCGGGCCGAACTCGTCGAACGCAAAGACCCGGTCCGGGAAGCGGTCCAGGACTTCTCCTCGATGCGGTCGAGCTTGGCGTCGCGCTCGGGGTCCGGGGACTCCTTCCACGTCTTGGTGCGCTGGAAGGTGATGCCGCGGCGGGCGAGCAGCACCGTAACGCCTCGCGGCCGAAACGGATCACCCGGCCGTGCACTCTGCGCAGGTAGGCGACCAGCTTGCGCAGCGACCAGCGGGTGAAGGGCTGGCCGAGCTTGACCGGTCGGGTGGTGGCCGTCGCGATGACGAAGTCTGCGTCGTCATCGCTGAGTTGGCGGGGACGGCCTCCCGCCCATCGAGGGTCCAGGCAGGCCAGGCCGATCTCGTTGAACCGATGGATCACGTCCCGGACGGTGTCCTCGTCGGCCTGCACCAGCTGGGCGATCACCGGCACCCGGTTCCCGCCGGCCGAGGCCAGCAGCATCATCGCCCGCCGGTAACGCACCGAACTGGTGCTGCCCCGGCGCACGATCTGCTGCAGCTTCTGCCCCTCCCGGTCGGTCAGTCTGCGCACACGGACAGGCTCGGCCACCGCACCTCCAACGATCGGATCGGAGCCCCTACCCGACCTCCTCACCCACCGCGGCCCCGCTCATCGTGGCCAGGTTCACCAAAAGCCAGTGCCAGCCCTGCCCGGCCCGCACCCAGTGCACTACCTCCCGCGAAAGCACCCGCATCGTGGGCTTTCCCCACGAGAACTCCGCGACCTGCAACTTCGCGTCCGCACCGAGCAACAGACACCCGAGTGGAAGACCCGCTATGCGGTCCGCTCCGGAGTGGAGGGGACGGTCAACGAGTTCGCCCACGGACACGGCATGCGGCGCTGCCGTTGCCGCGGACAGGGAAAGGCCCACATCCAGCACGTCCTGACGGCCATCGCCGTCAACATCGAGCGCCTCAGCGGACTGCCACCGGCTGAGGAAGCGCCCCGCCGGCCGACTGCCTTCCAGAACTACCTCGACCAGCGCGAGATACCCCGGCCGAAGTCCTGGCGAACCCTGGGCAGCTGATCTCGGTGGCCCAAGATCCCCGACAGAGTCAAGCTAAGGCTTGTCCCGTAAAGGATCTTCGGACGGGTGCGGCGAGGCCGGCCGGTGTTCGGTCCGCTTGCCTATCCGGCGATGGTGAGGTTGTGCAGGCGAGCGATGCCGCTCATCGCGTGGTGTACGCCGTCGCCCTTCAATCGGCAGTCGCGAAGGATCTTCCAGGTTTTCATCCGGGCGAAGGCGTGCTCGACGCGGGCCCGGACCTGGCGGTGGGAGGCATTGTGCTCCTCCTTCCAGGCGGGCAGTTCGTGCTGCCCGCGTTCGCGACGGTGCGGGATGACCAGACCGGTGCCCCGGTAGCCGCCGTCCGCGATCACCATCGTGTTGCCGACGGCGGCCTTCGCGCCGGACAGGTCCCATGCCTTGCAGTCATTACGGTTGCCGGGCACGAGCCGGCCGACCACCACGACGAGACGGGTGTCGGCGTCGATGACGACCTGGTGATTCGTGGAGTATCGGTAGTCTTTCGACTGCTCGGCCACCGTGTGGTCGCGTGTGGGGACCAGGGTTCCGTCCACGATGAGCACAGTGTTCCTGCGGAACCGCTTGCGCGGCCTGAGCGCGAGCAGGGGGCCGAGGTGTCTGATGACGCGGTCGGCCGCGGACTTCGATACCCCAAAGAGTGGGGCAAGCTGGCGCAGCGTCAAGTTCGTGCGCCAGTAAGCCGTGACCAGCAACACCCGATCCTCCAGCGGCAGCCTCCACGGCCGACCCCGCCGCACCTTCGCAGCCGCATGTCGGGGCTGACGGTGCAGCCTCGCTCGGCGAGCAGAGGCCGCACCTCGTTGACAGCTCGTGTGATGGTCGAGCGGTCAACGCCGAACCAGCAGGCCAGTACGTCGTGGGTGGCGCCGTGCCGAAGATGGACGAGGGTGGCCAGCAAGCGGTCGACGAACACCAGGCGGTGTTTCGGCCCGCCGCCCACGGCCCGCCTCCGCGGCCGGGAGGCCAGCTTGGCCTGGTGACGCTCATGCCACAACGGACCTATCTCGGCTACGAGTTCAGCGACCACATCGCTTGTCAGACCCGTGATCCGACGGTTGCTGATGATCACTGCGCGAGCCCTGTTCTCCACCACCCGACCATGATCAACCATCGCGGGCCCGACGTCTCACCGCTTGTCGTGCACGAGCTCGTTAGGGTCCCACGCGGTACTCAGCTGGTGCAGGGGATCCAGATGTCGTGGTGGCAGCACAGTGATCTCACGATCCGCGCCGTAGTAGCCACTGATCTGGTGGTACGTGAAGTTGACGGCCCAGTTACCGCATTCCTTGAACGGGTGCTGCACGTCGACTACACCGAGCGCGGCCACCAACGCACCCTAATGCTCACCCACGCAGACGGGCAGCCGCAACGCTGCCTGTGACTACGGCGAAACTGCCGTGCGCCCCCCATCAGTTCACTGACGCAGCATTCAACGATCCGGAACGCTTACCATCTCGGATCAATAGATGGCAATAGCTTTACCGAACTAGGGGATTACATCAGGGTTCCGATGGAATCCAGCCCCATCGTGGCGAGATTTACACGCTGCCCCTCCAGTCCGGATGCAGGATTGCAGTCCGAAAGTGTGCGGCCCTGCATGGCCAGGGCATTGCTTGCCAGGCGTCTTGGCGAAAACAAAGCCAAGATAAATCGACACCAAACGGGCATTCAACCTCAAGTGCTCCCAATGATGTAAACCCACAGTTTGACTACTGCGACCAGGCGATTTGCAGGTCGAAACGTCCGAGTGGGCAGCCTGGAGCGGCCTGTCACTGTGGCCTGGGTGGGCGTTGTTCAAGCCAAACGATCGAGTGGGTGTTGCAGCCATGCATACTCCATGAGAAGTTAACTATCGACCTATCCGCATTACTCGTGTCGTCGATATTTTCGGTAACGCAGACTTAACAAGTTCCACGTCATGCTCGCGTTTGGCCGCTCACCGAATGCTCGCCTTGCGTGTCCTAAAGGCTCTCGGTCGGCCTGCACGTCGACGTGTTGAAGAGCAAGTGCGACAGTGGCACCACCTCTGTCGGTAGGCGCTCCTGCGGAATGTCTTGGCGGCCTAAATAGGGTCGCAACTTTGGCATGCCCAAATTCGATAAAAATGCATTCCCTGTGAATCTGCCAGAGGGGCTTGACCGAGATTGATCGGGGGTGCAAGGATCGAGATCGTAAGCGATCAGGGAAATGCGTTGAGCGGAATTCCTCCCTTGGTACAGGTGTTGTCCGTGACGCTATTCCCCTGATTACCAGTCCGGAAAAGGAGATTGCTATGAGCATGACCGTGGCGAAGACGGACGAGGCCTACGAGATGCGCGAGGACTCGGGCGAGTTCGGCGACCAGGGCCCGTTCCGCGTCAACTGTGTGAGCTTCAAGGCGCTCATCCAGGACGTCAAGGCCGGCAAGTACGACGAGGTCATCGCCAAGTGACCTGACGCGTGGGGGCCGACCTTTTCGGTCGGCCCCCACGCCACCGTCTTGTCATTCCACAGCGGTGAGGTCCGCTGCCTCCTATTCAAGTCGTCCCGTCGGCTGGTGAGCGCTAAAGCGAGAAGAAGAGGGTGTTTGTTATGGGGATGATGCAGGCTTCCCAGGGTTCTACCATGGAGACGAGCCGCCAGCGGGACTGGTCACCGCTGAGCGACGAAGAGCGAAAACTCTACGAAGAGCAGGGCTACCTCCACCTCAAGGGCCTTTTCACTGCAGATGAAGTAGATCGCGGGCTGAAGGTGGTCGACGAGGCGCTGGCCGCCGACAACACTCATGTCTCTGAGCACGCATCCTTCGCGGACTATGACCACACGGTCCGGGTGCGCGACGCTGTCAGCTTCCTTCCGGGTCTCGACTACTTCCTCGATCACCCGAAACTAATCGGCCCTCTCATGTCGCTGCTCAACAATAGTGTGCAGGTGCTGGGCACTGAGGTCTTCGTTCGGTCCCTGGCGGATCACGCCTTGGAATACTGGCACACCGACGGTGGCGAGTACATGCAGGGTATTCAGCTCACACCGGGAAGCCCAAGCCTGCAGGTGAAGGCGCAGATATTCCTCACCGACGTTACGGAACCGAACTGCGGAAACTTCTTGCTAATACCTGGCAGTCATCTCCGTGTCCCCGCCGAGCAGAATGCGCTGTGCTACATGGAGGACCTCGACGAGCCGCTGCGTCGGGGAGTCCTCCCCGACGACGCGATCGAGGTGAAGGCCGCCCCCGGTGACGTGCTGCTTTTCCCGTACTCCCTGTGGCATGCGGTAGCTCCGAACACTCAGCGGGTGCGGAAGACCTTCATCTTCCGGTACGGCAATCTGTGGCACCGGCCGCATGACTACCTGACGCAGCCCGCCCCGGTACTCGAGCGCATGTCGCCGCGGCTGCGTCGGATGTTCGGAGACTTTGGCGAGCGCCCTCATCCCTCTGACTTCTACAAGCCGGTGGGCCAGGGTGACGTGATGGCGGGCGAGGCTCTTCCGCTGTAGCCCCGTCACAGGATCGTCGGCTGGCCAGCTGCCAAGAGCACGGAGAATGAGGAAGAACTGTGAGCACAGATCGCACCATCGTCGATGTCATCTCACGGGCTCTGTACGACTCTAACGGGCGAGTCGCGCTGGAGGTCGAGGTTTTGGACCAAGCCGGTCGAACAGCTCGCGCCATCGCCCAACGGGGCTCCAGCGTAGGGGACTACGAACCTCGGCAGCTGGAAGACGCCGGAGTCCAGCCCGGACTGGCCGCTGCGACACCGGCACTCCGTTGCGTGTCCGAGCGAGTGGCACCAGCGCTGCGGGGTCGGGACGCCTCCGACCTGACAGGCGTGGACACCGTTCTCAACGAACTGGACCCTCGGCTGAGCCGGGACAGTGTCGGGGGCAATGTCACGATCGCTACCTCCATGGCCGTGGCACAACTCGGCGCGCTGCAGCAGGGGATACCTCTCCATACGTATCTGCAGGCAGTGGCCGGGCGCCCCACTGCGAGTGCACCGACCAGACCTGCGTTCAACCTCATAGACGGGGGCCTCGGGCCTAAGTCGAAGGTTCCTCACATCGAATTCCTGCTCTTTCCCGCCCCTGGTGCCCCCCTCGCAGAGGTGGTCGAAACGGGCGTTCGCGCCCGGGATCGTGTTCTCGAAGCTTGCTACCAGCGCGGATACGAGGGGGGCGCGAGTCAGCAGGGAGCAGTGTCTGCCCCGCTGCAGTCGTGTGAAGAAGGGCTCGAGCTCCTACTCGAAGTCCTGTCAGACCTGGAGGACGCCGAAGGCTGCCGACTGGGCCTGGACATGGCTGCGTCCGATGTGCACGACAGCGGGCTCTACGCCTTTCCCTGGGCGGAAAGTCCGCTGAAGCCTGAGGATCTCCTGAGGCGATACCGGTCCTGGGTCCAGGAGTATGGGGTGTGCTACATCGAAGACGGCTTTGCCTCATCGGAAACCGACTGGTTCGTTCAGCTCATGGAGGCGGTCGGTGACGACATCATGGTGGCAGGAGACGACCTCTACGCCTCCAACACCGCCCGCATCACTGAAGGTGCGTTGCGCCACTGGGCCAACACGGCGGTCGTTAAACCCAATCAAGCGGGCACCGTCACTGACACGCTCAAGGCAGCACGCGCGGCCCTCGACTACGGAGCCACGCTCCTTATTTCCCAGCGCAGCGGCGAAAACGAAGGATCCTTCATCAGCAGCTTGGCTCTAGCTGCCGGCGCTCATTACCTGAAAGTCGGCGGCCCCACCCGGATCGACCGAATCGCCAAGATCAACGAACTCCTACGAGTCGGGGCCACGGCATGACACCACCTAGGCCAGCAAAAAGCCGCTTCGCCCTTCACCCACGGCTGCTTACCGCTTCCATTGGCATGGGCATCGCGGAATTTGGCGACATCGCATTCCTCGTCAGTCTCACCGCCTCGCTGTACATGAATGGCGGCTCCGCGACACACGTCAGCTACGGCATGGCCGCCTATGGACTGGGGAGTCTCGCCGGAGCCTGGGCCGGCGGCACCTTGATCGACAAGCTCACGCCCCGCAACTGGATGTTCGTGGGGAACGTGCTGGCGGCATGCCTCGTACTGTCGAACACGCTCACAGACCGTCTGCCTGTGGTCATCCTCTTTGCGGGGCTTGTGAGCATGGCATCGCGAGCCATGCTCGTTGGCCAGCAGTCTTGTCTGCCCCTGGTTGACCCTGAGAGCAGTCTGCGGGCCAACTCCACCGTCATGTTGTTCCGGCGTATTGGCCAACTCGCTGGTCCCGGCCTGGCCGGAGTCCTCGTCGCCACGGACAACCTTGACTGGGTCTACGCGATCAACGCAGCTACCTTTATCGCCGCGGGGATCACCGCTTACATCGCCGTACCTCCAGGTTCCCTGGACATCGAGCGCGGCGCCTCCAAACGCGGCAGCGTGTCTTACATCCTGCACAATCGCGCCGTTCGCACCTCGTTCATTGTGAACAGTGTCACCGGCGTCTTGGCGGGGGTTAGCAGCGTATCCATCGTCGTGTTCACCGGCGAGGTGCTCCACGGCGGAGCCGAGGACTACGGCGTTCTCACCACCTTCAGTGCAGTCGGAGCGGTCTTGGGCACGCTCACCGCCGGGTGGCTTGGCAAACGGTTGCCGGTCCAGTTCGGCGCCGCTCTCGCAATGGGCATCGGTTCCCTCGCCATCGCTGTACTGCCGGTGGTTAGCTCGCTCTTTGTGGCCGGGCCCCTGCGCGCGGCGACGGGATGGTCGATCAATGTTTTGTTCATCTTGCTGATGGCCACCCTGCATGAGGGCGCGCCTCCCTCCCTGCGCGGACGCGTCACCGCCAGCACCCGCAGTGGTCAGGATGTTCTCGTCATCGTGTGCACCATGCTCTCTGGCGCCGCCATCGCCGAGCTGGGTGTGAGCTGGCTGCTCCTCGGAGTCGGCCTGCTGGGCGTTGCCTGTGCTCTCGGACTGGCCTTGAGTAGGCGCCCCTTCGACTGGACTTCCGCCGATGCGGGAGCCCAGGTACTGGGCGACGCGCAGACCACGGAGCCGCGCCAGGCGACAACGTGAGCACTCCTATCGGGTGGCGCAGGCAGGAACAAGCCGCGCCACTCGCACGGGAGGCGGCAGGTGAGGCGGCGTGACGAACAATTGAGAGGCAAGGACGACGTGCAGGCGGACGAAACTGCGAAGCCAGTGACAGGCGCTCACCGAGAGGCTGGAGCCTGGGTAGACGGACGATGGGTTCGGGAGCCCACTCTGGCGCTGCACACCAGCGCAGCACTCTACGGCGCCTCGGCCTTCGACAACTGCCGGGCCTGGCACGCTGATACGACCAGCCTCGTGTATGGACTGGCCGAGCACATCGAACGTTTCAGAAAATCCGCGGAAGAAGCCCTCCTGGCTTTGCCCTCAGACGCCGAAATCCGCGCCGGCATCCGGGAGGTGCTGCGCCGGTGCCGCGGCCGCACGTTCGTCCGCGTACGCATGCTCGCCTACGGGACAGGCGAAGACATCGGATCGCGGCGAGCCTCGCTCAGCGTTTTCGCCCTGCCCGTGGCCGGCTACGCATCCGCCGCACCGCGCCTCATGACCGCGAAAACCGTCCGCAGGGCCGAAGGCGAGCTACCCCGCGCCCTCAAAAGCCCCAGTACGTACCTGCGCGTGCGGCGTGACGTGGTCGCTGCACGAGAAGCGGGATACGACGACCTCGTGGTGCTCAACGAGCACCAGCGGGTTTCCGAAGCCACGCGCTCCAACATCGTCATGGTCAAGGATGGAAGCCTGTGCACGCCGCCACTCAATGAGGGCGCGTTGCCAGGCATCACCAAACGGATTCTGCGGCGGCTCGCTGCCGAGGACGGAATCCCCTGGGAGGAGCGGCCGATTCATCGCGAGGAACTGGAACACGCAGAGGCGCTCCTGCTCACCAGTTCCTCCCTAGGCGTGGTGGTGGCTGACTCCCTGGACGGACGCCGCTTCGCCCCCTCCCCTCTGGCGGAACGAATGCAGCGGCGCTACACGCGGCTGCCCGGGGAACACCCCGACCACGAATGCCTCACGTCCCTACACGGCGAGTCGGCGTCGTCACTCGAGGGGGCTCTGTGACGGACACCGAAAACGATGTCACGGACCTCCGACACCGCGTCCTGAAACTCATCGCCGCCGCAGGTTCCGGGCATCCAGGCAGTTCCCTCTCCTGCCTGCATATCCTCCAAGTGCTGTACCGGCAGGTCCTGCGCGGCATTCGAGAGCAGGACGAACAACGCGACCGATTTCTGCTGTCGAAGGGCCACGCAGCACCAGCCTTGTACGTCTGCCTCGAAGAGCAAGGACTGTTTCCGGAAGATGGGGACCGCCGACTTCGAGAACCCGACTCGATCCTTCAGGGCCACCCCGACCGCCTGCGTACGCCGGGCGTCGAAGCCAGCTCGGGTTCCCTGGGCCAAGGGCTGTCTCAAGCCGTCGGGCTGGCGCTGGGCATGCGCCTGCGCGACAACCCTGCGCATATCTACGTCCTCCTGGGCGACGGCGAACTCCAGGAAGGACAGGTCTGGGAAGCCGCAGCCGCGGCATCCCACTACAACCTCCGGAACATCACTGCCATCGTCGACCGCAATCGCCATCAGCATGACGGCCCCACCGAAGCCGTCATGGCGCTTGAGCCCCTGGCGGACCGGTGGAGGGCATTCGGCTGGCACGTGCAGGAGATCGACGGCCACGACGGACCCTCCATCAAGACCGCTGCGCTCGCCCGTCCATGTGGGCCCAGCGTGGTCATTGCTCACACACACAAGGGGCACGGGGTGCCCTTCATGGAGGGCGATTCCCCCTGGCACTCGGTTAGGGACGCCGACTTGCTGCGCCGCTACGTCCGTCAGCTCGACACGAAGGGGGAAGACTGATGCGGGCAGCATTTGGCGACTCGCTGATCGTGCTCAAGGAGAAGGTCGAGCACCTCGTCGTCCTGGACAGTGACAACGCGACCTCGACCAGGACTGACATATTCGCCGCGCAGCACCCGCAGTCCTTCTTCAACGTGGGTATCGCCGAGCAGAACCTGGTGAGCGTCGCGGCCGGGCTCGCCCTGTCCGGCTGCCGGCCAGTGGTCTGCGCCTTCGCTTCCATGCTCGTCAACCGGGCACTGGACCAGATCACTCACTCGGTGGCCTATCAGAACCTGGGTGTGGTGCTGGCAGGCCACTATGCCGGCATCTCCGGAAGTCGAGAAGGGGCGTGTCATCACTCGATCAGCGACATCGCGGCGCTGCGCGGCGTACCGCACCTGACTCTTCTTGCCCCTGCCTGCGACAGCGACACCGAGCCGTTGCTGCAGCAGGCGCTCACGTCAGGTACACCCCACTATATGAGACTCAGCAGGGAGGCGTTTGCAGATCTGCCGCTCCCCGACTGTGGTGGCATCGCCGCCGGTTGGCGCTATTGGGGGCCGTACGAACCCGAGGCGATCGTGGTGGCAGCTGGGCCGACCACAAGCCTTGCGCTCGAAACCCTCAGGCTGACCCGCGTACGCACCGGCGTCTTCAACCCCTTGGTGCTCTCCCCGTTTCCGTACGACGCGCTGCGGATGGTGGCCGCGCGGGCGCGGGCTCTGGTGACAGTTGAAGAGCACTCACTGCGAGGCGGCGTGGGCAGCGCCGTAGCCGAATGGACGGCCGAGCACGGCGGCCCACGATGCCGCCGCATCGGACTCCCTCACGAGTTCACAGTCTCCGGCAGTTATAACGACCTGATGACCCGCTACGGCCTCACTCCCCAGAACATTGCCTCTGCGGTCAACGACATCGGCAGGTGACCATGACCATCTTCCCCTCTTACATCGACCAACAGGGCATCGCCCGCACCATCCACCCTGGAGTGAGGTTGCGTCAGCTACTCACTAAGGGCACCCCAGCGAAGATCATGGGCGCACATGACGGCCTGAGCGCACGGATCGCAGCCGACGCCGGTTTCGACGCCCTTTGGGCTTCGGGATTGTGTATGTCCTCGGCCTTGGGCGTGCGCGACAGCGACGAGGCCTCCTGGACCGACCTGCTGGCCGTAGCCTCCCGGATCGTCGAGGCAACCCCGGTACCCGTCCTGGTCGACGGAGACACCGGCTACGGCAACTTCAACACTGCCCGGCGCTTCGCCCGCCACGCGGAGCGCCTCGGGGCCGCGGGTATCTGCCTCGAGGACAAGGTCTTCCCGAAGATGAACTCGTTCGTCGGGAACGACCACAAACTCGCCTCGGTTCCCGAGTTCTGCGGCAAACTGCGCGCCTGCCGTGAATCCCTGCGTGATCCGTCGTTTGTTGTCGTGGCCCGAACGGAAGCCTTGATCGCAGGGCTGGACCTCAGTGAGGCACTGCACCGGGCTGAGGCCTACCGTCAGGCCGGCGCGGACGCCATCTTCATCCACTCGCGCAAGACGACGGTCGATGAAATAGCGGCCTTCATGCGGGAGTGGAGCGATCGTCTTCCGGTCGTCATAGCCCCCACCACCTACTACCGCACCCCGCAACAAACCTATGAGGACATGGGGATAGGTGGCGTCATCTGGGCCAATCAAAGCATGCGTGCTGCGGTGACGGCCATGCGCGAGGCCTGCCGATTGATGTACGCGAAAGGACCGACCGCCCTGGAGGATACGATTGCCCCTCTCGCTGAGGTGTTCAAGCTACTGGAGTACGACCAGTTGGCGAAGGATGAGGAACGGTATCAGCTGTGATTTCTGCCAGGTTCCTCCTCAAACAGCTCTCGAAACGCGGGGTTTCGGAGATCACAGGTGTGCCGTGCTCTTACCTCACCCCAGTGATCAACAAGGTGGCGACGGACCCTGCGGTGCGCTATCTCCGTGCGACGCACGAGGGAGAAGCCGTGGCGTCAGCTACGGGCAGTTGGCTGGCTGGTGCCACGACATGCGTCATCGCCCAGAACTCGGGGCTGGGCAACATGGTCAATCCCTTGACGTCCCTGAACAGCCCCGCAGGGATTCC
This sequence comes from Streptomyces aurantiacus, assembly GCF_027107535.1. Taxonomy (NCBI): domain Bacteria; kingdom Bacillati; phylum Actinomycetota; class Actinomycetes; order Kitasatosporales; family Streptomycetaceae; genus Streptomyces; species Streptomyces sp. Qhu-G9. The sequence goes on along the minus strand of NZ_CP114282.1, from coordinate 16,704 downwards.
CGTGCCCATCATCGTGACATGGCGCGGCGAGCCCGGCCGTCCTGACGAACCACAGCACGAGCTCATGGGCGAAATCACGCCGGATCTGCTGTCCTTGATGCGCGTCCCCAACGCCGTGCTGCCTAGCGCGGTATCCGAGGCGGAAGAGGTGCTACGGCAAGGGTGGGAGGAAATGGAAGACAACTCCGTACCGTTCGCGTTCGTACTGCGCGATGGCACCGTAGTGGCCGAAGAGCTCAACGAACCGCCGCCTATTCGCCTCCCTGCCCCTCACAAGGTGGTGAAGGATGCGCCAGCAGAAAGCCCCACCAGATTTGCAGTGCTAAACGCCTTGCTGGAAACGCTTCCGGAGCACGCTGCAGTCATCTCGACCACCGGTAAGACCAGCAGGGAACTCTTCACCATCGCCGACCGACCCCAGAATTTCTATCTGGTCGGCGCCATGGGGTCCGCGAGCGCCGTGGGTCTGGGAGTGTCGCGGCACACAACGAGACCCGTTGTCGTCGTCGACGGAGACGGTGCCGCACTCATGCGTCTGAGTACATTCGCCGCGATAGGCTCACAGGCTGGCCCGGGACTGACGCACGTTCTTCTCGACAATGGCGTACACGATTCGACCGGCGGTCAGCTCAGTCTTGCCGCGTATGCCGACTTCCCCGCCATAGCCGTAGCTTGCGGTTACCGGCGCGTCTACGACTGCGGCGACACAGGTGAGTTCATGGCAGCACTGCAGGAATGTCTGCGCGACGCTGGCCCTTCGTTGGTGTACATGAAGATCAGCCCGGGCTCGCTTCCCAAGCTGGCTCGCCCCGACGTCCACCCCCGCGATGTCGCCCGTCGGTTTCAGGAATTCCTCACCAACGAACTTGTGGCCGAGCCCTCACGAACCTCTTAGAGCGACTGAGCTGCCGGAAGGAGCGTGCCGTTGTGTCTGGGGAAGCCTGGCTTGCGCGTAGTGATGTGCAGAACGCCCTCACATCACTCATGGATCATTACGCAGCCCTCGGCTGTGCTGCAGGAGGTGAGCGCCTGGAGAGATTCCTTAAGGCAATTGAGCGGTATCAGACTGGGGAAGCGCGGGATGTGCTCCGAGCCGCCCTCACACAACGTGCCGCAGCGGCCGGAAGTGCAACCGCGATTCGTGATTTGGCCGCTGGCACCTGGATGACATTCCTCGAGCCCAGGCAGGACCTGGCAGACGCAATCGATGCCTTCGCCCCGCACGAGGAAGGGGTGGGCTGGCCAGGGGCTTTCGGTCGCAAGTGGGCGCACAGGGTAAGCGACTCGGCATGGACGATATGGGTCGCCGCTCGCTCTTCCACCGAGACAACCAGCCCTGGGGTTCCCGGACTTGACATGCCGTAAGGGCTTGAGTTCATCCGCTAGAAGCGAATCTATTGCGTCAACTGGAAATGGGGCGGCGTTTCCGGTTGTATTGATCGAGTTTCTGACAAATTTTTTTCGCTTAGACCTGTCTATCTAACCTCATGCATCCCAAGCTAATAGACACGTGGGTGGGATGCCCGTCTGGGCCGGGCGCTGGGGCGCCGCCATCGCGGAAACGCGCAGGCGGTCCATCACGATCGCCGACAGACCACCGGGCTTTGGAGCTGTGTGTCTGAAAGTGGATGGCTGCGCTGATCATCATGCTGGTTGCGATCATACGAATGCTGGGCCGGTAATCCGTGCAGATCGGTGAGGGGGAGCTGTGGGGGGTGTGGAACGCCGGTTTCGTGTGCTCGTGTCCGCCACCGCGGTTTCCGCCTACGGGAACTACCTGAATCTGATCGCGCTGAGCCTGTTCTCCTACGAAGTAACCGGCACCGCGTTCGGTGTCGGTGCGCTGATGGCGACACGGCTGGGCTCGGGTTTCCTGGCCGGGCTCGTCGTCGGGGCGCTGTCGGCCAGAGTGACCCGCCGGACCGTGATGATCTGCGCGGATGTCGCCCAGGGCATCGCTATGGGCGTACTGGCGCTCAGTGCCCCACACACACCGCTGTGGCTGCTCGCCTGTGCGGTCGTGGTCCTGGGTGCGGGCAACACGTTCTTCTCCGTGGCCCTGCGCAGCGCGGTGCCGGTCATGGTTGGCCGGGAGGCCCGTGCGCGCGCGAACGGGTTGCTGGTCACGGCGCGATCCTCGGCGACGGTGCTCGGATTCGCCTCGGCGGCTCCGGTCGTCGCATTCGGCGGCTACACGCTCGCTTTCACCGTGAACGGCGTGAGCTTCGCGATATCCGCCGCGGCACTGCTGGCGCTGCGGTCCCGCACGGACGGCGAGGGAGACGACGCACCGGCCGAGGCGGGCAGCCGCGAGAGCACCGCATCCCGTTCACGAACGGGCTCCCAGTGGGGCGGCGTCGTGGGGCTCCCCGCGGTGCTGCTCGGCATGATCCTCCTCAGAGGCGTCGACGCCCTGGCGTCCGCCTCTCACAACGTCGCTCTGCCCGTCGTCGCGCACGACACCGCCCCGTCCGGGCCGGCGGTGTTGATGACCCGGTTCTGGGTCGCATGGGCGGTAGGCACCATCCTGGCCCACCAGGTGCTCAAGCGCGGGCAGGGCGGCACGGCGTGGGGTGAGCGCGTGTTCGCCGTCGGCACCTGTGCGATGTCGCTGTCCTTCGTGGCGGCGTTCACCGGACCGCCGGCCTGGGCCCTGGTGGCCGCAGCCGTCTCCGCGGGCTTCGCGGACGGCTGTACCGAGATCGTCTACACCTCACGTTTACAGGCCGCCCCCGACCGGCAGCGCAACCGGCTGTTCGGGCTGTCGGCCACCGCCGAACAGTCGGGCTTTGCGCTGGGCACGGTCGCCGCCGCAGCGGCTCTCGAGACGTTGCCAGCCCTGGCCGTCGTGGGTGCCTTCCATGGTGCGGCGGTGTGCGGGGCCTTGGTTCTGCTGCTGTTCACCGTCGGTCGTCACCGCACCGGTCGGCCGAAGAAGCCGCCCCCGGGCGGACGACAGGGAGAAGGAAAGGACACGCATGGAACGCGTACGCGGCGAAGCTCTCTGCCGGGGCCCTGAGCCGAACCGCACGGAGGACGACGCGCGCGACGCGCTTCGGGCGCTGCTGCGGGCGGCCGACTCGGCTTCGGACGCGGCTGTCGTCACCGTCGACGCGGATGGATCGTCGACCTCCCAGTCTTACCCCGAACTGCTCGACACGGCACAGCGATTACTCACAGGGTTGCGTGAGCACGGGCTGCGCACCGGCGACGCGGTGGTGCTCTGCGGGCTACCGCTCGCCGACTTCTTCCCCGCCTTCTGGGCCTGCGTCCTCGGCGGTGCCCGGCCCGTGGCCATCGCGGACCACCCGGCGCCGGGTTCACCGGCGCTCGAACGCCTACGGCACGCCTGCGCGTTGCTGGACCGGCCGCTGGTGCTGAGTGACGCCGACGGGGCAGTGGTGCTCATGGCCGTCGATCCCGAACTGCGCGTTGCGGTCGCGCAGGACTGCCTGAGCGCGTCGCCCTCTGCTCACCACATTGAGCCGGACGAGTCTGACACTGCCCTGTTGATGCTGTCGTCCGGTAGCACGGGAGTGCCCAAGGCCGCGCGATTGACGCACGCCGGTTTGGCGGACTTCGCTGCGAGCTCGCGGCGGATCCTGGACGTCCGCCCCGGCGACACCATGGTGAACTGGCTCCCGGTCGACCACAGCGGTGCGTTCCTGCTGTACCACCTGCTCGCGGTCTTCACCGGGTGCACGAACGTTCACGCGCCGACGGAGAGCGTCCTGGCCGACCCACTGCGCTGGCTCGACCTCCTCCACGAGCACCGGGCGCAGCACAGTTGGGCGCCTACGTTCGCCTACCGGCTTGTCGCGGACGCACTTGCCGAGAGCAACCCCGACGGCCGCTGGGACCTCGGCGGCCTCAAAACCCTGGTGTGCGGAGGCGAACAGATCACGCTGCCGGTGCTGCGCCGCTTCCTCGATGCGACGGCGCCTTACGGGATCCGTGAGGACCACATCGTTCCCGTCTGGGGAATGGCCGAGACGGTCACGGCCGTCACCTACGGACGGTTCGACCGGCCGGGCACGGTGCACCGCCTACTCAAGAGCAGCCTGAGTGGTGACCTGGTACGGGCCGACGAGCGGACCCCGGAAGGGGACTGCGTCACCTTTGTCGCGGCCGGGGCTCCGGCGCACGGCGCCACCCTTCGCATCGTGGACGACGGCGGCAAACTCGCCGCCGAGGGCAGGATCGGCCGCCTCCAGGTCCACTCGCCCGCCCGTCTCACCCCTGGTTATGTGAACAACCCGGAGGCGGACGCCGCGGCGTTTCCCACCGGACGCGACTGGCTGGACACCGGGGATCTGGCCTTCCTCGACGCCGGCCAGGTCGTGATCACCGGCCGGCGCAAGGATCTGATCATTCTCAACGGCCACAACGTGTACTGCCACGAGGTCGAGGAGGCCGCCGCCACCGTCATGGGCATCCAGCAGGGTGGGGTCGCCGCGTGCGGTATTCCGGACTCGGACCGGGGGACAGAGGAACTGGCCGTGTTCTTCGTGAGCTGCGGCGCCGCCGCAGACGCGCGGATCGCCGCCGAGGTGAAGGCGGCCCTGTTCACCCGGCTCCGTCTCACCGCGGCCCGCGTCCTGCCCGTTCCGCAGGACGAGTTCCCGAGGACTCCCGCGGGTAAGGTGCGCCGCGCCGAGCTCCGGGACCGACTGATCGATGGCGGATTCGACCCGGGCACCGATCCGGCCCCGCGTGCGGAGACGGTTCCCGACGCGGTGACACGAGTGGTGCAGGAGGAGATCAGCGCCGTACTGGGGCGCTGGGTGGACGCCCACCTGCCGTTCTACGAACTAGGGTTGACCTCCGTGCTGCTCGTCCGTCTGCGGGCCCGCCTGGAGGAACGGCTCGGGACACGGATCGCCCAGACCGCGTTCTTCGAACATCCGACGGCCGCCGCACTCGGGGCGCGGCTGTCCGCCGGGGCCCAGCAGGACCGGCCGACGTCCGTGCCCGCCGCCACGCCCGCGAAGGACGTTTCCTCCGGGCCACCGGCCGATCAGCGTGTCGCCGTCGTCGGACTGTCGCTGCGCTTCCCGGGCGCGGACTCGGCCGAGGAGTTCTGGGCCAACCTGCGCGACGGCGTGGACAGTGTCCAAGTCTTCGGCGCGGCGGAGCTGGCGGCAGCGGGCCTGACCCCGGAGCAGCGACGCGCCTCAGACCTGGTGCCCGTTGCCGGAGTCCTGGGCGGAGTCGACGCGTTCGACGGTGACTTCTTTGGCATGAGCCCGAAGGAGGTCGGGCTCACGCATCCCGCACACCGGCTGTTCCTGGAGTGCTGTCACCAGGCCTTGGAGGACGGGGGATACGAGGCCTGCGAACCGGGCACCAGGATCGGGGTCTTCGCGGGCTCGGGCATGAACCTGTACGACCACCAGCAGCCGCCTGCCGCCGGTCCCCGGGGCGTTGGGTCGGACCCGGCCACCAGTATGCAGACCGCGATCGGACAGCAGCCGGACTTCCTCGCCACCCGGGTCGCCTACCGGCTCGGCCTCACCGGCCCCGCTATCGGCGTGCAGACGGCCTGCTCCACCTCACTGGTCGCCGTCCACCTCGCGGCCCAGGCGTTGCTGAACGGCGACGCGGACCTGGCGCTGGCGGGCGCCGCGGCCGTGCACCTGCCCCAGGAGACCGGCTACCGCAGCCACCCTGGATCCATCCTGTCGCCCACCGGTCGCTGCCGGGCCTTCGACGCGGAAGCCGACGGCACGGTCGGCGGCAACGGCGTGGCCGCCGTGCTGCTCAAACGGCTCGACCGGGCGCTGGCCGACGGCGACACCGTGCACGCGGTGATCCTCGGCTCCGCCGTCAATAACGATGGCGGCGGCAAGGTCGGCTTCAGCGCCCCCGGCATGGCCGGGCAGGTCGAGGTCGTACGGCAGGCGCTGCGCAGGGCAGCCATCCCCGCGGACACGATCTCGTACGTGGAGGCGCACGGGACGGGTACCCCGCTCGGTGATCCGGTGGAGTTCGAGGCGCTGGGCAGGGCCCTCCGCGTGGGCACCGGGCGCGCGGCCTCCTGCGCGGTCGGCTCGGTGAAACCGAACATCGGGCACCTCGACAGCTGCGCCGGCATGGCCGGACTGATCAAGGCGGTTCTGATGCTGCGGCACCGCACCCTGGTGCCCACGCTGCACCTGACCCGGCCCAATCCCGAACTCCGCCTGGGCGAAGCCGGGTTGACCCTGAGCACCGAGCTACGGCCGTGGCCCGCACAGAACGGTGTGCCGCGCCGGGCCGGGGTGAGCGCACTCGGCGTCGGCGGCACCAACGCACACGTGGTCCTAGAGGAAGCCCCACCCACGTCCCCGAGGCCGCCCACTCCCGAACTGCCCGTGCTCGTACCGGTGTCGGCCCACGACCCGCAGGCCCTGAACGAACTCACCGGCGGGCTCCGCGAACGCCTGCGGCAGCGGCCGGAACCCGCGACCACCGACGTGGCCACCACCCTGGCCCTCGGCAGGCCGCACCGCGCGGCCCGGGCCACGGCCGTCGGCCGCACCGCCGCGGAACTCGCTGACGCGCTGGCGGAGCCCCAACCCGCGGCGCACGCTCCCCTCGGGCCGCTCGCCTTCGCCTTCTCCGGGCAGGGGAGTGCGCGCCCCGGCATGGCAAGCGGTCTGTACGCCGCGTATCCCACCGCTCGGCGCACGCTCGACCGGTGCGAGGAGATCTACGCCGCCGAGTTCGGGGGCACTTTGCTCCCGCTCCTGCTGGACGGCCCGGACGAGCCCGCCGTCAGCGACGGTGTCTGGCCCACGGAGTCGGCCCAGCCCGCCCTGTTCGCCCACCAGGCTGCGCTTGCCGAGCAGTGGCGTGCCGCCGGAATCCGCCCCGCGCTGCTGCTCGGGCACAGCATCGGCGAGTACGCGGCCCTGTACGCGGGGGGAGCCCTGACCCTGGAGGACGGGCTGTGGCTCACCGCGTGGCGCGGGCGGCTGATGCACACGGCCTGCCCGCCCGGAGGCATGCTCGCCGTCCGTGCCAGCCGGGCGGACGCAGAGCGCATCGCGCGGGCCGCCGGGGCTGAACTGGCCGCGCTCAACGGACCACGCGCCCAGGTGATCTCCGGCCCGCCCGAAGCCATCGAAGAGGCGGCGCGACTGCTCGACGAGGAGGGGCTGCGGTGGCGGGCGCTGCCCGTGGACCGGGCGTTCCACTCGGCCGCCGTCGAACCGGCGCTGCGTGAGTTCCGCTCCCACGCCGAGAAAGTGACGTATCGTCCGCTGCACACGCCGCTGGTTACGGCGGCCGATGGCGAGCCGCGCCCCGAGGGATGGACCATCGACGTCGACTACCTGTGCCGCCAAGCGCGCCGATCGGTCCGCTTCGGCCTGGCCCTGAGCGTGGCCGTCAAGCAGGGGTGCGAAGACTTCGTCGAGATCGGAGCCGGAGACACCCTCACCGGTCTCGGCAGGCACTGCGTCCCCGCCAGCCGTTGGCTGAGCGGGCAGGGCGAGGGCACCCCGATCGAACAGGTGCGAGGGTTCCTGATGTCGCTGGGCTCGCTCTACCGCTCCGGCGCCGAGCTGGAGTGGCACACGGTCACCAGCGGCGGGGGCCGGGTGCCACTGCCGGGGCATCCGCTGCGACGGCGCCCCGTGGCCTTCCAGGCCGCCCGGGTTCCTGAGCTCCCGCCGAACCCGCACGCCGCGGCGGACGCCCCCGCCACGGTGCACGGGTCCGTTGTTTCGAGTGAACTGCTCAACTCAGTACGAGAGTTGACTGCAGCCAAACTGAGCAGGGAGATGACGGACGTCACGCCCGACTCTTCGTTCTTCGAGCTGGGCGCGGACTCCCTGTCGCTGATGGGCATGACGACGGAGCTCGAACAGCGCCATGGCGTACGTGTCCCGGTCCGGGAGTTGTTCGACTCAGTCGACACCCCGCGCCTGCTGGCCGAACGTCTGGCGCGGCTGCGGGGCGACACGGCCGGACCGCCGCAGGAGTCACCGGCGCCGGCAACGTCGGAGCCCGTGCCGCCCATCCCCGCGTCCGTACCTACACCGCAGCCCGGGACCTCGCCGGAGCTCCAGGACCTGTTCGCCCAGCAACTGAAACTGGCCCAGCGACTCGTCGACGAAGTGGGCGGCGTGCTCTCCCGCCAGCTGGACATCCTGACTTCGGCCTCCGCACCGCCCGCCCCACCGGCGAAGCCCACAACGATGTCCGCAACCGTGCCCGAACCGGAGACGACGCTGGCCCGAGTGCCCGCCTACGACGCCGTACCAACGGTATCCGGCCCGGCACTCCCCACCGACTGCGACTTCAGCCTGTACTTCTTCGGCGACTACCCGGACGACGCCGACCACGACAAGTACGCCCTGATCATGGAGGCTTCGGAGTTCGCCGACCGGCACGGCTTCCACGCCCTCTGGTTCCCCGAACGCCACTTCAACTCCTTCGGTGCGCTCTTCCCCAACCCCTCCGTGCTCGCCGCCGCGCTCGCGGCGAGGACCCGGCGCATCCGGCTGCAGGCGGGTTCCGTCGTGCTGCCGCTGCACCATCCGGTGCGGGTCGCTGAGGAGTGGTCGGTCGTCGACAACATCTCCGGCGGCAGGGCCGGAATGTGCGTCGCGAGCGGCTGGCACGCCACCGACTTCGCGCTCGCCCCGGAGAACTTCGGACGGCACCGCGAGGCGATGTACGAGCAGCTGGCGACCGTACGCCAGTTGTGGTCGGGGCAACCGCTCGGGATGACCGCGGGCAACGGCGAGCCCGTCGAGATACGACTGCATCCCCGTCCCGTACAGGAGCGACTCCCCCTGTACGCGGCCGTCGTGGGAAACCCGGAGAGCTACCGGCGCGCGGCCGCCGAGGACCTAGGTGTGGTCACCAACCTGATGACGCAGACCGTCGAACAACTGGCGGACAACATCGCGCTGTACCGGCGCACCCGCGCCGAGCACGGCCTCGACCCGGCGGCGGGCCGGGTGGTGGTCCTGGTGCACACGTACCTCGGTGAGGACGAGGAGCGGGCGCGGGCCGAGGCGTACCCGCCGTTCGTGTCGTACCTGCGGTCCTCGCTCTCCCTCTTCGACCAGGTGACGAACAGCCTCGGTTTCGACGTCGATCTGGAGAACACTCCCGAGGAGGACGTCGAGTTCCTGCTGGGGCGTGCCTATGAGCGCTACTGCGCCTCGCGCGCCCTCATCGGCGACGAGCACACGGCCGCCGAGACCGTGGGTCGCCTGGTGGAGGCCGGGGCCGACGAGATTGCCTGTTTCGTGGACTTCGGCGTGCCGAAGGACAAGGTCCTGGCGGCGCTGCCGGTGCTCGACCGTCTCCGCCGCCGCAGGCAACGCGGGACGGGGGAGCGGACAGCAAGTGTGCCCAAGCGGATGCCGCTCACGCCAGCGCAGCGCCGTATCTGGTTCCTGGAACAACTGCATCCGAGGACCAGCATGTACCACGAGCCCAAGGCGATCCGCCTCGACGGCGCGCTGAACGTTCCCGCGCTGCGGTGGGCGCTGCAGCGGACCGCGGACCGGCATCCAGCACTGCGCACAGTGTTCGGCGACACCAACGGCGTGCCGTACCAGGAGATACACGACCACATGCGGCTCGACTGCCCGGTCGACGACCGCACCGGGGCGACAGAGGAAGAGGCCCTGCATGCCGTACTCGACACCGAGGGGCGCCGGATCCTCGACCTGGGCACGGGGCCGCTGGTCACTGCTCGGCTGCTGCGCCTGTCCGAGGAGCGGCATCTGCTCTTCCTGCTGGCCCACCACATCGTCTTCGACTCATCCTCCACGGCGGTGCTCGCCCGTGACCTCGCCGCCTGTTACCGAGCCTGGTCGCACGGCGACCCCGGGCTGTCGCCCTTGACCGAACTGCCCCCGGCCGACCGGCCGAACCCCGCCGAACTCGCCGTCTCGCTCGACTTCTGGCGGCGTGAACTCTACGGCGCCCCAGACCTCGACCTGCCCACCGACCGGTCCCGCCCACCGGTCAGGACAGGAACGGGCGCGATTCTCACTCACTCCCTAGACGCCGAACTCGTCGGCAGGCTACGCACGTTCACCGCCGCGCATCGCGCCACCCTCTTCATGATGCTCACCAGTGCCGTCGGCGCGGTGCTCGGCCGGTTCGCGGGACAGGAGGAGGTGGTGCTCGGCACCGCGGTCGCCGCCCGCCCCGCCGGTGCCGAGGACCACGTCGGCCTGTTCCTCGACACCGTGCCACTGCGCGTGGACCTCACCGACGACCCCGACTTCCCGACGCTGCTGCACAGGGTGCGCGACGGCAGCATGGCAGCCTACGAGCACCGCGGGGTTCCCTTCGACGAACTCGTCGACGCGCTCAACCCGCGCCGGGACCCCGGCCGCAACCCGCTGTTCCAGGTCATGGTGGAGTACGAGAACGAGAGCGAGGTGGACTTCGCCCCGCCCCGGCTCACGGCCACACTGCTCGACGTACCGAGCGCCCGCGCCCCGTTCGACCTCAGCATCTATCTGACGCACCATCGCGATGGCGTGCGCTTCGTGGTCGAGTACGACACGGCGCTCTTCGACGAGAGCACCGTGCGCCGCCTCGTGAACTACGTGGAGCAGGTGCTGCGCCGCGCCCTCGACGCCCCCGGCACCTCACTCGGCGTACTGACCGCCGTCACGGACTCCGACCACACGGCCCTGGTCCGGCTGGGGCGCCTGGCCAAGCCGCTACCCTCCGCGAAGGACACCCTGCACGGCCTGTTCGAGCAGCAGACGCAGCGGACACCGGACGCCGTCGCGCTGATCAGCGGCGCACAGCACGTGTCGTACGGCGACCTGGACGCGCACGCGAACCGGCTCGCCCGGCAGTTGCACTACCGGGGCGCGGCACGCGGAGAGCGCGTGGCGGTGCTGCTGCCACGCGGCCCGGAACTGATCACCGGCCTGATAAGCGTACTCAAGAGCGGGGCCGCGTACCTGCCCCTCGACCCCGCCGTGCCGACCCCGCGGCTCATATCGCTCCTAGACGACAGCACCCCAGTCCTGCTGCTGACCTCGGCGGCTGTTCTCACCCGGCACCCGGAACTCGCGGCGCTGCCGGCCGTGCACCTGGTGGAGGAAACAGACCCCACCCTGGCGGACGGTCCGCTGGACGAGGGGGCGCGTCCCGACGATCCGGCGTACTGCATCTACACCTCGGGCTCGACCGGCCGCCCCAAGGGCGTCGTCGTACCCCACCGCGGCCCGGCAGGCCTCGTCCGCGCACACCTCGAGCGACATTCCGCGCTGCGCACCCTGCAATGGACCTCACCCGCGTTCGACGTCAGCGTGCAGGAGATCTTCACTACGCTGGCCTCCGGAGCCGCCCTCGTACTGATCGACGACGAGGCCCGGCACGCCCCCGCGGCCGTGGCTGAGACGGTACGCCGCCACGGGGTGCAGCGGATGTTCATGCCCTGCACCCCGTTGAAGTATCTGATCGAAACCGGCCCCGAACTCCCGTCCCTTCGCGAGCTGTTCTCGGCCGGTGAGGCGCTTCAAGTCACCGACGCGTTCCGCCGCTTCCTCGCCGCGCACCCACGCTGCGCGCTGTACAACCAGTACGGGCCCACGGAGGCCTCGATCATCGTCACCTCTCACCCGGTCGATCCCGACGGCGAGGAGTGGCCGCCGATCGGCACTCCGGTGCCGGGCGCACGGATCCGGCTGCTGGATGCGTCCGGGCGGGAGGTGCCCGTGGGCGCCGTCGGTGAGATCCACGTGGGCGGCACGCCCGTCGCGTACGGCTATCACACCCGGCCAGAGGAGACAGCGGCGGCCTTCATCGACGACGGCTCTGGGAGCGTGCTGTACCGCACGGGGGACCTGGCGCGATGGCGTACGGACGGCACCCTCCAGTACTGCGGCCGCGCCGACGATCAGGTCAAGATCCGCGGCCACCGGGTGGAACTCGGCGAGGTCCAGAGCGCTCTGGCCGCGCTTGCCGGCATCCGTGACGCGGCGGTCGTACCCCGCCGCGACCATCACGGCGACACAGAACTCGTCGCCTACGTCGTACCCGCAACACCGGCAAGCGACTTCCACCAGCCGCGTGCCGCGCTCGCCGCTCGGCTCCCGGACCACCTGGTGCCCAGCCGCTGGGTGTGGCTGGAACGACTCCCGGTAAACACCTCCGGCAAGCTGGACCGGGCCCGGCTGCCCGAACCCGGCTCCGACGACGTGTCCCCTGAGCCGGACGCCTGGCCCGTCACCAGGCTGGAGAAGACGCTGCACGAACTGTGGTGCGAGGAACTCGGCACACCCCAGGTGCCCGTGACCCGGTCGTTCTTCGAACTGGGCGGCCACTCCCTGAGCGCGATCAGACTGCTGAACCGGATGACGGACCACTTGGAGGTCGACCTGTCCATGGCCGACTTCTTCCGGAACCCCACCATCAGGGGGGTAGCGGCACACTGCGCACGGCCCCTAGCGACGGACCATGTGGTGGACACCGTGTCGATGACCTCCACCCTGCGCAGACTCTGGCACCGCCAGCACGAACGCACCGACCCGAGCGTCTACAACGTGGCCCACCGCATCGATTTGCAGGGCGCACTGGAGCCCGAGGTCCTGGCACGGGCCTTCTATGACCTGGTCGAGCGCCATCACGCGCTGCGCAGCCGGGCCGCGACGCGTGACGGACAGTACCTCGTCGAGGTGCTGGCCGGCGTGCCGGTGGACCTGCCGGTCACTGATCTCTCCGCACACGCAGAAGACGCCGCGCTCGTCGAGCGCTGGTGTCAGGATCACGCCTCCCAGGCGTTCGCGATGGAACGCGCACCCCTGTTCCGCTTCCGGCTGGCCAAGCTCGAACCCGACCACTGGGTGCTGATGACAGTCTTCCACCACGCGGTCTGCGACGGCTGGTCCATGGGAATCATCTGGCGCGAGCTTCAGGAGTTGTACAACACCCGCTGTGACGGCAACAACGGCCAGCTTCCTCCGCCCGCGGCACAGTTCACGAACTTCGCGCGAGCGGAGCGGGTGCTGGACGACGACCGCAGGGCGGAACTCGAACGGTTCTGGCGCGCCGAGCTCGACGGCGTACCCCTGCGCCCGACCCTCCCGTACGACAAGCCCCGGCCCCAGAAGCTGTCTGGACGGGGCGCCCTGCACACCTGGGTCATCGACGACGACACCCCCCACAGAGTCGCAGACACCGCTGCCCGCCTGGGCACGACCCCGTACTCAGTACTGGCCGCGGCCTTCGCAACCTGGCTGGCCAGGCTGTGCGACGAGCCCGCAGACATAGTGCTCGCCGCGTCCAGCGCGAACCGTATGCGGCACGAACGGTCTGACGTGGTCGGGTTGCTGGGCGACGCCGTCCTGCTGCGCGCCCGAATCGGCGAGTCCGAGACCTTCGCCGACCTGGTGACACAGCTCGGCGAGACGCTCTTCACCGCGCTCGACCACGAGGAACTGCCGCTAAGCGATGTGGTCGGACTCGTCTCCCCAGAGATCGGCGACTCGCTGTTCCCGACCGTGAGGTTCACGGTCGTCACCACACCACCGCCCGCGCTGCACCTGCGATCAGTGTCTGCCTCGGTGCGAAGCCTTCCCGTGGCGGGCGTGGCACGCAACGAGCTGTACGTGGTCCTGGTACCCGGTGAGGAGGACATCACCGTCACCTTCGAATACTCCACGGACCTGTTCACCCGTGCCACCGTCGAGAAGTGGGGCAGAGCCTTCACCGAACTCCTGCGAGTCGCAATGGACGACCCAGGACTCCACTTGCGGACCCTGCTCCTCCGCTGAGCGGAGGAGCAGCCTCCGTACAGCGGTCGGCGCGCGGTGGTGCCACCCCCGCCCGTGCGCATACCACCGCTGGACCTGGCTCCTGGTCGTCGTCGCCCACACCCAGCACCGTCTCGCCCGACCGCTTGCCGCACTCGGAGCGTTCGGCACGGCCGTGACCACCCTGCACGCCGTTATGGAGTAGAGCGGCTGGCGCTGCTGCCGCTCACGGGCGGCAGCAGCGCCAGTTCCACGGCCGACTTGGCGAGGCCGCCCTCGACATGCAGCACGCCGGCCGCAGGCGCGAAGGCGTCGTCTGCCGAGACGAGACCGTCCGCGCACATGCTCACTCACCTGCAAGGCGACCGACTCCCCGAATGGATCGAAGCAGCCAGCGCCACTCCCGAACTGTCCAGCCTCCGCCACTTCGCTCAGCACCTCCTGCGCGACCTCGACGCCGCCACCGCCGGCCTCACCCTCCCCTGGAACTCCGGCGTCGTGGAGGGCCATGTCAACCGGATCAAATGCTCAAGCGTCAGAGATTCGGCCGTGCGGGATGCGCCTTACTTCGCAAACGCGTCCTTGAACCGTTCCGGGTTCGGTAGGGATGGTATGCCCCGGTTCTGATGGAGTCGGGTTGCTGGACAATTGACGATCCAGCAACCCCTCGGAGGCCGTGATGCCCCGCAGCTATCCGCCCGAATTTCGCAGCGGCGAGAGGCGGCCGCTTTCGGCCGGCGAGGAAGCCGCAGTGACTCCCGAAGTCAGGTTCTGGCCCACTTTCTGTGGAGCAGGGCAGGAACTCCGCTGCGTGAGTCTGGTGGGCGCGTCTGACCTGCGCCGCACTGGTTCTGCCGCTGCCGAGGGAGCACGTGCTCGGCCTGCTCCACAGAAAGTGGGCCAGAACCCGAACTGGCTCTGGTCCAATTCTTGTGGCGCGGTTACTGCTCGTGCCCGATCGCTCCCAGGGCTTCCGCGATCCGTTGGACTTCGTGGCGCCACTGAGCGGCGTCGGCACTGTCCACCCAGCCGGTCAGCAGTTCCGATCCGTCTTGGAGTACACGCTGCAGAGCGAGCACGGCCGACGAGCGGAGAGCCAACGGAAGCTGCGGCAGAGGTTCTCTGGGTCCGTCATCAGGGTCGATCACAATTCCGCTGCCCGGGATTGTGCTGGCAACGAGAGCCGCGGCGGCCACCGCTTCGGTGCCGTCGCCGCCATCCACGCGTGCTCCGGAATCCGTGACTCGCTGGAATGCTCGCTCGAGCACTTCGACGACCTTCTGAGAAGTCAGTCCCTCGAGTTCATCGACGAAGTCGGCAGCGAGATCGCTGTCGAATGGGCCTGTTCCCCACGTTCCCATGCACGGCTCCTGGTATCGCTCTCGCGGACGAAGCCAGCATTCCAGCAGACACTGACAAACGCTCAGGTGGCCAGGAGGACTCGTTTGCGAAGCAAGGGGAATCCCGCACGGCCGAACATCTGGCGCTTGAGCATTTTGATCCGGTTGACATGGCCCTCCACGACGCCGGAGTTCCAGGGGAGGGTGAGACCGGCGGTGACGGCGTCGAGGTCGCGCAGGAGGTGCTGAGCGAAGTGGCGGAGGCTGGGCAGTTCGGTAGTGGCGCTGGCTGCTTCGATCCATTCGGGGAGTCGGTCGCCTTGCAGGTGAGTGAGCATGTGGGCGAAGGAGCGCACGTGCTCGGCGAGTGCTGTCAGTTCGGGGCAGTTGGCCAAGGCGGCTTTGAGGTGGATCCGGTCGCCTTCGGGTAGCGCGTCGGGGTGCGTGACAGGGCTGATTCAAAGTCCTGGTGGTCGTGCGGTGTTGCTGGTCAGGGCAGTCCGATCAAGTCCAGCGGACGGGTGAAGGGTGCGTAGGAGACCTCGCGCAGGCCCGCGGCGATGCTGTGGTGTCCGGCGGTGCGCAGGATGCTGATCGCGAAGCTGCGCAGTGTAGCCATGTTCTCCGGTCCGTGCCCGGTGCGGATCTTCGAGGCGTCTTCGCCGAACGTAGTGTCTCTGACGTGGTGCACGGCCTCGATGCCCCATTGCGCGGGCGAGTTGGCCGATGGCTTGGGGAGAGGCTGCACGCGCCGTCAGGTCGGTGATGGCGTAGACGGTCTGTCGGGTGATCTTGCCGGTCTTGAGGTCGGTGCGGTGCCGGTGGATCTTCGCGGCCTGCGCCACGTGCGGGAAGTCCAGCCCGAGACCAGTGACGGTGAGCGTGCGTATCGAGCGGGTCTCACGCCGCCCGTGCCCCGCCTCGCGGTCGTAACGGCGGGCGGTCACCTTCTTCCACGGCAGCGACCGCAACGCGTTGTGCAGCGTCGGCTGGTTCCGCTTGACCACCAACAGGTAGTGCGCCTCCTTCGCCTCGACCAGCCACCTGGCGTGGTCACGGTGGGTGTGCAGGGCGTCGGCGGTCACCACGACACCGGCCAGGTCGAACGGGGACAGCAGCTTCGTGAAGCCGGTGACCTCGGTGGTCTTGTCCGGCACCCGCAGCTGGCTGACGGTGCGTCCGTCTTCCAGGACGGCGGAGAGCAGGTGGGCGGCCGGGCCGGTGTCCGTGCGCGAGCCGCGGGCAACCTTGCCGTCCACGGCCAGGTGCCGACTGCCTGCAGGGTCGCATCCGAGCAGGTCGGCAAGCCCGCCGGGACATACGAGAGTCAGGAGACGGCGGATAGTGGAGCTGGACGGTGCGCGCCGCACGCCCAGTGGGCCGGCGGCGCGCACGCCGAGGCGGGCGAGTGCGTCCAGGGGCGCGTGGCGGGCCCACTGGCCCACGGCCAGGTAGGAGCGAGCCCCGGCCAGCACCGCGCAGCAGGCGGTGAGCAGGACCGATACCAGCGAATGGCGCCGTCCCCGGCGATCTCGTGGATCACGAAGAACGGCCAGCCGTTCGGCAACACCGTTCGCGCCGCGCTGGACGGCGGTGGGCGACTTGGTCAGGCAGACAGTGGCAGACTGGCGGCACAT